>JALYTV010000118.1:0-1937 GCA_030854105.1 Verrucomicrobiota bacterium | reverse complement strand
GATTGGAAGCAGGTGCGGATCGAACTCGACAGCGCGCTCAAAGATGTGCGCGACGCGATGACAATGCTTCACAGTGAAGAACTTTCGCAGCTCGTGAGCATTGGCGGCTGGATTCGCGGCACGCAGGTGGTCAGCGGTTCGGTGGCGGCGAATTACGATGAGCGGTCGGCCAAAGTTTTGCGGCAGCCGGCGCTGGTGCGTTTCATCCAACAGAAACTGAACGATGTGTCGCCGGAATTGCGCGACGATCCGCTGGTGAAGAGCGTGCATGATCAACTCGGCACCCTGGAAAAACTGGTTTCCTTCCCGCCGGGCACGGCGCCGAGTGCGGAAGACGTCCGCAAAGTGCACGACGTGGTGACGACATTGATGCAGCAAATTCAACGCAAGGAGACGAAATGATCCGCGCTCTGGTGATCGCGCTGGCTATGATCGGCAGCGCGACGTTGGTGTTCGCCGATACCGACGCCGAAGTGAATGCGCGCAAGAACGCGCTGGATGTGGCCGGCGCGTTTACCAACGACGGTTTCAAGATTCGTGACGGTCACTGGTGCGGGTCGGTAAAGGCGAACGACCGCGCGCTCATCGCGGTAAATCTTTTCGCGGGCAACGATTACTGGTTCTCGGCTGGAGCCGCGGACCCGGCGAAGAAGATCGCGGTCTACATTTACGACGAGGCGGGCAAGCTGCTGGTCACGCAGCATTACGACGACGGCAATAAGGCGGCGGCCGGTTTTACCGCGCCGGAGAGCGGTCAATACTTCGTGTCCGTCGACCTGTTGGAAGGCGAAGCGAGCAGCTTTTGCCTTATTTACTGTTACAAGTAAATTGGCGGCGGGGAACGGGAATAGCTCTGGGTTTAATCCGCCATGAAGTCTTCGTTATTGCTTTCGGCTGCGGCGTTGCTGCTCCTCGGTGCCTGCTCGAGTTCGAACACGGCCAGGATGGCAGCCGCCAACGGCGCCAAATTCTTTAGCGTCACCGCCAACGAGACGCCGTTCTACCGCTACGGCCCCCAGCAGGGCAACGGCCCCGATCAAAAGCTCAATCACGATACGCTCCTCACCGTGGTGCGCGCTTCCTTCGGTTTCACCAAAGTAAAACTGTTGTCGGGCGAACAGGGTTACGTCGCCAGCGATGACATCAGGGTGGCTTCGCCGGAAGTGGTCGCAGCCGCCACCGCTACCCCGCCCCCGACCGCGATCAGTAGAGTGGCGAAATTCCGCCTCGACAACGACGATCCGCGTTTAATTGCGCCACCGGAGCCGCTGCCGCAGGATTTCCCCGAGCCGACTCCGATCCCGGGAACGGACCCGATCGTCCCCTAGCTCGACAACATCGACGGGCTGCGGCTTTATTGACTGCCATGAGCGCATGGCAGGTCTTCTATGAAGGACGAGTGCAAGGCGTCGGCTTTCGCTACTCGATCCGCCAGATCGCGCACGGTTTCGACGTGACCGGCTGGGTGCGCAACCAACCCGATGGCCGCGTGGAATTGCAGACCACGGGCTCTGATGACGAAGTCAGCGCGTTCCTCGAAGCGATTCGGCAAAGCGAATTGCACGCACACGTTAAAGGCGAACACCGCACCGCTCTCAGCACGCCGCCGGTCGCGCGCGGTTTCGAGATTCGCCATGAATGAGCCTGCTATTCGCGTTCGCGGCCGGAGCAAAATTTTTCCGACGCCGTTCCGGCGTCGCGCGGTAATGGCATTGCGGGAGTTGAATCTCGAAATCGCGCCCGGCGAAGTTTACGGGCTGCTCGGCCCCAACGGCTCCGGGAAGTCGACTCTGATTCGAATCTTGTGCGGTTTGCTAGCTCCGACGGAAGGCAAAGCGAGCGTGCTCGGGCTAGATGTGGTGGAGCAAGGCGAAGCGATCCGCCGCCAAATTGGCTACATGAGCCAAAAATTCTCGCTCTACGAAGACCTCACCGTG
>JALYTV010000044.1 GCA_030854105.1 Verrucomicrobiota bacterium | reverse complement strand
CGCTCGCTCGTAAAGCTGGAAAATGAACGCCTCCGGATAAGCCACCGCGCTTTCCGGTTGGTCGGCCCGGGTGGTGCGGTAGCCAGCGCCCTCGTGCTCGAAATTAAGAACGCCTTTCTTCAGCTCGATGAGCTCGGTCGATTCCTCATTCAAGAGAAAGTAAGTGATTAAACAACGGCCGCCCGGCTTCAGCACGCGCGCGATTTCTGCGAGATAATGCTCCACCTCAGCCGGCAGCATGTGAGTGAACACGGAGGTGAGAAAAACGAAATCGAAAGTCGCGTCGGGATAGGGAAAACGAAATTCCAACGATCGCACGTTTCCGCTCGGGTTGTATGAGCCGTTGTGGATATCAGCCCACTGGAAGAGGAAACGCGGAAAGCGTGTCGTGATGTTTTCGCGACACCAGGCGACGCTTTCCTCCGAAATGTCGAAGCCGTCGTAGGATCCGGCGCCATTCAAATATTCTGTGAGCGGGACGGCTAAGCGACCCGATCCGCTGCCGACATCGAGGACCTTCGCAATTGGTTGAAAGTCGCAGAGCTCGATGAAGTGCCGGAAAAATTCCGCGCCTACCTCCTCGTACGCGCCACCTACGGAATCCTGCAGACTTTGCGGCGGCAATAATTCTGCGGCCGGCTGCGCCCGCGGGCCGCTCGGAAGTTTGGCAGAATGAGTATGCGGCTTCATCGGCTGTGAAACTCGTCGCGCTCGGACTTGCGAATGTCGCCCCCGGGCGGCGTGAGCGTGGCGTAATGCCAGGAAAAGCCTGCAATTTCCCAACGATCACCGCGATTCTGCAAGATGAAGTGCATTCGAATCGGAGTGTCGTCGGTGTCGGCTTCGACGAGCGCGTCGCTCTGGGATTGGAAGGTGAATGGAAATTCTAGCTGGGTTGCGGTCAGGGTGGACGGGGATCCCACTTGCTGGAATCCCTTGATCTTCGAAGCAACCGCGGCAAAAAACTGATCGACCATCGTCGCGTTGTCGGCGCGCTTACTTTCCGGGCTCAGGTGAGCGAGCGTCCACGCGCGATCTCGATTAGCGAAGATTTCAGAAACGGCGCTCTGCGCGAACTCGTTTGCTTCCCGTTGTCGCTGAAAACGGACGACGGCGACGAAAAGGCTGATGGCGACGACGTTCCCGAGCAGCAGCAGACAAGCGAGGCCCACCACGAGGGCGCGTTTCCACGAAAGCCGTTCCTTTTGGTGCTTCGCAAAAAAATAGACAGCAGGTGAAAGCAGAAACGCACCCATCAAGAGCGAGGCCAGGCCGGCGACGATTTCGAAAGGAATGCTGTAGCTCCAACCGCAAATGGCTAACCAAAACCCGACGAGCATTGTCCACGCTCCCCAAACCCAGCGGAGCCACTGCACGCCGATCCAGACGAAATAAAATTGCAGCCAGAATGTGACTACGATCACGCACGTGCTGAGCAGGCGATCGATATCGCTGCGGGCCAAGCTGGCGTAAAGCGGAACGCATTGCAGGAGGAAATGAACGGCGCCGATGATGAGAAGGATGTTGCGACCGCGCCGCCACGGCTCCGTTTCGGCATCGTACATCTCCCAGAGCGAGCGCGATTCGTTAGGCATACGTAGCTTTGGAAATCGTGACGCCTTTGTTTATTTCAGCAATGAGAATCGAGAAGAATACCGCGAAAATGGTGTTGCCAGGCGCAGACGCTGGCGAGTGAGTTTAACGACTCGGAAATCCTGAACGAACACTTTCGTTGTTAGACTAGAGCGATGGCCTGACGAAACCGCTGTTGGAGAAGGAAGAGAATAGAAACCGGTCCCGCGTTTTACAATTTTTCATCGACAGGGCGATCCGAAAGGCTAAAGAAGGGGGAATGCTGCGGCCGTTCCGTTTGGAACCTGGAAGAGCGATGTATCATCTGCTCGGCTGCTGGGATCGGCGGGCGGATGTTTTTTGGTTAAAGATCGCCTGGCGATGGATGGCCTAAACAACGCCTCCACTGCTCTGCGAGAAATTGTAAAAGGTAGGACTGAGCCCTATTCTCTTGAGAGCTTCATTTATTCAATTTAGTTTCGTGGCCGTAATCGCCTTATCTAGCGCAACGTCGCGTGGCCAAAACCACCTTATCCCTGCGGAACACAATTTCGGCGAACCCACCCCTGAGGGTCGACGTTACGCCGAGGTTTGCGAGCAAGTTTTATTCAACGGTAACAACTGGCTCGTGCGATATTTAGAAAACACCGAATCACCCTCGACAACATTAGCTGTCGAGGTCGTTCGCCTTCACGATCGTTTCTGGCTGGGGATTTCGGAGACAAAGCCGGACCTCTTTAGCCTTGTTTCGGATCCTTCCAACCGAGGGCTTGCCACTAGCAATCTGGTAACGAAGCTTTTACGCCGTCGTAATTTGTGTCCTCTGCCTGCTAATACGGCAAACGAACTCCGGCTGCTGTGGTTGTCGTTACTAAGTCAGACGCGACCGGGAAGGGCAGATCAAAAGACCGTCCCCTTGTTTCGCTGCTTTCTTTACGCTCGGGCGACTAATGGAGGAAAATCTTCCGGCGAGGTTCCTCCTGACGCTCCCAAATACCTTCGCTTTCGACAATTTGGTAAAATAATCGAGATTTTACGTCGATGTCCAGAACGCGAGGGGATTGCGCGGGCTGAGCTAATCGGTCGCCTACAGCGCGAAGTGCGAGCTTTGCGCTTATCTCTAACTCAGCGCTAGAAGAGGAATCGGGGTCAATCTGGGGTTGCCCTGATTTGACGGACAGTGGGCTTAGGGTCAGACCCGAGGAGTCCACATGAAAGGGAGAGAATAGGGGTCGGGAGAGAATAGGGGTCAGTCCCGCCTTTTACAATTTGCTAGGGACGAGGAGCATGCTGGAGGCTGATCCCCGGGGCGCGCCCTGCGCCTGGGTGACTTTCCGCGGGTCGCAGCGCCGGGCAGCACGCGCTGCCGTCATCCTGCTGATCTCAGACGCGCGGGGATGGTAAGCGGAGAACCGGGATCGCGTCGGTTAAGATTGCATTCGCGCGAGAACACCGCGATTGCTTAATCCGGTAATGCCAAAAAAACGACGCACGACGAAGGCGATCAAGCGTTTGCGCAAAGATGAGCCGCTTCCGCTTCAGCGCATCGCCGAGATGCGCGATGCGGAGGAGCGTTTCAGTCTGCTGGTCGAAGGAACGCCGGACTACGCGATGTTCCTGCTCGAGCCGAAGGAGGGCCTCATCAGCTATTGGAGCAGTGGCGCGGAGAAAGTGTTTGGCTGGAGCGCGAAGGAAGCGCTGGGCGCTCGGCGGAAATAATCTTCACGCCGGAAGATCGCAGAGCGGGCCGGATGGAGAAGGAGATTGCGATCGCGCGCGCGGAAGGCGTGGCATCGGACCGGCGCTGGCATTTGCGCAAAGACGGCCGGCGCATTTGGGTCGATGGCGTGATGCGGCGGCTGCATCACGCCAACGGTGCAGTGCGAAGCTTCGCGAAGATCGCGCGTGACGCGACAGCGCTGCATGAAGCGCAGGAGAAGCTGGAACAGCGCGTGCGCGAGCGGACGGCGGAGTTGCAGGAAATGAACAAGCAACTGCAGGACGAAGTCGCGCGCCGGCGAAAGCTCGAGCGCGAGATTTTGAAAGTGACCGAGCGCGAGCGCGCGCGCATCAGCCAGGATTTACACGATAGCCTGTGCCAGGAACTCACGGCGACCGCGTTCTTCTTGAAATCGAGCGCACGCGCGGTGGCGCGCAAAAGCAAACTCGCCGCCAGCTCGTTGCGCGAGGCGGCGGAAACGGTAAATGGCAACGCTGGTCTGGCGCGCGATCTCGCCCGTGGGCTGCATCCGCCGGAGCTGGGCACGGTGGGGCTGGCGTCGGCGTTGCGTGAGCTGGCGTCGCGCACCAATCAAATCGTGCGCTGCCGCAGCCTCGGCCCGCGTAGTCTGCGCGTCACGAATGCGGACATGGCGGTGAATATTTATCGCATCGCGCAAGAAGCGGTGCAGAACGCGATCAAGCATGCGCAACCGAGCGAGATCATTATTTGCCTGGAGAAAACGAAAACCGAGATCGTGCTGTCTGTGAGCGACAACGGTAAAGGCAAGGCGCGCCGCGTGCGCGCCGGGCTCGGGATGCAGATGATGCAGTATCGCGCCAGCGTCGCGGCGGCGCCATGGAGCTGCTCTCCTCGGGAAAAGGCGGCACGAAAATACGCGTGCGCATACCGGTGAAGAATTAGGATCGCCGGCGCATGGCCAAAGAGGGAAAACGCGCGGTGCTGGTGGTGGATGATCATCCACTGTTTCGCAAAGGCGTGGTGCAATTGCTCAACGACGAAACCGATCTCGTCGTGCGCGGCGAAGCGGCCACGAGCGCGTCGGCGCTGGGTGAATTGCGCGCGCGGAAATTCGATCTGGTCGTGCTCGACATCGGTCTCGACGGCAGCTCGAACGGGATTGAACTCACCAAAGCGATTCGCGCGGAGAAACCGAAGCTGCCGGTGCTCATCCTCTCTATGCACGACGAAGCGATCTTTGCCGAACGGGCCTTGCGCGCGGGCGCGAACGGCTATGTGATGAAACGCGAGGCGCTCGAGCATTTTATCCATGCGGTGCGGACGGTTTTGCGCGGCGAGATTTTTGTGAGCCCGGCGATGTCGTCGCACATGCTGCACGATCATGTGCGCGGCGCCGGAGCGGCGACATCACCGATTGGCCGTTTGAGCGATCGCGAACTCGAAGTGCTCCAATTGATCGGCGAGGGAAACGATGTGCCCGAGATTGCGCGGCATTTGAAACTGAGCCCGAAAACGGTGGAAGCGCATCGCGCCCATATTAAAGAGAAGCTGCAATTGCCGAATGCGCGCGCGGTGGCTCGCTTCGCCCTCGACTGGGTGCGCGCGCAGACGGCCATCTAGAACGCGCTGGCGGATTTTAGACGACACGATCTGCGGGCGAGCCGGCGAAGATGTTGCGCTGGCGGCATAGGACTTTTCCTTATCTCACGTTCATAAGTCCGGCTCATTGCCGAGGCGCGCATCTCTCAGAAGTTGCCTGCATGGCGCTTTCGCGAAAAGCATTCCGGGCTGCGGATTTGGCGGCGTTGCGCGCGGCCGATGCGTTTCGCCCGTGGCTTTCGCTGGATGACGAACGGTTGTGTCTGCTCTGCGAGCGCACCTTTCACGGACGCGATGTTCTCGTCGCCGAAGAGGGCCGGGAGGTTCACTGTCCGACGCCTGCTTGCCCTTCGCATCCGGATCAATGGGTGCACCCGGGAAACCCGCTCGTTTCCGAAGTCGCCTACGCCGACTGGTGGCGCGCTCTAGGCGAGACGGACGCAGCGAACACGACCGAGACTTGATGATCCGGCCCGAGATCGATTTTGCCGGGGACGCGACGACGGATGAAGCGTTGATGTCGGCCATCTCGGCGCGCGATGAGGATGCGCTCGCCGTTTTGTATGATCGTCACGGCGAAACGTTGCTCGCCATCATAATGAGCGTGATTCACGAGCCGACCGAAGCCGAGGACGTGCTGCAGGAGACGCTGCTGCAAATCTGGAAGCAGGCGGCGAACTACGCGCCGCGCGTGGGCAAGCCGCTCGGCTGGCTCACGACGATTACGCGGCGGCGCGCGATCGATCGTTTGCGCCGGCGCCATGCTTACGGTCGCGCGAAGGACCGCTTCGAGGAAGAGATCAACGTGCTGCCGTCGGGCAAATCCACCGGCGTCGATGGCGAACGATCAACGACGCGCGCCGATCTCCGCCGTTATTTGCAGGAGCAGATGAGCGCGCTGCCTGAGTATCAACGCGAGGCGCTCGAGCTTTCGTTTTTTAACGGCATGAGCCATCGCGAGATCGCGGCCAAAACGCGCAAGCCACTCGGCACGGTGAAGACCCGGCTCGAACTCGGCCTGCAAAAAATGCAGGCCTGGATGCTGCCGCAGCGCAAGAAAATCTAAACACGCGATATTCGGTTGCGCAATGGGAGCGGACGGTGAAATAATCCGCTCCTCCGGAACGCTCCGGCGTTGATATGCCCATCGATTTACCTGAAACCACCTCGAAGATTGGCGGCCCGCTCGTGAGCCAATTCACCATTTTCCTTCCCAACAAAGTCGGCGCCATGCTCGACGTGGTGAAGCTGCTCAACGCGCATCACACCCACGTCGTCGCCCTCAGCGTGACCGAGTCGACCGACTCCGCCATCGCGCGTGTGATCGTAAGCGACCCGGAGCGCGTGGAGGAATTGTTCCACACCAACAACATCGCCTTCGGCGTGTGCACGCTGCTGGTGATCGAGCTGCGCGAGGTGGCGACGCAGTTGATGAAGATGCTGGCCGCGCTCTTGATGGCGGAGGTGAATATCCATTTCACTTATCCGCTGCTCACGCGACCGAACGGCAAAGCCGCCATCGCCATGCACGTAGACGACGCGGAATGCGCGACGGCCGTTTTGCTCGGCGAAGGTTTTCGTCTGCTCTCGCAGTCGGATATTTCGCGCTGATTGCTTTGAACGCCGGTGCCGCGGCGTTTGTCGGTTGTCGCGTCCATTGACAGCCTCGTGCTCGCCCTCTAACTGAATTTTCGCCCCATGTCCGCCCTCGTCGATTCTCCTCGCACCGATCGTCCCTTTGCCATCGCGCTCGGCGTGTTGCTCGTGATCGGCGCGGCGGAGTTGCTCGTCACCGCGTTTCATTTCAGCGCGCGCGCACGCGCGCAACATGCCGCTGCCGCGACGCCTGCTCCCAGGATCGCGTCGGCTATGAGCAGCGCGACGCCCGTCGCCGCCGCGCCAGCGGCCGCTGTTGCCACGCCCGGCGAAGCCAGCACCACGACGCTTTCCGCCTCCGATCGTTTGTTGAAACAGGCGACCGCTCTGCGCGAACGCGGCGACATGATGAACGCGATCGCCAAATTGCAGGAGGCGTCGCAACGCGACCCGAAAAACGCGAGCGTGCTAGCTGAGCTCGCCAGCGATTACGATTCCACGCAGAACCTCGACCGCGCGAACGATACCTGGCGCAAAATTATCGAGCTCGGTCCCGATGCGGGCACGTTCTACGAGCTGGCAGATCGGCGCTTGAAAACTGGCGCGCAACAACCGCCGCCGCGCGCGCCAACCGACAGCGCCGGCACGCCGCTGGATGCGGACGGCATTCCCGCAGGCTCGACCTTTGGCGTCGCCGACGTCGCGCTGGAGGAAGTGGTCGATCCCGATGCGGAGACGAATCTGAAATTAAAGATCGCAGTGAAGAAACGGCCCGGCGTCGCCATCGACATGTCGAAGCTCAAGATCATCGTGCGTTTCTACGATCTCGTCGGCAATGATCGCTTCGTCGACACGGACGCCGACGTGAACTACGAGTGGTTCAACAGCAAGCACGATTGGAGCGAAGCGAATCCGGAGACGTTGATCGTTTCCTATCTGCGTTTGAAGACGCACGCCATCACTTCCGAGGCGGCGATTTCCGCCGCCGCCGCCGCTGTCACGCCGGGGAAAATTTCCACGCGCAAAAAAAAGGCCGAGGCCGCCAGCGCCGATGATTTGCCCACCGATCCGGGCCACAGAAAATATCTGGGCTACATCATCCGGATTTTTTATGATGACAAGCTGCAGACGGTGCGCGCCGAGCCATCCGATCTGCTCACTCGCGCGCCTGTCCCTAACACTGCTTCTCCGTGATCCAATTGCTCATCGTGCACCGTGACGCCGAGATAGGCCCGCAACTGGTGCAGATGGTCAAGGATTACACCGGCTACGGGAGCGCGCTGACTACGAGCGAAAGCGAGACGCTGGTCTATTTGCGCCGCCAGCCTTCGGTGCGACCGCGACTTTTTCTGGCGCAACTCGAGGCGCCCGGCCTCGATGGCTTTGCGCTCGGCGCCATGCTCAGCGAGACGTGGGACGGTCTGCAGACGCTTTTTTTCCCAAGCTACGCTGCCACCGAACAGCGCCTTGAGCTCACCGGCTCAAAAGTTTTCCCTGAGCCGATCGACGGCGAACGTCTCATCGCCGCGATCGAGCGTTCCGTGCGCATGTTGCCCGGCGCGCCGGACCTTTTCCACGTGCTCGATGTTTTGCAGATGTGCTGCCTCGCGCGTCGCAGCGGCGCGGTGCAGATGGTGGCGGGCAAACATGTGGGTACCGTTTATCTGCGCCAGGGCGACATCGTGCACGCGGAGACGACGGCCGCGCGCGGCCAGCAGGCTGTCTATGAGATCGTCAGTTGGGGCGAGATCGAGTTTGCCTACGATCGCTCGGTCCGTCCGCCGGTGGAGACGGTGAAAAAGCCGTGGGACGAATTGCTCATCGACGCGGTGGAAGAACGCAAACGACGCGCACTGCCGGAATGGCGCCGGCAAACGGCATGAAATTTTCTTCGTTTCAATCTTGCGCGCTGAAGGTGGCGGCGATCTGGCTCGGTTTGGTGTGCGTCGTGCCGCTCGCTTCCGCGCAGATTCAGGTGCAACTGAAATTTCACCGACTGCAATACATCTCCTACGAGCCCCTCATGGCCACCGTCTCCATCACCAACCGCGCCGGGCGCGACATCGATTTGCGCGACGACGCCGGCCAGCATTGGTACGGGTTCGAGATCACGAGCGGCGATGGCGAATCTCTCGGGCCAACCCCGCGCGAAGAATTGCCGCCGTTGCACATCGCCTCCGGCAACACCGTGACGCAGAAGATTAATCTCACCTCGCTTTTTCCCATCCAGGATCTCGGCACCTATCACATCCGCGCAAACGTCTACTTCGCTGATCTCGGCAAATTCTATTACTCGCAGACCAAAGTCGTGCAGGTCGTGAATGCGCGGCCGATCTGGAAACAGACCGTGGGCGCGCCCGCAGGCGGCGACGGCGAAACGCGCACCTTCTCGCTCCTGAGCAATCGCTTTCCCGATCACACCTCGCTTTATGTGCGCGTCGAAAATGAAAACAGCGGCGTCGTTTACGCGACCTACTCGCTCGGGCGCGTCATCGCTTTCGACGAGCCGCATGCGGAGTTCGACCGGCAGAATCAATTGCACGTCTTGCATTGCAGCGCGCCGCGCGTCTGGTCGTACGCCGTCATCGGCTTGAACGGGCAGATGATTTCGCACACCATGCTTCTGGAAACAAAAACGCGTCCCCACTTCCGGCGTGAACCGGATGGCGACCTCGCCGTGGTCGGCGGCATGGCGGAAGACGCTGCCGTGCAGACAACGAAGAAAAATCTGCCTAAGTTGTCCGCTCGTCCGCCCGAAGCTGATTGATGAAAAATTTCCTGCGTTTGGTTTTTGTGAGCGTGCTGGCTGTGATCGGCCTGCAGGCGAACGCGCTTGCCCAAAATCGGTTCACCACCGTCGTGATCGATGCCGGGCACGGCGGTTTTGATCGCGGCGGCATTTCCGGTCAACGCGCGTCCGAGAAGGACGCCACCCTCAGCGTCGCTCTCCGCTTGCGCACTCTTTTGGCCGGCGCCGGCTATCGCGTCATCCTTACGCGCGGTGGGGATTATTTCGTTACTCTCGGGAACCGCGTCGGCATCGCCAATTCGCAGCGCAACGCCATTTTCGTTTCCATCCATTTCAACTCCGCGCCGCGCACAGGCGCGGATGGCATCGAGACTTACTTTTACAGCACCGAGAGCGCGCCGTTAGCCAGCTCGATTCACCGCAATGTCCTCAGCGTTGCGCGCACGGAAAATCGCGGGGTGCGTCGCCGCGGCTATTACGTGTTGCGGCAAACTTCGATTCCCGCCGTTCTCGTAGAGTGCGGTTTTCTCACCAACTATGCCGAAGCGCAGCGCTGCCTGAACCCCGCCTACCAGCAGCGACTGGCGGAAGCGATCGCGCGCGGTATTGAACAACTGCCCGTCGTGGCGCAGCGCTCCAGCTTCACCAATCGTTCGTCGGCGGTGAATGTCGGCCAGCAGCCGTTCCTCGATCAGCGTTACATGCGCGGCTCCGGGTCTTCTTCGCACAAGCATGCGCGCAGTTCGAAAAAGAAGAAAAGTTCGTCGAAGAGCGGCAAAAAATCATCGACCAGCAAGAAGAAAAAGAAAGCGGCGGAGTGATTTCGCCAGTGGTGAGCGTGGCGCAAATGCGCGAGGCCGAGCAGGCCGCGTTTGCGCGCGGGATCACAGCGCTCATGGATGAAGCCGGGGCTGGGGTCGCGCGCTTCATCCAGAAAATTTCCCCTCAGCCGTCGCACTGTCTCGTTTTTGCGGGCAAGGGGAATAACGGTGGCGATGCGGTCGTGGCGGGCACGGCGCTGAAGCGCGCGGGCTGGCAGGTGGAAGTTCATCTCACCGCCGCTGGAGCGGGCGAAACGCTACAGAAAAAGATCGCCGCTTTTCGCACCGCGACCGCGACCGAGCAACCGGTCTCGTCGCCATTGATCGTGATCGATGGTTTGCTCGGTCTCGGGTCGAAGCCGCCGCTGCGCGACCCGATACGCGGCGCGTGTCGCGCGATCAATAATTTGCGCCGCGACCTGAACGCGTTCGTTTTCGCGCTCGATCTTCCCAGCGGCCTCGATGCCGATAACGGCGCTGCGGACGAGGACGCAGTGGTCGCGGATTTCACGGTTGCGATCGGCGCGGCGAAACGCGGTCTGCTTATAGACGACGCGATCAACTTTGTGGGCCGGCTGGAAATTGTTCCGCTCGGCGAATTGCAGTTTGCGGCGACGGACGAAGTCGTCGCGACGCCGGCGTCATTGCGCGCGCTGTTGCCGCGGCGAAAATTCTCCAGCTACAAAAATCAATTTGGCCGCGTGGGCATCGTGGCCGGTTCGCGCGGCTTGATTGGCGCGGCGGCGATGTGCGCACGCGGCGCGTTGCGCGGCGGCGCCGGGCTCGTGGAGGTGTTCGTGCCGGAGGAAATTTACCCGCTCGTGGCCGCGATCGTTCCGCCGGAGGCCATGGTGAAATCGATGAAGTCCTACGCCGAGCTCCGGGACGTCGAGGTCGACGCTTGGGGAATCGGTCCCGGTCTCGGGCAAGAGCGCGCGAAGGAGTTGCTAGCGCTTTTGCGCCAGCTCGACCGACCCGCCGTGCTGGATGCCGACGCGCTCAACATCGTGTCGTCTGATGTTCGCTTGTTGAAAAAAATCAAAGCGCCGCTGTTGCTCACGCCGCATCCGGGCGAGATGGAACGGCTCGGCGGCGCGATGAAGAAAGCGCGGGCGAAGATTGCGCGAAAATTTGTCGCCGATTATCCAGTCGCGCTGTTGTTGAAAGGGAGTCGCACCATCGTGGCGGAGAAAGGGCGTGCGCTCAGTTACAATACGACGGGCAATCCCGGGATGGCGACGGGCGGGATGGGCGACCTGCTCACGGGCGTGTGCGCGGCGTTGCTGGCGCAAAAACTTTCGACCTACGACGCGGGGCGCGTCGGCGCGTGGGTGTGCGGGCGCGCGGCGGAGATCGCGCTGTTTAACGGCGGCGCGAGCGAGCAATCGCTATTGTCAGGCGACCTCACGGAAACGCTCGGGCGCGCATTTCGCGACCTGCAAAGTCTCTAACCTGCGCGAATAATGAGGATGCCGGAAATTTCCCAGCCGCTCGCGCCGTCCGCGCCGCCGAAGGAATCTGGCACGAACAAAACCAAGCGCGCGCTCGGTCCGATCGCGATGGCGGGGGCGGTGGCGTTGAAATATCTGGGGCAACTGAAATTCGTGCTGCCGATTTTGCTGAAATCCGGCGGCTCGATGCTGCTGATGATCGGCGCTTACGCCATGGTGTGGGGCTGGCGTTTCGCGGTGGGATTCGTGGTGCTGCTGCTCGTGCATGAGTGCGGACATTTGGTGATCGCGCGCTGGTTCGGGCTCAAAGTCAGCGCGCCGATGTTCATTCCGTTCATGGGCGCGTTCATCGCGCTGAAGGAAGCGCCGCGCAACGCGTGGATGGAAGCGTCGGTCGGCATCGGCGGCCCGATTTTCGGCGCCGCGGGCGCTCTGGCCTGTCACGTGATCGGGCTGGCTACCGATACCCCATTGCTGATCGCGATCGCCTGGTCGGGATATTTTTTGAATCTGTTCAACCTTGCGCCGGTCGGAATACTCGATGGCGGCCGCGTGGTGACCGCGCTTTCGCCGTGGCTATGGCTGCCGGGATTCGTCATTCTCGGTTTTTTGGCCTGGACACACCCGAACGTGATCATTTGGATTTTGCTGGTGATGGCCGTGCCGCGTTTGTTGTCGCTTTTCCGCAAGCGCACCGAGGAAGAGCGCCGCTATTTCGAAGTAACGCCGTCGCAGCGTTGGACGATGGGCGGGATGTATTTCGGTCTCATCGCGCTGCTGGTTTTACTGATGAGTTTTGCGACGATGCAGTTGCAGCGTGTGCCGCACCCTTACCAGCAAGGCAGCGAGCAGGTGGAGTAAATCTAGCGCGTGCCGGCCAGCAAGGTGGCGAAGCGCGGATCGCGCCGCAGCGGATCCCATTCCCAGCGCGTCGCGAGATCGCTGTGAGTCACGCTGTAGCAAACGGTATCGACCGCGCCCGGTTTGTGCGCCAATTCCTTCAATAACTGAAACGCCGCATCCGCTTCGCCGACGCGCGCGTAGATGAGGGCGAGGCAACATTTCATGAGCGCGCCGTCAAACGCGTCCGTGCTTTCCGGCTTTAGTTCCGTGGCGCGCATTCCTGCGCGAATGGCGTCGTCATGCCGCCCGAGGTAGGCGTAGCAAATCCCGAGATTCGCGTGGCACTCCGCGCTGGCAGGACTCTCGCCGACCGCGCGCTCAAACTTCCGGGCAGCGTCTTCGAATAACGCCGTCGCGTTTCCACCCGCAGCCATCGTGGCGCAACCAAGCAGGAAACTCTTCGGCGTGCTGCCGCCGGTCATATAATCGAGTTCTTCCAGCGGCGATTTCTCTAAAATTTCGCGCGCGACCGCGAAGTCATGCTCCAGCATCGCGCCTTCCCAGCGACACGAGGTCACGATGCCGTCTGGATCAACGCCGGCGGGCACATTCGCCAAATCACGTCGCAGAGCAGCGCGATCGTCTTTTCGAAAAAACTCGACGTAGGAGCTTTGAATTCGCGCGACGAGTGACTCGGGCGAAATCTGCCGGAAACGTGCCGCGGCCCGCGCGGCCGCATCCCAACGGCGCATGGCGGTGTTTGTGATGAGAATGTTGCGCACAATATTGGGATTCTGGGGATCGAGCTGCTCTGCGCGCTGATAGAGTTGCAACGCTTCCTCCCATTTTCCCTGCCGGCGGCGGATGGCCGCGATCGAAAAGACGATCCACGGATCGTTCGGCTCGAGTTCGCGCGCGATCCCGAATTCCCGCAGCGCCGAATCGTAATCGGAATCGAACCAATAACTGCAATAGGCCGAGGCGGTGTGGGCGGCGGCGAGGTTCGGTTGCAATCGCAGCGCAAGGTTTGCTTCGGCGCGCGCCTTATCCTTCCACGTCGAGAGTGGTTCCTGAAAATGAAAAATGCTCGCGCAGGTGATCGAAAGCATCGCGTGCGCGAGGGCAAACTTCGGGTCGAGCTGGACCGCCTGTTCGTAAAGTTGTTCCGCGATGCGCAAATCCTGCAGCGTCGTATCCGGCTTGAGCTGGAACTCGCGTCCGCGCAGATAAAGCGTCCAGGCGTCGGCGTTTTCGGTGGGGCGCCGCTGCACGCGTTCTTTTTCCTCGGGCGTCAACGTGGCCTTGAGCGCGTCGGCAATTTCCGAAGCGAGTTCGCCCTCGAGGCCAAGGGAATCGGCAATGGTGCGATCGTAGGAATTCGCCCAGAGATGCTGATCCTTGAGCGCATTGATCAACTGCACATTCACCACCACGCGATCGCCGACACGCCGCACGCTGCCTTCGAGAATGTTGGCCACGCCGAGCTGCTTTGCGATCGCGCGCAAATTTTCGCGCGCGCCGCGAAACGGCAGGACACTGGTGCGGCTGATCACTTTGAGATCCTTGATTTTGGCGAGGTTGGTCAGGAGATCGTCCTGCACGCCGTCGGCGAAGAAGGAGTTTTCGTTATTCTCGCTCAGGTTCGCGAAGGGCAGCACGGCGATGCTTTTTTCGGGAATGCCGGCGCTCCAAGGTAAATGCGAATGGAAAACAAGCAGCGCGATCACCAGCAACAGCACCACGATGATCGCGTAGTCTATTTTGCGGCCGACGGCGCGCTGGGTCGGCGTGGTTTGATCGACTTCCTCGGCGTGTTTCCATCCTTCGGGCGTGAGGTCGTAAATCCACGAGAGAACCATCGCGACGGGAAAGCCGACCGCGAGGCAAGTCAGAATCGTTTTCACTACCCAGTTGGGAATATCGAAGAATGGAAACGTCTGCGTGACGACTTGTGCGATGAGCCACGCGCCGATGAAATAGGCCGCCGCGCCGCGGTAGACATTGCGGCGTTTCAATTCGGCGAAGAGCTGGTCAAGTTTCACCGGTAGTTCCGTTTCCGTCGCACGCGCAACGCACGTTCCGCGACGTGATCGTCGCGGAAAGTCTCCGCCAACCGCGCCGGAGGTCGAGTTAAATCGCGATTGCTGAGGGCTAGCGAATGAGTTCGTCGTCTGCCGTCCACATCACGCCATCGGGACCGGCGGAGCGAATTTCCATCTGGCTGCGCGAGAGCTGATGGAAAAAATAGGGATGGTCCCAGCGATCGAGCAGGTTGCCCTCGCCATCGCGCGGGAATGATTCGGCGGTGAAGGTAGCGCCGCGCGCATTGCGCCCGAGCAGCGCGGCCGTGATCTCGCTGTTGGTGCCGACCGGATTTTCCCCAATGGCGGCGCGGTAATCGCGTAGCGCCATTTTCACGCCGAGCATGTGCGTGTCTTTCGCGCCGGCGCGGAGGGCGGCGGCGTCGTGACCGGTCTGTTCCAGCGACAACGCATTCGGCGCGACGGAAGCGGAGGGAATCGGCGTTGCCGCGGGCGATGGAACGTTAGCCGACGCGATCTCCGGCGCTGGCGTCGAAGGTGGGATCGAAGTCCAGGCGGGTGCAGAAGTCGTCGCAACCGTGGTCGTCTGCGCACGAAAGCGCCAGGCGAGTACGGCGAGGCACACACCGACAAGTAGCGCGATGACGATCGCGGAGCGCCGCATTTCAGGAACCGGGCGGCGGAGGCGGCGGCAACAAATTCATGAAGCCAAGATCGTTGGTTGGGAAACGGCCGATATTAGGCAGCGCGTTCATCAGATCGCTGCTACTCGTTACACCATACCATTTCGCCAGCGTCGCGGAGTATTCGTCGACCGCAGTGGATGGCAGCCAGCGTCCCTGGCCGACGTCGTCGGGGCCGTTGAGCACGAGCGTGGGATAGCTGCCGTACATGTCGCCGCCTTTCACCGAGCCACCCATGACCATCGCGTGACTACCCCAGGCGTGGTCGGCGCCCGTGCCATTGGAAGCAAAGGTGCGTCCAAAGTCGGAAGCGGTGAAAAGCGTTACGCGATCCGCGATGCTCAACTCCTGCGTCGCGCGATAGAAGGCGTTCATGCTCTGGCTCAATTCGGTAAGCAAGCTGGCCTGCGAAATAAGCTCATTGCTGTGCGTATCGTAACCGCCCACGGAGCAGAAGTAAATCTGCCGGCGCATGCCGAGGGTGTCGCGGGCGGCAATTAGCTTCGCGATCATCTTGAGCTGATCGCTCAGGTTGGAGTTTGCCGGGAAGGGCGTGTTGATCGTGACGCCTGTGAGCGCGCTGGATAATGCGGCATTGTTCGCAATCGAGCGATTCGTGATATTGGCGAACTCGGACTCGAAAAGATTCTGGTGCGGCAAGTTCAGCATGTCCTGCACGGCCTGGTAACGAATCCTGCCGTCGGTCCCGTTGAATCCACTCAGGCCGATGGTGCCACCGGGTGATACTTGATATTCGAAAACGCTGTTGCCGACCTGAAAGGTGTTCGTCCCGGCGAGAGAAATAGACATCGAGATCGCCGTCGCGCTGTTGAACGACGTGAGCAAGTCCGCCATGCGACCGCCCCAGCCCGTCTTCGGCGGCGCATCAGGCCAGGAGGTTTGCCATTCCACCTGTTGATCTGCGTGCGAAAATAGTTGAGAAGGCAACGCTGCCGTCCCGTTCTGATACTGCGCAAGCGTCGTTGGCTGGAGCAGCGTTCCGACATTAGAAAGAATAGCCAGCGCCTTGTCCGTATTAAACAGCGTCTGCAGCTCCGGCATACTCGGGTGCAAACCAAAGAGCCGGCCTTGTGGGTCGGGCGTAGTGGGGTTAATCGCGAGCAATGAATTCTGCGCCAGCGCGAGAGGACCCCGCGCGGCGGCATAACTGGCGTAGTTGGTATTGTCACGCGCCACGATCATGTTGTTCGCATCATTGCCACCGTAGAGAAACAAACAGACGAGCGCGCGAAATTCCGTACTCGGCGCCAGCGTTTGCGCCGCCATCGCATTGATCGCGCGCAGGTTCCAAACGGTCGAAGCAATCGAAGTAGTGCCAACAGCGGCGCAGGCGGCTTGACGCAAAAAGGTTCGGCGCGGGATGTTCATTTTTCGATAACGAATTCGGGCGAGGTGACCATGAGATGCACGGCAGTCTGCGCTCGCTCGAGGGTGTTGGCAGCGGGGATTTGAGTAACGGCGTTGACGATGATGTCGCGCATAGATGACGACATCGCGCCGTTCATCAGAAGATTGTTGAGCGAATCCACGAGGGCGCCAGGGTTCGAGGCAAGGGGAGTCAGCGTCGAAAGATCGCAGACCATCACATCTGCATTCGTTCCAGAAGGCTGCTGATAAACGGAACTGCGCATCTTGTTAGCCGAGGTAATCACGGTCGTATCCGTCGTAATGGCGAACTCCGGCGCGAAGAGACCAGCCTGCGCGATCGGGCCCGGCTGGATATAGTCCGGCGGGAAAAAGTTAAATACCGTCGGTGAGTAGAGCGTCGCCTGGGCGAAGTTGCCGGTCTGATTGCCGATGGCGAAGTTACCACTGGTCGCGCTGGCGTTGAAGGCACGATAGAGATTCGAAAGGCGTAGCAGCGGTTCGCGCTCATGGCCGTAGCTCGCCGAAGCGAGATCGCTCGTCGTGCGAGCTTCGTAGTCGAGGAGGATCGCTTGTACGACCGCTGTCATGTCGCCCCGCACGCCCTGGCCATTGTCGCTAAAGACTTGAGCGACACGGTAGATGTATCCCGGGCTTGGATTCGCGGTAATCAATCGCTGAATAAGCTGGCGCGCGATAAATGGGCCAACATTGGGGTGGTTGAAAATAATATCGAGCGCATCCTTGAGGTCCTGCGTCTGCGTCTGGTTTGCAGGCAGTACGTTGTTATCGAGCAAGAGCTTCGCGCCCGTGTCGTGGTGATCCGAGAAAGCCAACATGGGCAGGCGATAGTTTGGAGGCTCGTAGGTCCACTTCGGCGTTCCCGAGGTTGCCCAATACCAACCTGTGAAGACATGAGCGAAACCGATGACCACGTTCTGGTCGTAGGTGGGAACAGGCTGGCC
The DNA here is from genome assembly GCA_030854105.1 of Verrucomicrobiota bacterium. Lineage (GTDB taxonomy): Bacteria > Verrucomicrobiota > Verrucomicrobiia > Chthoniobacterales > UBA10450 > AV69. Next base: position 22 of record JALYTV010000044.1, on the reverse strand, counting down.
GTTGTTGTCCAGAGCCAGCGAG
>JALYTV010000117.1 GCA_030854105.1 Verrucomicrobiota bacterium | reverse complement strand
ACGGTGGTCGTGGCGGCGGCGGTGGTGGTGGCGGCGGCTATGGCGGCGGCGGTGGCGGTGGTGGCGGCGGCGGATATGGCCGTGGCGACCGCGGACAGCGCTAAGCTTCCCGTTCCATTAATTATTTTCGAGAAAGCGTCTGGCCTTCGCCGGTCAGGCGCTTTTTTTGTCTGCGGCATGATCTGTCCGGTCGACAAATGCGATCAACCGTCGCGCGTGGAAAAGACGCTGTTGAAAGACATGGGCAGGGCTGGATTCGAACCAGCGAAGGCGTAAAGCCAGCAGATTTACAGTCTGCCCCGTTTGGCCACTCCGGAACCTACCCGTTGCGCGAGCCGTTCATATAGGCTGGCGGGGCAGTCCTCGCAAGTGCGTCGGCTAGCGGTAAAATGCCGCGATTTGATCGACCACAAACTGTTGCGCATCACGCTTCAGCTCCGGGTAAATCGGCAACGCCAGCACTTCTTCCGCCGCTCGCTCCGCCTCCGGAAATTCGCCGCGTTTGTATTCCAGATAGGCAAAACATTCCTGCAAATGCAGCGGGATCGGGTAGTAAATTTCCGTGCCGATCTCCTGCTGCGTGAGATGCGCGCGCAGCTCGTCGCGCCGCTGCGCACGAATGACAAACTGATGATAAATATGATGGTTGCCATCGTGCTCGCGGAAGGGTTCGGCTTGAAACGAGATCGCTAACGACGGATCGCTGAGACCGCGACGATAAAATTTCGCAATCTCGCGCCGCGTGGCCGACCAGCCGTCGAGCGAGGGCAACTTCACCTTGAGAATCGCCGCCTGTATTTCATCGAGACGAAAATTGCCGCCGATAAATTGATGATGATAACGCGGCTCCATGCCGTGCTGCCGAAAAATGCGGAAGCGCGCGGCCAATTGCTCATTGCGACAGGTGATCAATCCCGCGTCCCCCGCCGCGCCGAGATTTTTCGACGGATAAAAACTGAAGCAACCAGCGTCACCCACCGATCCCGCCTTCACCATGCGACCGTCCCACGGGAATTCCGCGCCCACCGCTTGCGCCGCGTCTTCGATCACCAGCAGCTCGTGCTCGCGTGCGATGCGCATGATTTCCTGCATGTCGCAGGCGAGCCCGAAGAGATGCACCGGCAGGATGGCGCAAACGGTCGAGCCGTCGCGCGTGAAAATTTTTCCGTCACGATGACGGCACTCTTTCGTCAAAAAGCGTTCCAGCGCCTGGGGCGAAAGGTTGAAGGTATTGGGATCGATATCGACGAAAACCGGCGTCGCGTCGACGCGCGCGATGCAACCGGCGGTCGCGAAAAATGAGAACGGCGTTGTGATCACGGCATCGCCCGGGCCGAGTTCGAGAGCCATCAGCACGTTCAGCAGCGCGTCGGTGCCCGACGACACTCCGATCGCGTAGGGTACGCCGCAATATGCCGCCATTGCTTCCTCAAACGCAGCCACTTTCGGTCCGAGAATGAAGCGCTGCGTCGCCAGCACTTCCTCGATCTCGGCCCGGATCGGGTCGGCTAACGCGCGGTATTGTTCGCCAAGATCGAGGAGCGGCACGCGCATCGCGCACAGAATCGCAGCTTCACTCGCACGTTCAAGCGTGCGCCGCAGCGTTGACCGCAAGCAAGCGCTGCGATAGCATCTTCGCCATGTCTCTCATTCGCGGGCTCTTCTGGCTCGTCCTTTTCGCGTTCTTCACTTTCTGCTTTGTCGTTTTGTTCGAATACGGCACGCAGGATTTCAAAGTCGGGTTCAAGAAAGAAGGCGAACGTGTGAAAGACTTCGTCACGCAGATGGTGCAGAATCCGAAGGGCGAGAAATCGCCCGCTCCGAAAAAATAGCCAGCGCGTTTAGCCGAGCCGCTGATAGAAAAGCGCGGCGCTCAGGCCGAGCCCGATGGTGGTGATTGCCCAGCGCACGACGCGCTGCGGCACGCGTTGCGCAAAGTGCGCGCCGAGAAATCCGCCCGTGATGCCGCCGAGCGCGACCACGCCCGCCTCCGGCCAATGCACCAGATGCCGCAGCGCGAAGTAAACCGCAGCCATCACGTTGATAACAAACCCGAGGACGCCTTTGACCACGTTCATCTCGTGGATGTCGCTAAAACCGAGCAGCCCGAGCGAAGCGAGCATGAGAATGCCGATGCCCGCGCCGAAATAGCCGCCGTAAAGCGAGACTAGAAATTGGAAAACGAGCGCGCCCGCCAGCCAGCGCCGCGAAGCGCGCTGTCTATTTTTGATCGGAAAAATGCGCACGATAAGTCCGCGCGCCATGAACACGACCGTTGCAAACAAAATGAGAAACGGCACCAGGCGATCGAAGACTTGCGCAGGCGTGCACGTGAGCAGGATGCCGCCGAGCAAGCCGCCGAGCGCGCTGGCTGGCAGAAAAAGCAGAATCCAACGCCAGGTCGCGGGCAAATTTTTGCGATAGCCGATGACGGCGGTGATCGTGCCCGGCAGTAACGCCATCGTGCTGGTGGCGTTCGCCGGAATCGCGGGCAGGCCGGCGAAAAGAAGTGCCGGAAACGTCACGATGGTGCCGCCGCCGGCGATCGCGTTCATCAGCCCGGCGACAAAACCCGCGCCGAAAAGCAGCAGAGTTTTCATTAGCCGACGCGATCATTAGCCGACGAATTCGAGGGCGACATCGCGTTGGATAAAACCGCGCTCGCGCGCTTCGCCCAGAAAACGCCGGATCGCTTCGCGGCCGGCTTCGCCGTAATCGCGCGTGTAATCGTTCACGTACATGCCGATAAATCTCGACGCCAGAGGCGCATCCATGTCACGCGCATACGGCAGCGAATGCCGCACCGCTTCGTCGCGATGCGCCAGCCCGTAATCGATGCTCTCGCGCAGGATTTCCGCCAGATCGCGCTGGATAGCGCGCGGGATGTCTTTGCGCAGCACGTTGCCGCCGAGCGGCAGCGGCAGGCCGGTGCGCGTTTTCCACCAGTCGCCGAGATCGACCACCATGCGGAAGCCGGCCTGCGCGTAAGTGAGCTGGCCTTCGTGAATGATGAGGCCCGCATCCGCGCCGCCGTTTTTCACGAGATCGAAAATTTGATCGAACGGGACGACGACGTGTTCAAATTCGCCGAGGTAAAGTTGCAGCGCGAGAAACGCGCTCGTCATCTTTCCCGGTACCGCGATTTTTTTGCCGCGCAGAAACGTGATCGGGTCGTCTGGGATCGGGTCGTCAAGCGACACGATCATCGGGCCGTAGCCGTCGCCCATGCTCGCGCCGCACGCGAGCAGCGCGTATTTGTCGGCGACGTAAGCGTAAGCGTGAATCGAGATCGCGGAGATGTGCAGCTCGCCGCGCGTGGCACGTTCGTTCAGCGTCTGAATGTCTTCGAGCCGATGCTCGAATTTGTAGCCGCGCAGATCGATTTTCTCCGCCGCCATCGCGTAGAACATGAACGCGTCGTCTGGGTCGGGCGAATGGCCAAGCGTGTAAACGGCGTCCATGGCTGATGCTAACGCGCGGCGACCGCGTCGCAAACGAGTGGTTTGCGTTGGCCCATCGCTTCCGATAACCTCAGCGCGATGGCAAAATCCGCGCTCGGCAAAGGACTCGGTGCGCTCATTTCCGCGCGGCCGCTCGCCGCGGTACCGAGCGCTCCGGCAGAATCCGGCGAGCGCATTCGCCAGGTGAAGCTCGATCAGATTGCGCCGAGCCCGCTGCAACCGCGCCAGGAATTTGCCGCCGACGCGCTGCAGGAATTGGTCGATTCCATCCGGCAGCACGGCATCATTCAACCGCTCGTCGCGCGCTTCGTCGGCGATCGTTACGAACTCATCGCGGGCGAACGCCGCTGGCGCGCGGCGCAGCAGCTCGGGCTCGCCGAAGTGCCGGTGATCGTGCGCAGCGCCGACGATCTCGAAGTACTCGAACTTTCGCTCATCGAAAATTTGCAGCGCGCGGACCTGAACGCGATCGAAGAAGCGCAAGGTTACGCGCGGCTCGCGCAGGAATTCAGCCTGCGCCAGGAAGACATCGCGCGGAAAGTCGGTCGCAGCCGCGCCGCGGTCGCGAACGCGATGCGCTTGCTCGATTTGCATCCGCAAATTCAGACGTGGCTGATGCAGAATTTGCTTTCGGTTGGTCACGCCAAAGTGCTGCTCGGTTTGAAGGAACCGACGGAGCAGCTTGCGGTCGCCGACACCGTCTTGCGTCGCAGCGCGAGCGTGCGCGCGACGGAGAAATTAGTGGCGCGCCAGCACGGCACGCCGCGCGCACGCCGCCGCAAAAGCACGACTCACGCCGCCGCGTCCGACGAATTGCAATCGCGGTTGCAGGAACATCTCGGCACGCGCGTCCTCCTGCATCACGGCGAGAAACAGGGCCGCATCGAGGTTGAATATTACGGCGCGGACGATTTGCAGCGCATTCTCGGCATTATCGGCCTGCCGCCGCGCGATTGATGCGCGTGCTCGTCGCCATCGTTTTTATGATCGCGCTGTCTAACGTCGCGATCGCAGCCGACCCGATCTGGCTGAAATTTTCCGGCGAGAAAGCGTTCGCGCAGGTGAAAGCGCTGGTCGATCTCGGGCCGCGACCGGCCGGATCCGCCGCGCTGGAAAAATCGCGCGTGCTCATCGAGAAAGAATTGCAGGCGACCGGCTGGAAAGTGACGCGGCAAACTTTCACCGCACAAACGCCGCGCGGCGCGATGACGTTCTCGAATATCATCGCGACGTTTGGCGACAAACCGCAGTTTTTGCTTTGCTCGCATTACGACACCAAAACGTTCGATACCATCTCGTTTGTCGGTGCGAACGACGGCGGCTCGAGCACGGGTCTGCTCCTGGAAATGGCGCGCGTGCTGGCGTTGCAGCCGAGTCTGGCGGCGAAAGTGGAACTCGTTTTTTTCGACGGCGAAGAAGCGTTCGAAAATTTCACCGCAAGCGACGGGCTCTTCGGCAGCCGGCATTTCGCTGAGTCGCTCGGCGAGAACGC
>JALYTV010000043.1 GCA_030854105.1 Verrucomicrobiota bacterium | reverse complement strand
TGGAGCCGCCGGGATTCTGGCATTCGAGCTTGAGGAACAGCCGGCACGGGCCGGTGTCGATGCGGGTGACTTCGACGAGTGGCGTGTCGCCGATCAGCGAAAGGATGCCCGGCGCTTGCGCGTCCGCTTTCATAGACAGCGCGCTCATTTCGCTTCGTCCTTGTGCGACCACTCCGATTTGCTGTCCTCGAGAAATTGCTGGAGCACATCGAAGCGGACTTCGCCGTAATTGAGCGCGTAGCGGAGATCGCCACCCTTGAAAATCCACGTCGACGGAATCCAGGAGAAGGGCAGCCCGGCGAACTGTTTTATTCTTCCAGCGCCGGTGCGCGGGCCCGGATCGGCCGCGACCACGACGTTCGACAATTCCGAGAGGCCATCGCGCTGCAGTAGCGGCAGGCCGTTCTCGCCGCCGTTCCAGACAGAAACGAAAATGAATTTCGTGCCCGGATTCGCCTTCGCAATCTTCAACCAGCCGCCGCTCTTCAATTCCGCGAGACAATTCGAACACCACGGCGCCCACAAATGCACGACGGTGACGTCCTTGCTCTGGATGGCATTGCGCACCTGATCCTCTGCCGGCGAGGCAAAGGCGGAGGTGACGGCAAGCAGGCTAAAGGTGAGAGCGAGCAGTTTTTTCATAAAGCGAACGAGCGCAGATCGCGTCGTCTGTCGCACTATCGGGAAAAATCCCGCTGACTCAAGAATGGACGATAAACCGCTTCGCGCCGCGGCGGGAAAAGTGCTCCAGAAAAAGGCCGCGCCGAGGCAGTTGACCGCCCTGCGGAAAACGCCTATTGTGGCAGCCCATTTCCGCTGTCGGCAGCGTGCGCTGCGTCTCAGCGAAGGAGGCTCTTATACTATGACCCAAATGCAGGAATTGATGTCGAAACCGATGCCGGAATTTCGTGAAGGCAGCATCGTCAAAGGCCGCATTCTCGAAATCCGCCCGCGCGAAGTGCTGGTCGACATCGGCTACAAATCCGAGGGCGTGATCCCGTCGGCTGAATTTGATGACGTCCACGGCCTCGAAGTTGGCGACGAAGTGGACGTCCTTTTGGAGCGGCTCGAAAACGACGAGGGCATGGTCGTGCTCTCGAAGGAGAAAGCGGCTTACCGTCAGAATTGGAACAAGATCGCCGCTGTTTTCGCAGGCGACGGGCTCATCAAAGGCAAAGTAAAATCCGTCGTCAAAGGCGGCCTCATGGTGAACATCGGCGTGGAAGCGTTTTTGCCCGCGTCACAGATCGACATCATCCCGCCGAAGGATCTCCAGCAGTTCGTCGGCAACACCTACGATTTCAAAATTGTTAAAATCAACGATGACCGCCGCAACGTCGTCCTCAGCCGGCGCGAGATCATCGAGCAGGAGCGCAGCGAGAAGCGCCAGAAATTCCTCGAAGGCGTGAACGTGGGCGATCGCGTCACCGGCACGGTGAAAAACCTCACCGATTTCGGCGCCTTCATCGATCTCGATGGCATGGATGGCTTGCTCCACATCACCGACATGACGTGGGGCCGCCTCGGTCACCCGAGCGAGCTGGTTAAAGTTGGTCAGCAGCTCGAAGTTATCGTGCTCGACATCAATAAGGAGAAAGAGCGCGTTTCGCTCGGGCTCAAGCAGACGCAGAACAATCCGTGGGATCAAATCGAAGAGCGTTTCCCCGCGGGCCAGAAGGTCAAAGGCAAGATCACCAATCTTGTTCCTTACGGCGCCTTCGTGGAACTCGAAGAAGGCGTCGAAGGCCTCATCCATGTCTCCGAACTTTCGTGGACGAAGCGCATCATGCGTCCCTCCGATATTCTTTCGGTCGGCCAGGAAGTGGAAGCCGTCGTGCTCGGCGTGAACAAGGAAGAGCAGAAAATTTCGCTAGGTCTGCGTCAGCTCGAGCAGAATCCGTGGGACGAGATCGAGAAGAAATTCGAGATCGGCAGCACGGTGAAAGGGCAGATTCGCAACATGACCGCGTACGGCGCGTTTGTGGAATTAGCCGACGGGATCGACGGCATGATCCACGTCTCCGATTTGAGCTGGACGCGCAAGATCAATCACCCGAGCGAAGTATTTAAGAAGAACGACGAAGTCGAGGCGCAAGTCATCGACATCGACAAGACGAACCAGCGCATCAGCCTCGGCTTGAAGCAACTGAGCGAGGATCCGTGGAAGAACATCGATCAGAAATACAAGATCGGTGATCTCGTCACGGGCAAAGTGACCAAGCTCGCGAGCTTCGGCGCGTTCGTGCAATTGCAGGATGACATCGACGGGCTGGTGCACATTTCGCAGCTCAGCGAAGAGCATGTCGCGAAGGTGAAAGACGTGCTCAAGGTCGGCCAGGAAGTGGAAGCGCGCGTCATCAAAGTCGACAAAGTCGAGCGCCGCATCGGTCTTTCCATCAAAGCGGCGAATTATTCCGAGGAAGAACTCAAGCGCGAGTCGGAAGCGTTCGACAGTCTGCGCCCCGGCGAAGACATGGTCGGCCTCGAGAAAGCGTTCGCGGCCGCCGAGGAAGACTACCGTCCCGGCGAAGGCAAAAAGCCGACGAAAAAATAGAGCGCGCTGGCTGATGATCGGGTCGGCTATGAGCCGATCTGAAATTCCGCGATGCCAGAGGTGGAACGCGATCTCCGAGCGCGTTCCAAAGCGACCTGGGAGAGGTCGCTCCACCTCATTGCTAAAACTCCACGCTGCTTGGCGCGCGAGCTGTTGCTCTTCTTGTCATTCTGAGCGGAGCGCAGCGCAGCGGAGTCGAAGAACCCCGTTGCAATACCTTCTCGTTCCGCAACGGGCTCCTTCGGCTTCGCTCGGGATGACAGCGTGCTGTCTAAAATTCCGCGCTGCCCGGCGTGCGCGGGACAAACCCCGTCGCGCCCACGGGCTGTCATCCCGAGCGGACGCGAGGGACCTCCCGCCGCAATTTGAGTCACGCGAATCACCGCGGACCTCCGCGAGGTTCTTCGCTGCGCTCAAAATGACAACGCGTGTGAGCGTTAAAATTCCGCGCTGCCCGGCGTGCGCGCGAACGGAATGACATCGCGAATGTTCGATACGCCGGTGACGAACATGAGCATGCGCTCGAAGCCGAGCCCGAAGCCCGCGTGCGGCACCGTGCCGTAGCGCCGCAAATCGAGATACCATTTGTAGTCAGCGGGATCGAGTTTGTGCCGGCGCATGTTTGCTTCGAGCACATCGAGCCGCTCTTCGCGCTGACTCCCGCCAACGATTTCGCCGATGCCGGGCACGAGTAAATCCATCGCCGTCACGGTCTGGTTGTCGTCGTTCAACCGCATGTAGAACGGTTTAATTTCCTTCGGGTAATTGAAAACGGTGACGGGACATTGGAAATGCTTTTCCGTCAGCCAGCGCTCGTGCTCCGACTGAAGATTGAGTCCGTATTCGACCGGGAACTCGAATTTCTCGCCGCTCTTTTTCAACAGCTCGATCGCTTCGGTGTAGCTGATGCGCTGAAACGGCCGCTCGATCACGAACGCGAGGCGCTGCTCCAATTCCTTGTCGACGAATTTGCCGAAGAGGCCGAGTTCGTCGGGACAATTTTTCTGAATGTCGCGCACGAGATACTTTACGATCTCCTCCGCCAGATCCATGTCGCCGTTGAGATCGGTGAACGCCATTTCCGGCTCGATCATCCAGAATTCGTTGGCATGCCGCGACGTGTTCGAGTTCTCCGCGCGAAAAGTCGGGCCGAAGGTGTAGACCTTCGAGAGCGCGCAGGCAAACGCCTCGGCCTCCAGTTGTCCGCTGACGGTGAGGTAAGTCGAGCGCGCGAAGAAATCCTGCGCGTAATCGATCTCGCCGTTGGCGGTGCGCGGCGGATTTCTCGCGTCGATGGTGGTGATGCGAAACAATTCGCCCGCGCCTTCGCAATCGCTGCCGGTAATGATCGGCGTGTGCACGTAGACGAAGCCGCGCTCCTGGAAAAATTGGTGAATGGCGAAAGCGAGCCGGCTGCGCACGCGGAAAACGGAGCCGAACAAATTCGAGCGCGGCCGGAGATGCGAAATCCCGCGCAGAAATTCCGGCGTGTGCCCTTTTTTCTGCAGCGGATAACTGTCGTCAGACGACCCGATTATCTCGATTGCGCAGGCTTTGAGTTCCCACTGCTGGCCTTTTCCCTGCGAAGCGACGAGCTCGCCGCGCACGCGAATCGACGCGCCGGTAATCAGTTTCTGCACCGTCGCATAATTAGTCAGCGCGCTCGGCGCGATGATCTGGAGATTGCGCAGGCACGAGCCGTCGTTGAGTTCGATGAAGGAAAAATCTTTCGAATCACGCCGCGTGCGCACCCAGCCTTGCACCAGTATTTCCGGTGCGGGCGCGGCGCTGGCCAGCGCGCTCTTGATCGTGGTCAACATGGGCAAGAGCTTGGCCTAGGATTTTCTGCGGACAAGTGAAAGGGCGTGCTACGCTGGCAGGATGTTGATGCTCGCTACTCAGGAATTCTCCACGCGCGCCGCGCAAATTTTGATCGCCGCTTTTTTGGCGGTGCTTTTTTTACAATCGGGCGTCGACAAAATCATCGATCGCCGCGGCAATCTCGATTGGCTCACGGGTCACTTTGCCAAGAGCGCGCTGGCTAATTTCGTCGGGCTCTTGCTCAGCGTGCTGACCTTGCTGGAATTGGCGTCCGGAATTCTCAGCGCAATCGGTTGCGTGCTGCTGATCGTGACCGCATCGAGCACGGTCGCGTTCTTCGGCGCGCTCGCGTCAGCCATCACGATGCTCGCGCTTTTCTTCGGCCAACGCGTGGCGAAGGAGTACGCCGGCGCGGCCACCCTCGTGCCCTATTTTATCCTGGCGCTGCTCGGAATGTGGGTGCTCGGTTAACTGAGCGGCAACCAGCCCGATGACGGCGCCGGCTTCGCGCCGTTCAAGCTGAGATAGGTATATTCCTGCAGCACGCGCTCGTAATCGGAGAGTAATTTCATCGCGTCGCTGGGCTTCAAACGATCGCTTTTGATCGCGGCGTCCACTTGCAATTTGGCCAGGCGCATGAGCTCGACTTTGTCCCACTGCGTCATCGCGAGCACTTCGCCGATGGTGCTGCCTTCGATCACTTCCTCGATGTACCAACCCGATTCCTCGTCGGGATCGAGAAACACGTGCACTTCGGTGACGCGACCGAACAAGTTGTGCAGGTCACCCATGATATCCTGGTAAGCGCCGACCATGAAGACGCCGAGGAAATACATTTCGTCCGGCCTGATGGCGTGCAGCGGCAATGTTTCGCGCACGTCCTGCAGGTCGATGAACTTCGAGACTTTGCCGTCCGAATCGCAGGTGATGTCGACGATGGTGCCGTTGCGTTCCGGCGCTTCGTTCAAGCGATGAATCGGCATGATCGGGAACAATTGGCCGAGCGCCCAGTGATCGAGCAGCGACTGGAAGACGGAGAAATTGCAGATGTATTGATCGCTCAGCGAGGTCTCGAGCTCGCGCACTTCCTCCGGGATGTAACGCAGGCCGCGATGCAGCTCGACGATCTTGCGCGCCACACGCCAGTAAACGCTTTCGATTTTCGCCTTCGATTCGAGATCGAGCAGGCCGACTTCGAAATTCTGCTGCAACTGCTCTTTGATTTGCTGCGCGTCGTGCAGGCTTTCGCGGCGATTGCTCTTCTTGAGATTGCGCTGCACCTCGAGAATTTCGCCGACGAGTTTGTGATCTTTCGCATCGGCTTTCACTTCGCCTGCGCGAGAAATTTTCTCGATCGAACTAAACGCTTCGACCACCAGGACTGAGTGATGCGCGACGATCGCGCGGCCACTCTCACTCACGATCGCCGGATGCGGAACCTTTTCGGAATCGCACACGTCCATGATGTTCCAGACGACATCATTGGCGTATTCCTGCAGGGTATAATTGGTGGAGCTGTCGAACGTCGTCTTCGATCCATCGTAATCGACGCCGAGACCGCCGCCGACGTCGAGATAACCCAGTTGATGACCGAGCTGATGAATTTTCGCGTAGTAGCGCGTCGCCTCGCGCACGGCGCGTTTGATCGTCGAAATGTCCGGCACTTGCGAGCCGACGTGGAAATGAACGAGCTTGAGACAATGCGCGAGCCCCTCCGCTTTTAGGGTTTCGCTCGCCTGCACCAGGCTCACCGTATCGAGCCCGAACTTCGCGTTTTCGCCGCCGCTCGTCGTCCATTTGCCAGCGCCTTTGCTGTGCAATCGCACCCGAATGCCGATCAACGGCTCGACGCCGACTTCCTTCGAGACGCGAATGGTTTGCTCGAGCTCCTCCAGTTTCTCGACCACGATGATGACGGATTTGCCGAGCTTGCGCCCGAGCAACGCGATGCGGATGAAGGCAGCGTCCTTGTAGCCGTTGCAAATAATGAGGCTCTCTGGATTTTTTTGCATGGCGAGCGCGGCGACGAGTTCCGGCTTGCTTCCCGCTTCGAGACCAAAGTGATACGGCTCGCCGACGTCGACGATCTCCTCGATCACTTCGCGCAACTGGTTGACCTTGATCGGGAAGACTCCGCGATAGTGATTGCCGTAATTGAACTCCGCAATCGCCTGCGCGAACGCGCGATTGACGGAAGCGACGCGATGGCGCAGCAAATCCTGAAAGCGAATCACGAGCGGGAAACCGAGGCCGCGCGAGCGCGCTTCATTCACCACCGCGAGCAGATCGATCTGGCCGCCCTCTTCCTTCGATGGCTTGGCGACGACGTTGCCCTTCGCGTTGATGGAAAAGTATCCGCTGCCCCAGCCCTCGACGTTGTAGGTCGCGTTGGCGGACTCCAAATCCCAATCGGTTTTGATCATTTCTGGCGCAGCCGGCACAGCGGATAATTATTGATCGCGCCAAACATGCAAGGTCGACTTGAAAAAATTGCGCGCCCTCCTCCTGCCTCGACGCAACTTGAGATTCCCTACGCGCACGATAACGTGAAATCAGTGAACAAAACCGTGATCGAAGTGCAGGTGCGCGCGGTTCTGCCGACGAGTGGCGGCTGCGCGGTTTTCATCGGCAACAGCGAAAAGGTTTTCATCATTTACGTCGATCAAACCGTAGGCAGCGCGATCACCATGTTCATGCGCGACCTGACCAAAGAGCGGCCGCTCACGCACGACTTGATGGCGCATTTGATGACGGCGGTCGGCGCCCACGTCGAACGCGTCATCATCAACGATCTGAAAAACGCGACCTACTACGCACGCATCATCGTGGCGGCGGAAAACGAGCTGCAGCAGAAAAAAATCATCGAGCTCGATGCGCGCCCGAGCGATGGCATTGCGATGGCGATGCAACAGAAGGCGCCGATTTACGTAAGCCAGGAAGTATGGGACGAAGTGGAAGATATGAGCGACGTCCTGCGCAAGATGGAAGAGGAAGGAATCAAGCCACAGCTCGATCCCGAAGGCGATTTGCCTGGGGAATAATGGTCATCCCGAGCGAAGTCGCGAGGGATCCGGTCGCGTAGTCTTTTAAGGATAATCCAGCGGCATCCCTCGACTTCGCTCCGGATGACGAGCGTTTGTAGCGGCGGTCTTGACCGCCGGTCTGCCGAGCATGTCGCTCATAGAGCGCCGCTACCGGATCATAGCCAACACGATCAGGAGAGGAGCGCGCCGTAGCGTTCCATCGCGAGCTGGCGTGAACGCGCGAGAATTTCTTCCGGCGTCGACAAGGTCAGCGCTTCGGCCACCAACTCGTGGCATTCCGCGCGCGAGAGATTGCGAATCGCGAATTTCACTCGCGGCACCAGCGCGGCGCTGACGCTCAACTCGTCCACGCCCAGTCCGAGCAGGAGCGGCGTGAGCTCGAGGTCGCTCGCCATTTCCCCGCAAACGCCGAACCAAATCCCGCTCTTCCGCGCCGCGTCGCCCACCATCCCGATCAAGCGCAAGACCGCGGGATGCGAGGGCTGGTAGAGATGCGCGATGCGCTCGTTCACGCGGTCGACCGCGAGAGAGTATTGAATGAGGTCGTTCGTGCCGATGCTGAAAAAATCGACTTCCGCCGCCAGCGCATCGGCGCAGAGCACGGCGCTGGGAATTTCAATCATCGCGCCGACCGGCATTTTTTCGTCAAAGGAATGGCCTTCCGCGCGCAATTCGGCGCGACATTCTTCGAGAACTTTGCGCGCTTTGCGCAATTCACCCAACCCGGAGATCATCGGGAACATCACTTTGACGTTGCCGCCCGCGCCGGCGCGCAGGATGGCGCGGAGCTGCGGCTTGAAGACTTCGAGGTGCTCGAGGCAAAACCGGATCGCGCGCCAGCCGAGGAATGGATTCAACTCGTCGCTGACGTCGATGCCGCCGGCGATTTTGTCGCCGCCGAGATCGAAGGTGCGAATGATGAGCGGGTGCGGGTGCACTGCTTCGGCGACGCTGCGATAGGTTTCCACCTGCTCGTCTTCGCCGGGCAAATTCTCGCGATCGAGATAGAGAAATTCCGTGCGGTAAAGGCCGATGCCTTCGGCGCCCTGCGTGGCGACGCTCTCGATGTCCTCCGCCAGCTCGAGGTTGGCAGACAGCACGATGTGCTCGCCGTCGCGCGTAACGGCGGGTTCGTCGCGCAAATTCGCCAGCTCTTTGGTGACCTCGAACTCGCGCATTTCGATCTCGGCGTACTGCGCGAGCGTTTCCGGCGAGGGATTGAGAATGAGGCAGCCACTGAAGCCATCGAGCAACGCCAGGCGACCCGATTCCAAATGCCGGGTGACATCGTGCAGCCCGACGACGGCGGGCAGACCAAGCGAGCGAGCCATGATGGTGGTATGCGAAGTGCGACTGCCAAGATCGGTCGCGAAACCAAGCACGCGATGACGATCGACCGACGCGGCATCGGAGGGCGTGAGATTATGCGCCACGAGAATATGCGCTTGGCCCGGCAGCGGCATGCGGCTGGGCGCTTTGCCCTGTAAATTGCGCACCACGCGCCGCATCACGTCCTCGATGTCGACCGCGCGTTCGCGCAAGTACGGATCGTCGATCTTGCTCAACGTCTGCGCGTATTTTTCGGCCACGTCCTGGAAGACGGCTTCGACGTTGCAGCGGTCGCGTTCCAATTTGCGCAACACTTCGTCGATGAGGGTGCGGTCCTCGACCACTAGCAGGTGCGCGTCGAAAATGCTCGCGTCCTGCGTGCCGATCGCTTCCGCGATGCGCTGCTGCATCTCGAGAATCTGAATGCGCGTCTGCACTAGCGCCGATTCGAACCGCGTGATCTCGCCGCCGATTTGCTCGCCTGCGATCGGATAGCGCTCGATTTCCTCGAGTTCATCGCGCAACACTTCGACCACGCCACGGGCGACACCCGGCGACACGCCGACCCCTTGGAAACGGGTTTCGGTGGCGCCACTCATGCGCGAGAGAGTAGCGCGGGTGTCAATCTTCGTTGAAGCGCGAAGCGATCAGCTGCTCGATTTCTTCCAGGGCGCGATCGGCATCCGGCCCCTCGCAGCGCACCAATAATTTCGACCCCTGCCCCGCCGCCAGCATCATCATGCCCATGATGCTTTTGCCGTTCACTTCCTCGCCTTCCTTCTTCACCCAGACGTCGCAGCGAAACTTGCTCGCGATTTTAACGAACAATGCCGCCGGCCGCGCGTGCAATCCGAGACGGTTCACGATCGTCATCTCTTTCTCGAATTTTTGGCCGGTGGCGCCGGTTCTGCGATTAAGGAGTCCCATGCCTGCCCTCTATCACATTGAGCAACTTCGTGTTAAATTCCACCGCCGCGTTATTGCCCAGGCCCTTTAGTTTTTGATCCATCGCCGCCACCTCGATTAAGCGCGCCAGATCGCGCCCGGGTCGCACCGGAAGAGTTACGTGCGGAATTTTCATTCCGAGAATTTCATAATATTCGCGATCGAGTCCGGTGCGATCCACGTGCTCCTCCATCGCCGCCCATTCCTTCATCGTCACCACCAGATCGAGCCGTTTCTCGATGCGAATGGCGCCGATGCCGAAAATCGAAACCACGTTGATGATGCCAATGCCGCGCACTTCCATGTGAAACCGCGTCAGATCCGGCGACCGCGCCACCAGCTCGCGCCCCTCGAATGAGGTGATGCGCGTGACGTCGTCGGAGACCAGGCTGTAACCGCGTTCGATCAACCCCAGCGCGCATTCGCTCTTCCCGATCCCGCTCTCGCCACGGATCAAAACGCCGATGCCGAGCACGTCGACCATGCTGCCGTACTCCGTCGCCGTCGGCGAAAAATCGGCTTCCAGCGCGATCGTCGCCGCGTTGATGAAATTCATCGTGATCATCGGCGTGCGAAACACCGCGATTTTTTCCGCGGCCGCCACGGCCAGGAGTTCCTCGCTCAAATGCGCGCCGCGCGAGACGACGAGGCACGGAATTTTGCGCGAGCACAATTCGCGGAAGCGTTGCACGCGCAGCTTCGGCGAAAGACTTTTGAGATAGGTGTTCTCCGCCGCACCCAGCACCTGGATGCGTTTCTCCGCGAAGTAGCTGAAGAAACCGGAGAGCGCGAGACCGGGCCGGTTGATGGTGGGCTCGCGGATTTTCCGGTGGAAGCCGACGCTGGGACCATCGAGGCGCAACTGCAAGGTGCCCGCGTGGCCGGTGAAAAAACTTTCGACCGTCACCACCGGGATGTCTTTTCGCGCCTGATGGCTGGAAACGATCGTTTTAGCGTCCATGGACGCCAGCATTCTTATCCGACGCGCCGCGGAATTCCATCGCGGAAAGCATTGGAAATGCTGGCATTTTTTAAGCTCAAGCTCTTTCCTGCGTCATGCACCGCTTAATTCCCCTCGCGATCGCTCTGCTCCTGCCGTGGTCCCTCGTAGAGGGCGCTCCGGCGGGGCCGAAGAGTTCTCCGCCGCCGGCACCCGCCCCTTCGGTTTCCCTCACGCCATCGAGCGCGATCGAGAACTCCGTCGTTAAAATCTTTGCCACGCTTCGCCAACCTGATCCGACAAAGCCTTGGACCAAGCGGGAGCCGACGGAAATCTCCGGCACCGGCACCGTCATCGCCGGCAACCGCATTCTCACCAATGCGCACATGGTCCTTTACGCGAGCGAGGTGCAGATCCAGGCGAATCAGGCGGCTGATAAAATTTCCGCGCACGTGGAAGCCATCGCCGACGGGATCGATCTCGCTGTGCTCAAGCTGGACGACGAAAGTTTTTTCAAAACGCATCCCGCTCTGCCTTTCAAAAAAGGACTGCCAGATTCGCGCGAGCCGGTTCTCGTCTACGGCTATCCGACCGGAGGCTCCAGTCTCTCGATTACGAAAGGAATTGTCTCACGCATCGAGTTCACATCCTACAGCCTGACGATTCCCGGTCTCCGCATTCAGATCGATGCTGCCATCAACCCGGGGAACAGCGGCGGGCCCGCCGTTTTCGACGATCAAGTCGTCGGCATCGCGTTTAGCCATCTGCAGAGCGCGCAGAACATCGGCTACATCATCCCCATCGAGGAAGTGGAATTATTCCTGCAAGACATTTCCGATGGCCATTATGACGGCAAGCCGGTCATGTACGACGATCTGCAAACGCTGGAAAATCCCGCGCTCCGGGCTTTCCTCCATTTACCCGAGAGCGTGCGCGGCATCATCGTGCATCGGCCGTTCCGCACCGACGCCGCGTATCCGCTCAAAGAATGGGACGTGATCACGAAGATCGGCGACGTGCCGGTGGATGATCAGGGTATGATCAAAGTGAGCGACAACCTGCGGCTCCACTTTCGTTACCTCATCCAAAAGCTGGCCAGGAACGACCGGGTGCCACTGACAATCTTTCGCAACGGCAAGGAGATGGCAATCGAACTGCCCCTCCTCCATGAGCTGCCGGTGGTAACACCGCCCCTGCGCGGCACCTATCCCTCCTATTTCATTTACGGGCCGCTGGTCTTTTCCGAAGCCTCCGCCGAACTCATCGGCAGTCTGCCGCGAGCGAATGCCGCAGGCTTCAGCGCCGCCCTCGCTCTCGACGGCAGCCCGCTCATCACCCGTTTGTTCGATCGTCCGGCGTTTCCCGGCGAACGCCTCGTCGTTATTCCCTCGCCTTTTTTCCCGCATCCGCTCGCCAAAGGATACGGCAATCCTTCCTTCCAGGTGGTGAAAGCGGTCAACAATCATCCCGTGAAAAATCTCGCCGACCTCGTCGCCACCCTGCGTAACCTGAAAGAGGAATCCGTCGCCTTTAGTTTCGACGCGCGCTATCGCGGAGAAACGATGGTCTTCCCCCGTGCCGGCATGGTCAACGCCACGGAGGGCATCCTTACTGACGCCGGAATTCGTGCGCAGGGCTCGCCGGATATGATGAAAATCTGGGACGCGAAAAGCGCGCCTTGAATTTACATCCGGAAACGTTCGCCCAAGTAAAGCTGCCGGCTGATCGGGTCGTTTATGAGAAAATCCTTTGAGCCTTCGCTCTCGACCCGGCCTTCGTAGATCAAATACGCGCGGTCAACGATCGATAACGTCTCGCGCACGTTGTGATCGGTGATGAGAATGGCGAGCCCGGATTTGCGCAAATTGACCACGATCTGTTGCACGTCGTAAACCGCGATGGGATCGACGCCGCTGAAGGGTTCGTCCAGCATGAGCAGCGTCGGATTCGTCACCAGCGAACGCGCAATCGTCAGGCGACGCTTCTCGCCGCCGCTCAACGTCAACGCCGTATTCTTCGCGATCTTCTCGATGCCGAATTGATGCAGCAGCTCATCGCAACGCTGGCGGCGCTCGTATTTCGAAAGCGGCAGCGTCTCGAGAATGGCGAGGATATTTTCCTCCACCGTCATCTTGCGAAAGATCGATTCTTCCTGCGGCAGGTAACCCATGCCGAGCCGGGCGCGCTTGAACATCGGCTCGCGCGTCACGTCGCGGTCGCGAAAAATAACCTGTCCGCTCTGCGGCCGCACCAGGCCGACGATCATGTAAAACGTCGTCGTTTTGCCGGCGCCATTCGGGCCGAGCAGGCCGACAATTTCGCCGGCGCGCACATTGACGTTGATGCCATTCACGACGGCGCGACCGCCGTAGACTTTGACCAGCTCTTTGGTGGCGAGGATTTGCTGAGCCGGCGGCGCGGAGATCGCGCTGGCTAACGGCGGTGCGCCGGCGATCATGGCGTGGGCGTGGGCGACGCTTTCGCTTCCTGATGAATCTCGGTGCGGCTCGGCCCGCGCGTGGTGAGCTGTCCGTTCTGATTCAAAATCATCACCGTCTCGGCGCTGGTCGCGACGTTCATGTTCATGCCCTGCTGCACGCGCGGCGTGCCGGTGAGTTCGACGTTGCCATCCGCCGTGGTGTAGACCGCGCGATCGGCGCGTCCGATCGAGCGTGAAGTTTTGCCGTCCGCCTCCAGCCGATCGCGCACGATGCCGACGTTCCCCTCGGCGATCGCTTTCTCGAGTCCCTGGTTTTCCCCGCGACGCAGGAACACCGTCAGCTTGTCCGCCTGCAAATTGAACCGCGGATCGAGCACTTTCACGCGACCGATAAAAACGCCGGTGTTTTTCCCCGAATCGAAAAACGCCTGGTCGGCATAAATTTCCGTCGTCGCCGGCTCGTTCGATTTCGCGTTGCCGCCGAACATTTGCTTCATCGGGTCGTCCGTTTTTTTCGCGGCCTTGTTTTCGACGGCAGGCTTCACCGCTGTTTGCGCGAAAGCGGAACTGGCCATCATGGCGACGGCGATAACAAGGATCAGGCGCTTCATTTTTTCTGCGGCGCCAGCGTGCTCGAATCCTTCAACACCATCTTCACGTTACCGGTAAGGGTGCTCTGTTTCGATTGCGTGTTGAAATGCGCGGAATCGCCGACGATGTCGAAATCGCGTCGCTTAATGGTCGTGCGCCCCGGCGAATTCAGCACGCGCGTATTCAGGTCCAGCGTGGACCTGGCCATCTGAATCTCCAGTTCGAGCTGATCGTTCTCGTAAGTGGTCACTTTCAGATCGTGAAACTCGATCTCGTCCTGGCTGGAACGACGGGCCGTACCGGCTTCGAAACGCACGCGCAATTTTCCGTCGACGTCGTAGTCGGGCAAAACCAATCCCTTCGCTTCGTGGCCGATCGGCAAAGGCACGTCGATGGACGCGCCCGGCGACTTCGACCCCTTCGCGCGCGGCGACGGGCTCGCAAAATTAACCGACGCGCTCAGAAAGAGGGCGACGAACGCGGGCAGGGAAAACGCGCGTGCGCTACGAGACGGCAGCATGGACAGCTTTTAACACGCGAAGAATCTTCGGCAAATTCTTTACCGGAATCTGGTTCGGACCATCGGACAACGCGCGCGCGGGATTCTCGTGCACTTCCATGAAAACGCCGTCGCATCCCGCCGCCATCGCCGCCCGCGCCAGGACCGGCGCCAGTTTGCCGTCGCCGCTCGTCGCATCGCCCGCGCCACCGGGCCGTTGCACGGCATGCGTGGCGTCGAAAATCACGCGGTAACCGAGCTCGCGCATCCACGCCAGCGAGCGCATGTCCGCGACCAGGTTGTTGTAACCGAACGTCGTGCCGCGCTCGGTGAAACAGAAACGCTCGCAGCCGAACGCCGTCAGTTTCTCAGCAATATTCTTCACGTCCCACGGCGCGAGGAATTGGCCTTTCTTCACGTTGAGCGCGCGGCCGGTTTCCGCCGCCGCTTTCAGCAAATCGGTTTGCCGGCAGAGGAACGCCGGGATTTGCAGCAGATCGATGAACTCGCCCGCGACCTCCGCTTCTGCCGGCGCATGCACATCGGTCGTGACCGGCACTTTTAATTCCGCGCCAATGGCGGCCAGAATTTCGCAGCCTTCGCGCGCGCCGATGCCGCGATACGAGCGCACCGAGGTACGATTCGCTTTGTCGTAGGACGCTTTGAAAATAAAAGACGCGTTCTCGCCGCGGCAGATCTCGGAAATTTTGCGCGCCATGCGCCAGATAAATTTCTCCGACTCGATCACGCACGGGCCGAGAATGAACAACGGCTCTTTGCCATCGAGCGAGACGTTCCCGATTTTTATTTTCTGAAGTTTCACTGCGCCAACGATCAAGCAAGAGCAGGCCTCACACAACGGTCACAAAGATTCACCAAGGTTTCTTCCTTCCGCTCCCTAACCTTGTGCTCCTTGGTGTGATGCATTCTTTCTGAGCAGATCGGCCGCCGCGAATGGCAGATAGAGCACAGTGAAAAACACCAGCGCGAGTAGATGCATCTCGACAAGATAAAGCGCGTGGTTGTCAGACAGCGCGGTCAGGAGCGTTTTCGCTTCGGGTTTGTGCAGCAGGAATCCGTAGTTCACGTCGGTGATCGTGTCGGTGGTGAGTGCGATGACGAAATAAATTTCCGTCCAGAGAAAGACGTGCACGATCGACATCGGCTGCGGCCGTAGATGATGCGCGAGCATTAGAAAGAGAATGCCAACGACGATGCCGCAGTGCGTGACGAAGAAGCCGATGAAATGAAAATCGGGGAAACCGAATTGCAGATTGGGCGTGACGATCGCCTGGAGCGTGCCGCCGATGCCCCAGAAATAGGCGATCTCGAACCAGCGCGGCCGGCCAGTCCAGAGCGCGACGAGGACGGCAAACATCGCCCAATCGCACAACTGCATCGGCAGCATTTGCGACCAGCGTTGTTCGCCGAGGCCGCGAATGAAAATGACGTAGCCGATGTAGTTCGCGAGAAGAATGAGCGTGAGAATGCTGACGATGACGCGCTCGAGCGCTCGCGATTTTGTGCGGCGCACCGCACCTGCGAAAGCAAGCGGCAGCAAAATAGTCAGCGCGATCACCACGAGATGCGCGGTCCCGTAGGGAACGAACACGGGAATGTTAGCCGACGCGCTCAGCGGATGACCCAGAGATTGCACGGGATCACGTCCGACAACCATTCGAGATTGGTGGGCAAACTTCCGCCGTGCGCGTCCGGCGCCAGCGGCACGACGAGCAAATCGGCTTCGATCGATTTCGCGAAATCGGCGACGACGAACCCGGTGTTGCCGCGCAACAGGCGCACTTCGATCGGCACCGGTGTCGGCCCATGCGCGAGGACGAATTGCTCGATCCTCGCTTCTTCGCTGGCAGCTTCCGTTTTCTCGCCGTCGGCGGCGGCGCGCGCTTCGTCGAAAGTCGTGATCAACCGCACGACGTAGAGGCACTCCGATTTCTCCTGCGCGGCGAGAGCCACCGTCTGCCGCAACGCTTCCGCGCCGTGCTCCGAATATTCGGCGACGAAAACGGTGCGCGTGAGGGTGCGCGGCGGCTGCTCCGGTTTGGTAAACAGCATCACCGAGCTGCGCGATTCACGCAGGAGGCGGCGCGCGACATTTCCCAGAAACGGATGGAGCACGACTTCTTTTTCGAGTGCGCCGGCGATGAGCAGATCGACCGCGTGGCGATCGACCGCGCGCAGAATTCCGCTCACCGGCTCACCTTGTTCGTAAAGAATCGGCGAATCGACCGGCAGCTCCGCCGCCGCCAGCGCTTCGCCGAAGCGGTGAATCGTGTCGTCTGATTTTTCGCCGACGTAAATCAGGCTGAGCTCGGATTGGAAACGGTCGCGCATGCGTTTCGCCTCCGCCAGCACGAGCGTAAGACGCGGCGAAAAAGCGCTCGCCACGGCGATGCGGCGATAGATGGAAATGTGCGGCACAGCGGAGGCCAATCTCGGAAAGCGCCGGGAGCTTGGCAACTTTGCGCTTTGCCGCTGTGCAAAAAGCTGCAATTGGTTGCGCGATGAGGCGCGCGATTTATCCCGGCAGCTTCGATCCGGTGACCAACGGCCACCTCGATATCATCGAGCGCGCACGGACACTTTTCGACGAAGTGATCGTGGCGGTGGCGGTGAACGAGCAGAAGCAGCCGCTCTTCGCGCTGGCGGAACGCGAACGGATGTTAGCCGACGCGATCACGCCCAAAGGAGTGCGCGTGGCGGCGATGAACGGTTTGCTGGTGGAATTCGCGCGCAATGAAGGAGCCAACGCCATCATCCGCGGGCTGCGCGCCATTTCCGATTTCGAATTCGAATTTCAAATGGCGCTGATGAACCGGAAGCTCGATACTCAGATCGAAACCATTTTCCTCATGCCGAAAGAGGAATTCACTTATCTCAGTTCCCGCATCGTGAAAGAGATCGCTCGCCTGGGCGGCGACGTTTCGAGCTTCGTGCCCGCCAGCGTGGCCGAGGCGTTGCGAAAAAAGTTTCAGCCATGAACTCCGAAGGAATCCGCGCGTGAAAGTTCACCTGAAACAAATTCCGTCCGAGGGCTTGCAACTCGCGGGCGAAGAAGATTGCCCGATCGAAGACCTGCCGAACGTGCGCTGTCTCGGGCCGCTGCGTTACGACCTCGAGATCGGGCTGTCTGAGGGCGCGCTCTGGGCCAACGGCACCCTGGCGCAGCCGGTGGAATTGCAATGCGATGCGTGCCTGGAAAATTTCGCGCATGAAATCCGCGTCCCGGCATTCGCGCTGCACACAGAATTGCACGGACCGGAGGCGGTCGATCTCACGCCATTCATGCGCGAAGACATTTTGCTGAATCTGCCGGCGTATCCGCGGTGCGATCGCGACGGCGGCCACGTCTGCAAGGGCCCGAAGGCGATCACAGCCGACCCGATCTCCGAAGTGGCCGCGGAAGAAGACAAACGCGAACACGACTGGGGCGCGCTGGATCGACTGAAATTGCGCAAGCGCTAGGCGCGTTCGTTCTTGTCCGCGCGCGCGGGTGCTTTTAGAAACGAAGCATGCGCCACTTCCCTCGCTTCTTCGTTCCGCTCGTTTTTGTTGCCGCCACCGCGTTCGCAGCCGACCCGCTCATCGCGCTAAAAGCGGCGCGCATGTTCGATGGCAAAGCGAAAGCGCTGGTCTCGAATGCGGTCGTGCTGGTGCAGAGCGGGAAAATTCTCGACGCCGGCAGCAACCTCGCGATTCCGAGCGACGCGCAGATCATCGATCTCGGCGACGCCACTTTGTCGCCCGGATTCATCGACGCGCACACACATCTCACCACCGATTTTTCCGGTGACTACACCAAACGCCGCATCGACGAGCTGTCGCTCAACGTCGCCGAGCAAACGATTCGCGCGACCGTTTACGCGCGGAATACGATCGAGGCCGGGTTCACCACCGTGCGCGATCTCGGCAGCCGTTTCGTCGGCAGCCGCGAGTTCGTCGACGTCGCGCTGCGCAACGCGATCAACCAGGGG
>JALYTV010000116.1 GCA_030854105.1 Verrucomicrobiota bacterium | reverse complement strand
CAGCTTCGTCTATCACGCCGAAGGCCAGCTCCAGGGACTGCTCGCCGGCTCCGGCATCGCGGCCTTGATCCTCGGTTTCGCGGGGCAAAATCTGCTCGGCGGTTTAGTCGCAGGCATCTCGCTGCAAATCGGGCGGCCCTATCGCGTCGGCGATTGGGTGCAGGTCGGCCAGCACTCCGGCGAAGTGATGGAGATCAACTGGCGCGCCACGCGTTTGCGCACCAACGACAATGTCTACATCGAGGTCCCGAATAACGAGATCATCAAGGAGACGATCGTTAATTTTCATTACCCGACCTCGTTGCACGCGGTGCGCGCGCACGTGAGCGTGGATTACGCCGCGCCGCCGAACCGCGTGAAGGACGCGCTTTTTCGCGCGACCAGCAATGCGGAATACGTCCTGAAAGAGCCGCGCCCGAAGATTTTTCTCACTGATTTCGGCGACTCCGGCGTGGTCTACGAAATAAAGTATTACATCAACAACCACGCGATTTACAACGACGCCAACGACGCCGTCCGCACCAACATTTGGTACGAATTGAAGCGCGAGAAACTCAACATCCCCTTCCCGATTCGCACGCTCAAGATCGATCGCAAACACGGGAAACCGCACGATGAAGGCCACGCTGAAGCGCGCGAAATTCTGCGCGGCGAACCGTTATTCCAATGCCTCACCGACGCGCAGATCGCGCACCTGCTCGGGCACGCGCGCTTGTATCATTTCGGCCGCGGCGAGCGCTTGATCGAGGAAGGCGTGGAGGGCGATTCGATGTTCGTGCTCCTGCGCGGCAACGCCAACGTCTCAATCGCGAAAAACGGCGGCGCGCTGCCGGTAGCGACGCTCGCCTCCGGCGATTGCTTCGGCGAAATGTCGCTGCTGACGGGCGAGAAGCGCACCGCCACCGTCCGCGCCGATAGCGATTGCTACATCATGGAAATCGGCAAGGCCGAGATGTCGGAAATTATCCACGACTCGCCCCAGTGCCTCGAGCAACTCAGCGCGCTACTGGCCCAGCGCAAAATGGAGACCGAAGGCATTGTTAAAGACGCAGCTTCCGACGACAACGCGGCGGCAAAAAAGCGCGAATACAGCGCCGGTTTCATGGCGCGGTTGCGCAATTTTTTCGAGCTCTAGCGCCCGTCGGTTAGCCAGCGCGATCTGCGCGTTCGCCCGCTGCATTGCCGGTTGCTCCCCGTGCAATCCTGCCTAATGTCCACCGCTTTCACCGGCTATGGCTAATTTTCTCGCGTTCGACCTCCTTCAATCTGGCGTTCATCTGTCGCTTCTCTGCGCCGTGGCCGGCCTCATCTTCGCGGCCCTGCTCATCGCGAAGGTGGCGAAGTCTTCGCCGGGCAACGAGCGCATGCGTTTCATCGCCAGCGCCGTCGAGCAAGGCGCGAAAGCGTATTTGAATCGCCAGGTCGCGACCATCAGCGTGATCGCGCTGGTTATTTTCGTGCTGCTCTTTTTCTTCAAAGATCACCCGACCGCGATCGGCTTTGTCGTCGGCGCTTTTTGCTCCTTGCTCGCTGGCTACATCGGCATGCGCATCGCCGTGATTTCGAATACGCGCACCACGCAGGCCGCGACCATTTCGCGCACGGCCGCGCTGCGCGTGGCTTTCAATGGCGGCGCCGTCACCGGGCTTCTCGTCGTCGGCCTCGCGCTCCTCGCTGTCGGCATTTTCTTCACTATCGCCGGCAAAATGATCGGCCACGACGCAGCCGTGCGCAGCCTAATCGGTCTCGCTCTCGGCGCCAGTCTCATCAGCGTGTTCGCTCGTCTCGGCGGCGGCATTTACACCAAGGCCGCCGACGTCGGAGCTGATCTCGTCGGCAAAATCGAAATTGGCCTCGACGAAGATGATCCGCGCAATCCGGCGACGATCGCGGATAACGTGGGCGACAACGTCGGAGATTGCGCCGGCATGGCGGCGGACGTGTTCGAAACCTACGCCGTCAGCTTGATCGGCGCGATTTTAGTCGGCGCGCTCACCATCGGCGTGCAAGCAGCGATCGTTTATCCGTTCGTCCTCGGCGGCATCTCCGTCCTCGGCGCGATCGTCGGCATTCTTTTCGTCAACATGGCCGGCCACAAACCGGCCCCCGCGCTCATGGGCGCGGTGGGCATGAGCGCGCTTGTCTCCGCGGTTCTGTTCTGGCCCGCGACGCACCTGCTCTTTCCGAATGGCGTCATCATTGCCGGCGCCGCGCATTCCGCGAACGATCTCTATTTCGCGTCGCTGATCGGGCTGGCTATGACCGGCATCGTGGTGCTGATCACGAACTACTACACCTCGACGCATTACGCGCCGGTGCGCAAAATTGCGCGCGCTTCCGAGACGGGCCACGCGACCAACATCATCGCCGGTCTCGCTATCGGGCAGCATGCGACGGCGTTGCCAGTCGCGTTTATCGGCCTCGCGATTTTGCTCAGCTTCCATTTCGCCGGTCTCTACGGCATCGCCATCGCGGTGATGGCGATGTTGTCGATGGCGGGCATCATTATTTCACTGGATGCGTTTGGCCCGATCACGGACAACGCCGGCGGCATAGCCGTCATGAGCAATCTGCCCAAGGAAGTGCGTGGCGTAACCGACGAGCTCGATGCCGTCGGCAACACCATGAAAGCAGTGACGAAAGGTTATGCGATCGCGTCGGCTGGCCTCGCCGCACTCGTGCTCTTCGGAACCTATTATCTCGAACTCGTCGATCATCTCGCGAAGCCGGCCCTCGCGAAATTGGTATCGCCGACCTTGGAACAAATCGCCGCGGCGAAACTCGAAATCGCGTCGACGCTCACGTTTTCACTCAACGATCCCAAAGTCATCATCGGGCTGTTTATCGGCGGATTGCTGCCGTTCCTCTTCACTGCCTTTAGCATGGACGCGGTGGGCAAAGCGGCCGGCGCGGTGGTGCGCGAAGTGCGCCGGCAGTTGGCTGCGAAGCCTGGCATTCTGCGCGGCGAAGATGTTCCTGACTACGGCACTTGCGTCGACATCGTGACGAAAGCGGCGCTGCGCGAGATGATCATTCCGGCGCTGTTGCCGATCGTCGCGGTGCTAGCCGTCGCGATGATCAAACCACTTGGGCCAGTCGTGCTCGGCGGCGTGCTCGTGGGCACGATCGTGACCGGTTTGTTCGTCGCGATTTCGATGACCAGCAGCGGCGGCGCGTGGGATAACGCGAAGAAGTTTATCGAAGAAGGAAATTTTGGCGGCAAAGGTTCGTTGGCGCACGCGGCGGCCGTCACCGGCGACACGGTGGGCGATCCCTACAAGGACACGGCGGGCCCGGCCATCAATCCGATGATCAAGGTCGTGAACATTGTCGCGATCCTGATCATTCCGATTTTCTTTTAATCGCGCCGCAGAGCGGGTAGGCTGGCGACCAATGGCGAACGAGTCGCGAGATTTCCAGATCGTGCAGACGGCCGCGCCGCTCAAGAAAGAGCTGGCGAAACCGGATGCGAACAAGACGCCGTTCAAAGTCGTCGTCGATCCGAAAGTGCGCGCCGATCTGCGCCGCGCGCTCATCGAGCTGATCGATTATCACGACGAAGCGCTGGCGGAACATTTCGCCGACGGCAAACTCGCGCTCGATTCCTACAAGGAATACATCGAACTCTTCGCGCGCAGTTTGAAAGAGACGATGGAAAGCCGCGAAGGCGTCGCCTATTTGCTGCGCGCGGTCGGCTTCGACGTGCGGCCGGAAGAGATCAATCTCCATCCCGATCTGCGCTGGAAAAAAGGCGCGCCGGGGTTGTTCGGCTCGAGCCTGCTCTAGTTCGCAGGCGGCGCGCTCTGGTTGAAGAGCGCGCGTTCCTCGGCGCTGAGCTGGTCCTGCGGAATCGCGCGAATGATGGTCGCGGCTTCGTCTTTCTGGTCGCTCGCCAGCAACGCGGCCGCGTAAACCGCGCGCCACGATGGCGGCGTTTTCTCCCAGGCGATCGGCGGTGCGCCCGCCGGCTTGAATTGCGCGAGCGCGGAACCGGGATCGTGTTTGCGCAAATATCCGAGCGCGGCCGCGACGCGGTATTCCAAGCGCGTCGGATTTTTGGCGACGAGTTCTTTCATGCGGTTGAGATTTGTATCGACGTCTTTGTCGACGAGCAGGTCGTAATAAGCGACCCGCGCGATCGCATCTGGATCATCGGCGTGCAGCGCGAGAATTTTTTCCGCGGCCAAGCGCGCGGTGGCAGTGTCGCGCATTTTCGCCGCGATGCGTTGCTGGCCAGCGAGGGCGAAGGCGGCGTGCTGCGGCAAGCGCGAGAGCTGATCGTAGGCGCGCAGGGCCGGGTTGTTCGCGTTGCTGGTTTCGGCAAAACGCGCGACGAAGCGCAGCCGGTACGGGTCGCCGTTAGCCAGCGCGATCGCCTTGTTCCAATGCGCGGAGGCGTCGAGGGTCGAGCCCCGTTCCTCTTGCGCGCGCGCACGAAACGCTTCCACCGCCGAAGGAGGGAAATTCAGGTCCGGCCGCGCGAGAATGGCATCGATCTCCTTCCAATTTTGCTCCGCCGCCAGCGCGTCCAGACGCGCGAGCAACAGGTCGTCATTCTTGAGCGCGGTTTCGCTCGGCAAGAGCGTGAGCACGCGCTCGGGTTGGTGGCGCAGGTTCAACCACTGCGCCAAAGGAACCAGCGCGTTCTCGTCCTTGTCCCAGGTATCCGTGAGGCCGTCGTAAACGGTGGCGGCGCTTTCCGGCTGTAAGGCAAGTTGCAGATCGGCGACCAGGAGCGCGTCGGTAATGGTGAACGGCGAAAGCGTTTTGAGCTGATCGATCACGCGTTTTTGCTCGGGCGCGGACAAATCAGGCGCGCTCGCCAGCGCTTCGATCGCAGACCGCGCCGCGCCTGGATTCTTAGACGACACGATCTTCCAAAGGAGGTCGCGCGCCTCCTTGCGCTCATCGGCATTTTGCGAACCAGCCAGCAATTCCGCCAGGCGAGCTTCGGGCGCCGGATCCTCGGGCGCGCGCTGCCGCGCCGCGCGCGCGAATTGCACGGCGCGGTCGCGATCGCCAGTCGCCGCCGAGTAAATGGACGCGAGCAGGAGCACGCGCGTGCTCGGATTGTTTT
>JALYTV010000005.1 GCA_030854105.1 Verrucomicrobiota bacterium | reverse complement strand
ACCGTCAACGCTCCGCTCTCAGCCGACGCGATGAAGATCGGCGCCACGCCCGAGACCGCCGCGGTTTTCGATTTCGGCATCGAAACACAACCGCTGCTGGCGTTGCTCACGTTTGAAATCGCCGCCCCGCAAATCGAATCGCCACCCATCGTCACCATCAACGGACAGGACGCCGGCGCTGTCGCCGTCACCTTACCCGATCTCGCCGATCCCGGTTATCGCGGCGTGACGCAGCGCCTCGTCAACGGCATGCAATTTCAATACACCGGCTGGTTGCGCGCGCAGAAAGTGATTCCAGCCAGCGCGCTCCGTGCCGGCAACAACACCATCACCATTCAGAACGGGCCGAACGCGAGCGCGTCGGTCATTCGCGCTACGCAGATTCAACTGAAATATCTTTGGGACAAATCCGATTATATTTTGAAACCAGGCAACTAGTCCGCGGTCTAATTACCCGATGCGCAAACCCCAATCCGCTTTCACCCTGCTCGAGATCATGCTCGTGGTCACGATCATCGCGCTGCTGCTCGCGGCCGCGATCCGGTTCATGTCGCCGAACCTCGATGTCGCCAAGTCCGTGCGCGTCACCGGCGACATTCAATCGATCAGCACGTCGCTGCTCGCCTACAACGGGCTTAATGGCTTTTATCCAACCACGGAGCAAGGCTTGCAGGCGCTCGTCACCTCGCCTTCCACCGAGC
This sequence comes from Verrucomicrobiota bacterium, assembly GCA_030854105.1. Classification (GTDB taxonomy): domain Bacteria; phylum Verrucomicrobiota; class Verrucomicrobiia; order Chthoniobacterales; family UBA10450; genus AV69. The sequence continues at coordinate 46,275 of JALYTV010000005.1, read as the reverse complement.
CGAAACCAGCGCGCTGGCAGCAATTCATGGAACAAGTCCCGACCGATCCGTGGGGCATGCCTTACATTTACAAATGTCCCGGCTTGAAAAATCCGACCAAGTACGACCTCTATTCCGCTGGGCCGGATCGTTTGCCGGATACGGCGGACGATAACTGGGGCAAGTAGCGCGAGCGTTCGTTAGCCGACCCGATCTTATTGCTCCGCGGCGGTCGGTGCCAAAATCGGCGTCGGTTGCACGCCGGGATTGCGCGGAATCATCGGGCGAACGCGCCGGTTACCATTCGCATCCGGCACGGGCACCGGTTGCTGGTACGGCCGCGGAATCTGCGGCATTCCCGGCGCTTGCGGCTGGAACTGCGGCGGCTGCAATGGAATGCCAGGTTGCGAGGCTGGCCCCGTCGCCTGCGTGGTTTGCGAGAGCAACGCCTGATTGAACGACAGCGTGGCGAACTTGCCGTCCTTCGTCAGCGTCGCGCGCGTCTGCCCCGGTTTGTCCGACCATTCGATATTCGAAATCGCCCAGCCGTCGTCCGGTTTCGAGCGCGTCGGATACCTTTTGAAGTTCTTGTCCGTCACCGACGCGATCGTCACCGTCTCATCGCCGTCGGGCAATTTCGCCGCGCTGGCGAGATAAAGATCTTTGGCGAAATCCGGCGTCGCCGCCGGCGCCGCGACGGCCGTCGCCACCGCGAACGGCGAACGTTTCAACATCGGTGCATAGCGCGCGAAATCCGGCCGCTTCGGCAGCGCGTCGTCAGCCAGCCCGCTCATAGACAGCGCGATCAGCGGCAGAAAAAAAAGCGCGCGTTTCATTTGCCTAGTTTCGCTCCCGCCAGCGGCGCGCACCAGCGCGCGATGCGGAATTTACCGCGCATTTGCGTCGCGTCGCTCGGGTCGATGGCCAGGTTCACGTTTTCACAGACAACAAACGACTCGGGTTGCTGCATGTCATATAAAAAATGCACCAACGGTTCCCACGGGCTCTTGGTTTCCACGGAAACGAAGATCGATTGGTAAGCGGCGTTGCTGTCGCCGGTGCCGATGGCGGGATTTTCCAGCAACACTTTGTATTTGGCCGCGACTTGTTTCGTCTGCTCGAGCAAACCGGAGGCATCGGCCGCGCTTTTGAAAACCGGCTGATGCTGGCGCAGCCAGGCGTCGCGTTTGCTCCAGAGATCACCCTCGCGCAGGAAAATCGTCTGCTCCTGCCGTACCGCTTTGCGTTTATCGACTTCCGCGGAAGCGTCGCGAATGCCGTCGCGCAGCCAGCTCCACAAAAATAAATTAACCAGCACGATCACCACCGCGGCGACCATGGCGGCCAGCATGCGCTCGCGCCGGTTCATTTGCTGAAAATATTTTTTCATCGCGGCCGTCCCTCCAGCCGGAATTGCGCGTGATCGTTCGGCAGCAAACGCGGCGCCTGCATGTCGAAGATGAAATTCTGCAGCCCGGAATTCTTTTTTACTTTGTCGGCAAATTGGTAAGCGAGCGCCGCGCTGCTCGCCTCGCCTTCGACGGAGAGCTGGCGCGCCGATTGATTATAGGCGGTGATGCGCACGTCCGGCGAAGGCAGGCTCTCGAAGAGATGGAGAATGATTTCGATCGGGTAAAACTGGGGATCGACCGCGGGCGCGAGAATTTTCCATTTCGCCGCCGACGCTTTGACGAAGGTCGTTTTCGATTCGTCGCGCGCGATCTGCCTGTCGAGCTGATGCATGCGGAATTTGAGATAGGCGAACTGCAGCAGAAACAACGCGATGATGGCGGCGTAGATGCCCGCGGCCCAGATGATGCGCTGGCGCCAAATGCCTAGGCGTTCGCCGCGCCGGCGACGTTCGCGCCATTCCTCCGGCAACAGATTCAACGCGGTCGGCGCGGGAGGCATTTCGAGGCCGACGATCTCCGAAGTCACGCCGAGGGTGCGATCGATCGTGTCGCGCAAGTCGTAGCATTTCTCATCAAGCAGCACGTTCTCAAACGACGCGTTGATGCCTTGCAATTCCGCGCCCATGGCGAGCTGCGGCAATTCCAATTCCAGCGGCGCGGCGAGCGCGATGTTGCGCGCGAGACTCAGTTTGCCGCCTTCCGCGATGGCAGCAACGAGCGCGCCGTTTTCCGGATAAATAAATAAGGCGCAGCCGTTCCGCGCGTGGGTGGCCAGCCGTTGCGCGGCGTAAACCGTCACCGCTTGTGGAATGGCATCGCGCGCCAGGAGCGGGCCGGCCATTTCCGCGAGGCGCTGATTTTGCACGGCGATGGCGGAGACGACGCACTCGTTTTCCGTTTGCACGAGAACTTCGAAATCGCTGGTCAATTCTTCGGCCGGAAACGGCAGCGCTTTTTCCAACTGGATGCGTACCATGTCGCGCAATTCATCGGGCGCGGCGCCGGGCAAGCGCAGGCGCTGCGCGAGAATGGCCGAGACCGGCAACGCGAGCACGAAGGCGTCGGCCGCGGTCAGCGTTTGCGCCGCTTCGTCGAGCGAAGCGAACGCGCGCACGCGCCACGCTTCCCCTTCGTAGCTGATGAGATTCCATCCTTCGCTGGAAGGAACGAGAAACTTGCTCGCGGGGTCGATTGCTAAAGCTCCTTCCAGGTGAGGACTTGATTGGTCGCGCCGACACGAAGGAAAACGAGTTGAACAGTCCGCGAAACGTCGCCCGAATGACCGGTGCTGACGACGCGCATCCGAGCATTGAAGCCGCCAAAAGAGACTAACTTCGCAAGAGCTGCCTCCTGCTGAGGCTGCTGAATTCCTAGCGCCGCATAAGCCGCGGCACTGTCGCCGGGTTTAATGCCATCATCCGACGTGCCGTCGATCCCATCAGGCCCGCGACGAATTTCCAAAAAGCGATCGACGATGCCATCAGTCATGCCGGGAAGAGCGCGTAGCACATCGCGCGAAGCCCACTGTAGGTCAACACCTTGGTTGTCGCTGTTCACGGTTAACTCCTCGTCCCAGCCCGGGCGCGAGGTGAATTTTTTCCAACCTTTGATCTTCTTTAAATCCTCGATGCGCGTGAGGGGCGCGTTGGCCGGCTCGTAGTCGTCGCTTTTCTCCGCGCCATTCAGCCGCACGAGGTCGTCGGCATCGACCCAATCGAGCAAGGTATCGATCATGCGATCGCGCTCGTTGAGATCGAAGCCTTTGAGTTCCAGATAACGGCGCAGAATTTCTAGTTTATTAGGATCTTCTCCCTGGACGAGCCAATTGATATCCAATCGGCCACCTTCGCCGGTGATTTGCGCCTCGTAAGATTGCCGCGCGGAAAATTTGCCGGTGAGATTGGGCGAGCCGGGCTTGATCGCGGGATTGAGCGCGATCTCGGCGCCGGAGCAGGCCATCGCTTCGGCTTCGAGAATGCGATTCGCGGAACCGTCGGCGATGAGGCGCGATTGAATCTGCGAAGCCCAGCCGACGATGAGCGCGGAAAGAAGGAAGAGCGCCCAGAGCGCGAGCAACAACGCCGCCGCATTTTTTTTGGCAGCGTTCCTCATTGCGGTAGGGCGAGACTCTGTCGAGCCGAATGATGCGCCTGGCTCGACAGAGTCTCGCCCTACCAATGGAGAAGAATCCTCGGGTTTCATTGCTGTTGCGGCGCGCGCATAAGCGGAATGATCATCTCCAGCGGCGCGATGCCATCGCTGCGGTCGATGGTGAATTTCACCAGGCGCGGCAGCGAGGCGGTATCCGTCCAGCGCGGCACCCACACATTCAAGCGCGCGTCGAAATAACGGATTTCCAGCGATTTCACGTTCTCGATCAAACGCACCCACGTCTCGTGCGCGTTGGAAATAGCGGGATCATTTTTCGGTTTGCGCAGCAGACCGAGATCGAGCTGGTTACTTTTTGCGCCGAGCGCACGCAGCCGCAGGCTCACTTTGTAATCGCGCGAGGCGTAGCGCGTGACGACGCTCGGCCCCGCGCCCGCGATCCACGTGATCTCGTCGCGCTCCTGGTCGCCCACCTTGAGCGCGTCGCCTAAGAGCGAGCCGGATCCCGGCGCGAGCGAACCCAGGTCGATCTTCAGCAATTCGCGCAAGCCTTCGTATTGCGCGTCCGTGGCGTCGGCCGCGGCGGAAAGACGCATCGACGTGATGTTCGCTTGCACGAAGCGATAAATCCCGAGCGACATCATCGCGAGGATGCCCACCGCGAGCATGATCTCGAGCAAGGTAAAACCGCGGCGGTGATTAGCGGGCGCGATAAACATAAAACGCGATCTGTTTGGTTTGCTCACCGCCGCGCTGCCATTGCGCGGTCAAGGTCACGCGCGACATGCCGGTGACGACGGTTTTGTCTTCCTTCATCTCGATCGGCTCGGATTTTTGCACCAGCTTCACTTCGCCTTGATCGGTCTTGATCGTGAATTGCTTGAGCTTGTCGACGGATGAACTCGTCTGCACTTCGGCCATGCGATTTTCCAGAATCTGCCGCACGCGCGCGTCATCGGAGCTGAGCGCGCTGGCGGTAATGCAATTGCCGACGGCGCGGCCGAGCGCAATGATGCCGACCGCAAAAATAGCCAGCCCGATCAGGACTTCGTAGAGCGCGAAGGCGCGAAATTTAGCGCGGCGCATAGGCAACGAGATTGCCGGCGGCGGCGAGCGGCGAATACTCCGCCGTCCAGCCGCCTTCCTTGCCCGAGAAACTAATTCGCACCGGCTCGCAATTCCCCGACGGCCAGAAAATCCACTCCGGCGGCGCGTCACGTTGCAGCGCGGCGGGGAAATCCAACTGCCAATGCTCGTCGCCGGTAATGCGCATGGCGGCGATCACCTCGCCGTTGTCGGCGGCCGACTCCGGTCGCACCGTGATTTCGCGGTCGCCCCACACCACGAGATAACTGCGGCGCTCGGCGAGGCTGCGTTCGTGCGCCGTCTGCGCGAGACGATTGAACTCATCCAGCGAAGCGCGCAGTCGCCGGTCCGCCAGCACCCCGCGCAGACTCGGCACCGCGACCGAGATCAGCAGCAGAGTGATAAACAGCACGATCACGAGCTCAACGAGAGTGAAGGCGCGCGTCTTCTGCACCGGCGGAATTTACGTCCCGCCGCCGAAATCACAACGGCGGAGGGGAGGACAACGCTCCGCTAAAAAATGGCAACCGAGCGACAGCGTCGGGTTTACAATGTGGTAGCCTTTATCCGGATGAGCAGCGTTCCCCGCTCAAAAAGCTATTTCGCCCGCGTCAGCCTGCTCTTCATCGCGTTCTGCGTGCTGGCGCTTTTCATCTGGCAGGGCATCGCCGCGCACGGATCGCCCGATCCGCTGAGCCCGCGCGCGACGCCAATGGTGGCGTCCCTCGATATCGCGGTGCTCGTTTTCCGCGAAGGACTAGAATGCATCCTCGTGCTGGCGGCTATCACTGCGAGCATGACCGGCCTCAGGCAATCCTATCGCAAGCCGGTAATGTGGGGCGCCTTCTTCGCCTTTTTCGCCACCCTCGCGACCTGGTTCGTCGCCGTGCAAATCATGGGCGCATTGAGCGAGAGCGTGCCGGCGCTGGACTTGCAGGCCGCGACGGGGCTCCTCGCCGTGATCGTGCTGCTTGTGATCATGAACTGGTTCTTCCACAAGATTTATTGGGGCGGCTGGATCAAGCATCACAATCGCCGCCGCAAATCGCTGCTGGAAAGCGGCATGGAAACGACGTCGGCGAAACTATGGTGGGGACTCATCCTGCTCGGCTTTACCTCTCTCTACCGCGAAGGCTTCGAAGTGGTGCTGTTCTTGCAAAGCTACAATCTGCGCCTCGGCGGCCTCACCGTTGTCAAAGGCACCATGCTCGGCCTTGTTTTCACCGGCATGGTCGCGCTGCTGACCTTCGTCCTGCAACAGCGCCTTCCGTATCGTAAAATGCTGATCACGACGGGCGTGCTCCTCGGCGTCGTGCTCTTGGTCATGGTGGGCGAGCAAGCGCAGGAAATGCAGCTCGCGCATTGGATCGGAACGACGCCTGTGCCCTGGCTGGCGAATGTGATTCCGGATTGGGCCGGGCTCTGGTTTGCCGTGTTTCCGACCTACCAGACGCTGGCCGCTCAGGCGATCGCCGGCGTCGTCGTGGTCGGCTCCTACTTCGCCGCGCAACGGATGGGCAAATGCGAAAACGTTTCCGGCCCGGCCCCCGAGTCCGTTCCCGTTGGCAAACGCCTGCGTCTGGCCAAGGAACTTTCCGCGACGCGCTGAAGCGCTCCCCATCAACGCGTCGTCTGTCGTCCGTGCGTGCGCTCAGCACCTAAGAGAACGCCGGTTCGCGGCACGCTCCTAGCTTCCTCTGGCGGGAGAATGGACAAGGCGACCTTCGATGGCCTGTTGCAAGCGATGCTCGAGAGCAGCGCCGGCGTCTCCGATCTCCTGTTCATCTGCGGCAAACCGCCGCTGGTCGAGAACTACGGGCAGCTCGCGGAGTTTCCCGTCGATACCGGCCATCTCGATCAGCCCATGGTTCAGAAAATCGCCGGCCATCTGATGAACGGTCACGCGCGGTTGCAGCAGGATTTTGAGCGCGTCGGCTCCTGCGATTGCAGTTATTCCCTCGACGGCTCAGCACATTTCCGGGTAAACATTTTTCGCCAGCACGGCCGCCACGCCGTCGTCATGCGCAAATTGCCTTCGGAAATTCCGACCATCGATTCGCTCGGATTGCCCGCCGTCTTTCGCGAGATGGTGACGGAAAAAACCGGCATCATCGTCGTTACCGGCAGCACCGGCAGCGGCAAGACGACCACGCTCGCGGCGTTGGTTAATGAGATTAACACGACACAGCAGATTCACATCGTGACGCTGGAAGATCCGATCGAATTCCGGCACGTGCACAAGCAGGCCGCGATCAGCCAGCGCGAGCTCGGCAACGATTTCCCCACCTTTGCCGACGGACTGCGCGCGGCGATGCGGCAGGCGCCGAAAGTGATTTTGGTCGGCGAAATTCGCGACCGCGAATCGATGGACATCGCGCTGTCGGCGTCGGAAACCGGGCACCTCGTTTTTGCCACGCTGCATACCATCAGCGCCAGCCAGACCGTGAATCGCATCCTCGGTCTCTACGAACGCGACGAGCAGCAGCAGATTCGCCAGCGCTTAGCCGACACCCTTCGCTTTGTCGCCAGCCAGCGCCTGGTGCAGAAAAATGGCGGCGGCCGTTTGCTCGTCACCGAAGTGATGGGGAGCAATCTGCGCACGCGCGAGACCATCGTTTATGGCGAGTCGGAGAACAAAAGCTTCCAGGAAATCATCGAGGCCAGCTGCACGCTCGGTTGGCATTCCTTCGACCAGCAATTGTTCGCCGCGCTCGACCAGAATCAGATCAGCGAAGAGATCGCGATGCTGAATTGCACCAACAAAGGCCGAATGCGGCAGAAGATTGATCTGCTGCGCAAACAACGCGGCGCCGTGGCCGAAGCGGATTCGGGATTGAAGATGGAACATCCCGTGAGCGTCGATGCCATCGTGCAGGCAGTGGAAAACGCCGGGCCGTTGCGCATGGCCCCGCCTCCGCCCGCAGCCAAACCCGTGTGACCCCGGCGCAACTCGTCTCGGAAAGAAACGTCTCGCTCGCGCCAACGCCGCCGAGAGTGGCGAAGCCGCGCCTCATTTTGCGACGGCCGGCTTTCTCGCTGAACGCGCTGGAAAATTCGCTGCATCGCTATCTCGCCAGGTCGCCGTTCGCCGCCCGGCTCGCGGCCAAAGTTCGCAACCAGGCAAATTGCGTGATCGCTTACCATCTCGGTGAATCGCCGGATTTGCGCCAGAACGGGGAACTCGATCTCATCCGGCATCTCGCTCCGCACATCGGGACGTTTGCCGATGTCGGCGCCAACGTCGGCGAATGGTCGGATGCGGTGCTGACGCATGCGCCGAAAGCGCAGGGTTATCTTTTCGAGCCGTCGCGCCCGTGCGCGCAGCGTTTGCGTGAGCGCTTCCGCCACGCCGCTGTTTCCATCCAACAAACCGCCGTCGCAGATCGTGTCGGCAAAACGTCGTTCATCGAAGAGGCGGACTTCGGCGAAGGCAGCTCGATCGCCGAAACGCGCGGCCACGCCGATGGCAGGACGACGGAAGTGGAGGTCACCACACTCGACACCGTGTTCACAGACAGCACGATCGATTTTCTAAAAATTGATACCGAAGGCTACGATTTCCGCGTGATGAAAGGCGCCGCCGACGTGCTCGCGCGCACTCGTTTCGTGCAGTTCGAATACAACTCGCACTGGCTCGCGGTCGGCTCGTCGCTGGCGGAGGCGTCGCGCTTTCTCGAGTCGCACGGCTTCGCCGTCGTGCTCATCCGCAGCACCGGCCTGCATCCATTGCGTTACGATCTCTGGAACGACTATTTCCGGTACTTTGCCTATCGCCCGGCTGATCACGCGCTGATCGAAGGTTTGTTGCGCCGCCCGATTTAGCAATTCGCGTTGAATGGAGGGCGCAATGGCGCAAGCTTCGCCATGCTCTCGACTCGTCATTTCGTTCGCCTCGTCTTCCCGATCGCGCTGTTTGTAGCTGGATCATTAGCCGACGCGATCTCGCCCTCGCCTACGCCGAAGCCGGCGATTGATCCGCAGCTCTTCAGCGGCATGCAATGGCGATTGGTCGGACCTTTCCGGGGTGGCCGCGCCATCGCAATCGAAGGCGTGCGCGACGAGCCCGGCACCTATTATTTCGGCGCTGTCGCCGGCGGCGTTTGGAAAACGACGGATGGCGGGGGCACCTGGTCGCCGGTGTTCGATAAGGAACCGATTTCCTCCATCGGCGCCATCGCCGTCGCGCCTTCCGATCACAACGTCATCTACGCCGGCACCGGCGAAGCCGCGCCGCGCGGCAACATGACCTACGGCAACGGCGTTTATAAATCGGTCGATGCCGGCAAGACCTGGACGAATGTCGGCCTGCAGGATTCGCGGCAGATCGGCGCGCTCATCGTCCATCCGACCAATCCGGACATCGCGCTGGTGGCCGCATTCGGTCACGCCTTCGGGCCGAATCAGGAGCGCGGGATTTTCCGCACCGCCGACGGCGGCAAGACGTGGACGAAAGTTCTCTACAAAGACGAAAATACGGGCGCGATCGACGTCGTTTTCGATCCGCACAATCCGAACATCGTCTTCGCCGCGCTCTGGCAAGCGCGCCGCCAGCCTTGGAATTTCTCCAGCGGCGGTCCCGGCAGCGGAATTTACCGTTCCGAAGATAACGGTGCGACGTGGAAACAAATTACCGGCAACGGATTGCCCGCCGGCATTTGGGGCCGCATCGGCGTGACGGTTTCGGGCGCGGACGCGAATCGCGTTTACGCCATCATCGAGGCGAAAGAGGGCGGCATTTTTCGCTCGGAAGATGGCGGCCAAAAATGGACGAGGGTGAACGACGACGGCCGTTTCCGTCAGCGCGCTTGGTATTTTAGCAAAATTTACGCGGATCCGAAATCGCCCGACACGGTTTACGTGCTCAACACCGGCGCGTTCAAATCGGTGGACGGCGGCAAGACCTTCAATCTTCTCCCCGCGCGTCACGGCGATCATCACGGCCTTTGGATTGATCCGCAAAATCCCGATCGCATCGCGAATGCGAACGACGGCGGCGCGAGCGTGTCGACGGATGGGGGCAAAACGTGGACGACGCAGAACAACCAGCCGACGGCGCAATTTTATCACGTCGCGGTCGACAACGCGTTCCCGTATCACATCTACGGCGCGCAGCAGGATAACTCGAACGTCGGCATCGCCAGTCGCAGCGACAGCGGCACGATCGGCCGCGAAAATTGGTTCCAGGCCGGCGGCGGCGAGTGCGGCTTTGTCGTGCCCGATCCGCGCGACTGGCACATTATTTATTCCGACAGCGAAAGTACCATCATCCGCTACGACAAGAGTCGCGAGCAGAGCCAAGTCATCAGCGTGTCGCCTGACGATGTCTCTGGTCACGGCGCGGCCGATTTGAAACATCGCTTCCAATGGGTGTCGCCGCTGCTGTTGTCGCCGCACAATCCCGACGTGATCTACACGGCGGCGGAATGTGTCTTTCGCTCCACCGATCACGGCCAAAGCTGGCAGCAGATTAGCGGCGATCTGACCCGCAACGACAAGTCGAAGCAGCAACCGAGCGGCGGCCCCATTCAGCTCGACATCACTTCGGTCGAGTACTACGACACGATTTTCGCGCTCACCGAATCGCCGAAAAAGCAGGGCATGCTCTGGGCCGGCACCGACGACGGCATCGTGCAGCTCAGCACCGACGACGGGAAAAGCTGGCAGAACGTGTCGCCTAAAATGCCGGAATGGAGCACGGTCGATCTGATCGAAGCTTCGCCGCACGATGCGAACGCGACCTACGTTGCCGTCGATCGGCACAAGCTCGACGACATCAAGCCTTATATTTACAAGACGGCAGACGCCGGCAAAACGTGGAGCGCGATCACGAACGGCATTCCAGACGGCGCGATCGTTCATGCGCTGCGCGAAGATCCGGCGAAGCGCGGGTTGCTCTACGCCGGCACCGAGCTCGGCGTTTTCGTTTCCTTCGACGACGGGGCGCATTGGCAGCGGCTGCAGATGAATCTGCCCGTCACGCCGATCCATGATCTCGTCGTCAAAGGTGACGATCTCGTCGTCGCCACGCACGGGCGTGCGTTCTGGGTGCTGGATGATTTAACGCCGGTGCGCCAGGCGACTGCGCAACTCGCGAGCAACGACGTTTTCCTCTATCAACCCGCGACCGCGCTCGTTCTCGATTACCCGACGGAATTCGATAAACGCCAGCCGGTCGGAGAAAATCCGCCCGCCGGCGCGATCATCGATTATTTCCTGAAGAGCGCGCCGAAAGACGAGGTCACGCTCGACATCATGGACGCGCAGGGAAAACTCGTGCGCCATCTTTCGAGCCAGGAAAAGAAAGACAGCGATCAACCGCCGGAGTGGCCCGACCGCGTGGAACCGCTGAAAACGATTCCAGCGCAAGGCGGGATGAATCGTTTCGCGTGGGATTTGCGCTACGACGATCCGGTGCAAACGCCCGGCGCTTTTTATTCCGGCGACGGCCCGCGCGGACCGAAAGCGATCCCGGGCGATTATCAGGTGAAGCTGACGGTCGCGGGTAAATCGCTGACGGCGCCGCTGAAATTGCAGCTCGATCCGCGCGTGAAAGATTCCGGCGACGGCGTCCAAAAAGAATTCGAACTCGGCCTGCAGGTGCGCGCTCGCATTTCCGCGCTGCACACCGCCGTCAATGAAATTCGCGACGTGAAAGGGCAGGTGAAAAACTTGCACACGCGGTTCGGCGACGACGCGAAAGCGAAGCCGGCGCTGGTAGACGCGGATGCGTTAGCCAAAAAAATGTCAGCGGTCGAGGAGGAGTTGATTCAGGTGAACATGAAAAGCTCGGAAGGAAATCTCGTGTTCCCGAACAAACTGAACGAGCGCTTCGATTCCTTCAGCCACGTGATCGACGGCGCTTTCGCCACGCCGACGCAGCCGCAGTACGCGCTCTTCAAGGAATTGAGCAGCGAACTCGACGCGCAACTAGGAAAATGGGCGGAGCTCAAAAAAGACGAAGTGCCGAAAGTCAGCGCCGCCATCAAGCAGCTCGATCTGCCGGTGTTGCTGATCGACGAAAAACGCGATACGGGCGGAACGCGCTAACCTTTGTCGACACTGTATTTTCCCGGCCCGATGAAGGAGAGGCAAATGAGAATGATCACCGCTTCGATCGGCACGGTGATGTCGGCGAGGGCATGATCGTGTCGGCTAACGGCGATGGCGTTCACCAACGCGAGCACGCACGCGAGCAGCAACCCCAAACGAAACGCCAACCCGAGAATCATCAGAATGCCGCCGACACAACCCGCCAGCGCGCCGAAAAATCCCCACCAATCGAGATGAGCATGAAAATTAAAGACGCGCATGACGCTGCCGAATTGTGTCCAGCGATGCTCGCCCGAGAGCAGCACCGGCCCGCAAATTAAAATGAAGATCAAGCCCATGCTGGCGCGCAGCAGCAGCAATCCCGACTCGCGATATTTCGCTAAAAATTTCAGCACACTGGCGATGCTGCACAACGTGCCGGCTGAAATCAACTCGTGATGAAAATCGGCAAGGCAGTTTTGCTGGCGGCGGGGCGCGGCACGCGCATGCGCGAGCTGACGGAGAGCTTGCCCAAGCCGATGATCGAAGTGCGCGGCAAACCGATTTTGCTGCAAATCATCGAAGGCCTGCGCGCGGCGGGCGTGCGCGAGATGCTGATCGTGGTCGGCTACCGCGCGGAAGTGGTGCGCACATTTTTCGGCAGCGGCACTAAGTACGGCATTCTCATTCAATACGCGACGCAGGAGGTGCAGGATGGCACCGGGCGCGTGATCGAGCTGGCTCGCGAATTTGTCGCAGACGACCCGTTCATCCTGAGTTACGGCGACATTTTGGCGGAGCCGGCGAACTACCGGCGGCTGAGCGAGGTCGAGGACGAGGTGGAAGCAATCGTGAGCGTGAAAGCGAACGAAGACGTGAGCAAAGGCGGCGCGATTTTCGTGAACGACGAAATGATGGTGACGGATGTGCGCGAAAAACCGGCGCCGGGCGAGCCGACGAGCCCCTGGTATAACGCCGGCATTTACGCATTTCGCCCAAGCATTTTTGAGTGGACGGCGAAGCTCACGTCGTCGCCGCGCGGCGAGTACGAATTAACCGACGCGATCCGCGGCCTGGCGCAGGCGACGCAAAAAGTGAAGGCGCTGAAGGTGGAAGGTGACTGGGCGGACGTGCGCGACCCAGAAGTTTTGGCGGAGCTGAATCGCAGACGTTAGCCGACGCGATCAGCGCGTTTTGTCATTCTGAGCGGAGCGCAGCGGAGTCGAAGAATCCCGTAGATTCCCCCTGTCCCGTTGCGCGAGGGGATCCGTCGACTTGTGCTCGGGATGACAGGCAGCACGCCGTTCGCGTCACGGCGTTTCCAATTCCGGCTCGTCGCTTTCCTCGCCGATTTCCTCTTCGATCTCGCGCCGCCATTCGCGCGAAATCCACGGTCGCAGGAAGCCGTAGAGCAGATAGGAAATAAACAGCACCGCCGGCATCCATTCGTAATTTAGCGCGGTGACGAGCAGGATGAGTGTGATCGCCAGAAAGCGCGGAATGGAGCGGCGCGTGCGCCAGTTGACGGCCTTAAAGCTCGGATAGCGGAAACCGCTGAACATCATGAACGAAAGAAAAAGCATGAGCGGCGGCAGCACGAATTTCCAGCGACCGAGTTGATGCTCGCCTTGCGCGAGCCAGAGCATGAAGAGCGTAAGCGACGCGATCAAACCCGCCGCCGCCGGAATCGGAAAGCCTTTGAAATCTTTGCCGGCGGAATCGGAGGTCGCGGAGATGACATTGAAACGCGCCAGTCGCAACGCGCCGCAAGCGAGGTAGACGAACGCCACGATCCAACCCGCGCGCGGAAATTCCTGCAACACGATGCGGTAAACCATCAGCGCGGGGGCCACGCCAAACGACACGATGTCGGCGATGGAATCGAATTCGCGGCCAAACGCGCTCTCGTGACCACCCAGGCGCGCGAGCCGGCCATCGAGCAAATCGAAAATGCACGCGCCCAGAATGAACCAGATGGCGTTGTGGAATAGAATCGCGGCGGCGTCGCCGTCGGTGCTCTGCAGGAGCGCGCCTTCGAGAATCCTCAGCGTGGCGGCGAAACCGCAGAAGAGGTTGCCTGCCGTCATCAGGTTCGGCAGCAAATAGATTTTAGGATTCGGATCGCTCATGGCGCCAGCCGCGCGATTATGCTCGCGCCGCCTTGCACGCGGTCGCCGACTTTCACCGTCACTTCCGCGTCGAGCGGCAAGTATACTTCGGTGCGCGAGCCGAATCGAATCATTCCGAAACGTTCGCCGCGGCGGAGTTCGTCGCCCACTTTCGACCAGGCGACGATGCGTCGTGCAATCGCGCCGGTTAATTGCCGCACCACGATTTTTCCCTTCGCGCTCTCGAACGCCCACGTCATCGCTTCGTTCTTCTCGGCGCAGTCTTCGCTGCGCGCATCAAGGCAAAGGCCTTGGCGATGCTGGCGATAGGTAACGCGACCGGCGACCGGCGCGCGATTCGTGTGCACATCGAACACGGAAAGGAAAATACCGATCCGGCGCGTCCGCGCGCCGAGCACTTCGGGCTCATCCACTTCTTTGATATCCGCGACCACGCCGTCCGCTGCCGCCACCACCGCGCGCGGGTCCATCGGATCAGCCCGTTCCGGATCGCGAAAAAACAAGAGCGCGTAGGCTATGAGCGCGCTGCCTGACAACGCGATCCAACCGGAAAACCAGCCGCCGGCGAGCGTGCAGACAGCCAGAATCAGGAAGATCCAACGACCCTCGTACAGCGTCTGGAATCGCATAAATTCGGTCGCAGTCTCAGGGCACGCCGGGCACGGGTCAAGTAGTCCCGCCAGCGCTCTGGTTGCGCTTTCGCCTTCCCTACCCCATCTGGCGTTTTCCAGCGCAGGAAGCGCAATATCTAGGGTGTTTTAGCCGAAAAATATCCGATAAAATCCTTGGCGATTTTGGCCGGTTCAGATAACTTCCTGGCGGTGGTCACGCGACCACCTTTTATGCCGAAAACTGACGCCGAATTAGAGACGACAACCATCACCACCGACCGCTCCATCGGCATCGCTGCCGCGCAGAAATATGATGCGGCCCAGATCGATAAACTGGAAGGCCTCGAGGCCGTGCGCAAACGCCCGGGCATGTATATCGGCGACCCCGATGAACGAGGCTTACACCACTGCGTTTTCGAAGTTTTAGACAACTCGATCGACGAACATCTCGCCGGTTTTTGCACGCGGATCGACGTCACGATTCATGTCGATGGCTCGGCTTCCGTGCGCGACAACGGTCGCGGCATTCCCGTTGATATTCACCCGAAATGGAAAATGCCGGCTGTAGAGCTGGTGCTGACGAATCTGCACGCGGGCGGCAAATTCGGGCAGGGCGCTTACAAGTATTCCGGCGGCCTGCACGGCGTCGGCGCGAAGTGCGTCAACGCGCTGTCGGATTGGTTCAAAGTCGAAGTCACGCGCGAAGGCAAAGTGCATCACATGGCTTTCGAGCGCGGCAAGACGACGCAAAAACTGAGCGTCATCGGTGAAGTCAAAAACAAGAAGGCCAGCGGCACGCTCATCACATTTTTGCCGGACCCGACGATTTTCACCATCACGACCGAATTCAAATTCGAGCGTTTGGCGACGCGCTTGCGTGAACTGGCGTTTCTCAATCCCGGCCTGGAGATCGCGCTGGCTGACGAACGGACCGATCCCACCAGAAAGGAAATGTTTTTCTACAAACAAGGCATCGAGGAATTCGTGCGGCAGCTCGGCGAAAACAAGCAGGTCATCCACACCAAGCCGATCAACATCGAACGCCAGCGCGACGAAATCTTTGTCGATTGCGTGCTACAATATAACGACAGCTATAGCGACCAGATTCTTTGCTTCGCGAATTCGATTCCGAATCCAGACGGCGGCACGCACCTCACCGGTTTCCGCACGGCGCTGACGCGCGCGATCAATCAATATGCGCGTTCGAATAATCTGACGAAGGAAAAGGATCCGTCGATCTCGGGCGACGACGTGCGCGAAGGTTTGCTTTGCGTCTTGAGCATCAAGCTGCCGAACCCGCGTTTCGAATCGCAGACGAAAGTAAAGCTGGTCAACACCGAGATCGACGGCGTGGTGAACTCCGCCGTCTACGACGGGTTGATGACTTACTTCGATCAGCATCCGCCGGTCGCGAAACGCATTTTCGACAAGGTGCTGACGGCGGCGCGTGCGCGCGAGGCGGCGCGGAAAGCGCGCGAGACGATTCGCAAAGGCGCGCTCACCGGCGGCGGACTTCCCGGCAAGCTGGCCGATTGCAGCGAACGCGATCCGGAGTTGACCGAGCTCTACATCGTCGAGGGTGATTCCGCCGGCGGCTCCGCCAAACAGGGACGCGATCGGCGTTATCAGGCGATCCTGCCGATCCGCGGCAAGCTCATTAACGTCGAGAAAGCGCGCATCGATCAGTTCCTCAAGAACAACGAGATTCAATCGATGATCACGGCGATCGGCACCGGCATCGGCAAGCCCAAAGAGGAGATCGAAGGCGTGCCGACGAAGAAGGACGAATCGTGCTTCGACATAACGAAGCTGCGTTACGGCCGCATCATCATCATGACCGACGCCGACGTCGACGGCTCGCATATTCGCACGTTGCTGCTGACGTTTTTCTATCGGCAGATGACCGATCTCGTGCGCTCGGGAAAAATCTACATTGCGCAGCCGCCGCTCTATCAAATCAAGCGCAAGAAGCGCGAAGAGTACGTCGAAGACGATGTGCAGTTGAACAAGATTCTCATCACGCTTGGCGCCGAAGACGTGCGCCTGAAAAATCTCGCTGACGACAAGGAAGTTTCGGCGGCGCAATTGAAGGACATCCTCGAATCGCTCGAGCGCCTGGCGAAGTTGAGCGAAGCGATCCGGCGGCACGGCGGCGACTTCGAAAGCTTCCTCGGTGAGCGCGAGAGCAAAACCGGCAAGCTACCCGCTTACCTCGTGAAGGTGCGCGATGGCAACGAGGAGACGGTGCATTATTTCCACGACGAGAAAGAAGTGCGCAGCTTCCACGAGAAGAATCTCGATCTCAATTTGTTCGACACGGAATCGCAGCAGGAATTGCTGCCGATGGCGAACGGCTCTTCCGCGCCGACGACTGCCAAAACCAACGGCAACCGGCGGCGTGGCACGCTGATCGAGCTGCACGAGTCGACCACGATTCACAAAATCATGAGCGAACTCGCGCGCAAAGGGCTGAAGGTCGATCACTATGCCGCGAGCGATAAACCGATCTTCGAATTGCTCGAGGGCGAAGGTGAGCGCGCTGTCTCGCATCCGCTCTTCTCCATCCCGGAAATCCTGCACAAGATTCTCGAGATCGGCCGCCGCGGCGTGCAGATCAAGCGTTTCAAAGGTCTCGGCGAAATGAACGCGAAAGAATTGTTCGAGACGACGATGAATCCCGAAAAGCGCAAGCTGCTGCAAGTGGAGCTCAACGACGACAACGCCGTCGAAGCCGACCAGATGTTCTCGAAACTCATGGGCGACGTGGTCGAACCGCGCCGTCAGTACATTGAAGACAACGCGCTCAATGTCCGCAATCTAGATGTTTAACTAGACAGGATTAACGGGATTTACAGGATTTGGAAACGGACTACGCGCTTACGGAAAAGGTCATCGGCGTTGCGATGAAGGTCCATCGCGCGCTCGGGCCGGGCTTTCTCGAATCGGTTTACCGAAATGCGTTTGCTTTCGAGTTGCGCCGAGCTGGCCTACCGATCGATCTCGATCAACACATCACGGTGCGCTACGAAAGCGTGATCGTCGGCGATTTCGTGGCTGACATTATCATCAGCGATACCTTGCTCTGCGAACTCAAGGCGATCTCCGCGTTGAGCAAAGCCGACGAAGTGCAGCTTGTGAACTATTTAACCGCGACCCATCACGATGTCGGCCTGCTCCTAAACTTCGGGGCGCCCAGCCTGCAATTTAAGCGCAAACTCCGACGTCTTGGCTCTGATCCATCCTCTGTCGATCTTCATAATCCAGTAAATCCTGTTAATCCCGTCTAGTTCATTTCTCCTGTGTATAACGCCAACGAAAAGGTCGAGCCCATCAACGTCGCCGAAGAAGTATCGAGGTCGTTCCTCGATTACTCGATGTCGGTCATCATCTCGCGCGCGCTGCCGGATGCGCGCGACGGATTAAAGCCATCGCAGCGGCGCATTCTCTATGCGATGCACGATCTCTCGCTTTTCCCCGGGCGGCAGCATCGTAAATGCGCCAAGATTTGCGGCGATACTTCCGGTAACTATCACCCGCACGGTGAGGCGGTGATTTACCCCACGCTGGTGCACATGGCGCAGCCGTGGGCGATGCGCGAGCGATTGATCGACGGCCAGGGCAATTTCGGTTCGGTGGAAGGTGATCCGCCGGCGGCGATGCGATACACCGAGGCGCGCATGACGCATCTCGGCGCCGCGCTCATGACCGACATGGACAAGGACACGGTCGACTTTGTCCCCAACTACGACGAGACGCGGACGGAACCGAAAGTTTTCCCCGCGGCGTTCCCGAACCTGCTGGTTAACGGCGGCACCGGTATCGCGGTCGGCATGGCCACGAACATTCCGCCGCACAATCTCGGCGAAGTAATTGACGGTATTTGCGCGCAGATCGACGACCCGGACATCGATTTCGATGGCCTGATGAAGTACGTGAAGGGCCCGGATTTTCCGACAGGCTGCGCGATCTGCGGTGTCACCGGCGTGCGCCAATATCTCGAGACCGGACGCGGCAGCATGAAAGTGCGCGGCAAAGCCGGCGTGGAGGAGCTCAAAGGCGGCCGCGAACAGATCGTGATCACCGAGATTCCTTACAACGTGAATCGCGCGACGCTGGTCGAACGCATCGCGGATCTGGTGAACGACAAGGTGCTGTCCGACATTACCGCCATCCGCGACGAGTCCGATGAAAACACGCGCGTGGTGATTGAGCTGAAGCGCGACGCGCTGCCGAAAGTCGTCATCAACAATCTCTACAAATACACCGCGATGGAATCCTCTTTCGCGGCGTCGATGCTCGCGATCGACCACGGCCGGCCGAAGCTGCTCTCGCTCAAGGAAGCGAACACCGCCTACATCGAGCATCGGCGCGAGGTCATCCTGCGGCGGACGCGCTACGAATTGCGCAAAGCCGAGGAGCGCGCCGAGACGCTCGAAGGTTACCTGATCGCGCTGTCTAATCTCGACGAATTCATCCGCATCATTCGCGAATCCGCCAATCGCGAAGAGGCGCGGGTGAAATTGCTCGCGTTCGAATTCACCCGCAAACAGGTCGAGAAAATCGGCGTGCTCATTCGCAACGAAGCGCGCCTGATCGAGGGCCGTTACGCTTTCAGCGAGCACCAGGCGAACCAGATTCTCGATCTCCGTCTGTATCAACTTACCGGTCTCGAGCGCGAGAAAATCACCAACGAATACGAGGAGCTGATCGATACGATCCAGGATTTGCGCGACATTCTTGCGAAAGAGTCGCGCGTCCTCACCATCATCAAGAAAGAGCTGCGCGAAATTCGCGACAAGCACGCTTCCCCTCGCCTTACCCAGCTCGTGCCGGAAGAGGGCGAGATCGCGATGGAAGATTTGATCGCGAACGAAGGTTGCATCATCTCGATCACGCACGGCGGTTTCATCAAACGGACCGCAGTCAGCGCGTTCCGCGCGCAGCGCCGCGGCGGCAAAGGCGTCGTCGGCATGACCACGCGCGAAGGCGCGACGCAGGAGGACGAGGGCGATTTCGTCGAGCATCTTTTCACCGCGACGACGCACGATTACCTCATGTTCTTCACGGCGTCCGGGCGCTGCTACGTGGAGAAGGTTTACGAAATCCCGGAAATGGGGCGCGCGGCGAAGGGACGTTCCATTGCTAACATTCTCGAGTTGCGCAGCGACGAAAAAATCGCGGCCACCATTCGCATTCAGTCGAAGAAAACCGGCACCGGCGCAAACGCGACCGACAATACCTGGGACGAAAATCTGCACATCGTTTTCGCGACGCGTACCGGCATCGTGAAAAAATCGAACCTGTCCGATTACTCGAATGTGCGCAAGGGCGGCATCATCGCCATCCAGATCGAAGAAGGCGATTGCCTCATCGACGCCAAGCTGACCGAGGGCAATAACGAGATCGTGCTGATTACCTGGGACGGCATGAGCCTTCGTTTTCACGAGGAACAACTGCGCGACCAGGGCCGCAACACCGTCGGGGTCTGGGGCATTCGTCCGCGCAAAGGCGATCACGTTGTCTCCATCGCGATCGTGAATGAGGACGCGATGCTGCTCGTCGCGGGCGAGCACGGCATCGGCAAGCGCACCACGTTTGATGATTACCGCAAACAATCGCGCGGCGGCAAAGGCATCATCACGATGAAGACGGGCGAGAAGACCGGCAACGTGGTCGGCGCGCTGACCGTGCGCGATGACGACGAGCTGATGTTGATCACGACCAAGGGCCAGATGGTGCGGACGCGCGTGAAAGAAATTCGCGAAACCGGCCGCAACGCCATGGGCGTGAAATTGATCAACCTCAAAGAAGGCGAGCAGCTTCAGGCCATCGCGCCGGTGGTGAGCGACGCCGAGGAAAACGAGCCCGAGAGCGAGCCGGCTGATTAAAAAAAGAGCGCGCGCAACCTTGCGGCTGCGCGCGCTCGTAAACGAACTTCGCTGCTCTTAGTAGCGCGCCCGAGTGGTGGTCGTCTGCTGCGTGGTGGCCGGCACGGTCGCGGTCGTCTCACGCGTGCTCGTCGTCGTGGTGGTGGCCGCATCGTGGCCCGCGCATGAACTCAGGAGAACCGACGCGGCGATGGCGAAAAGCGAAGATGTGGTGATAAGTTTTTTCATAGTTTGGTGATTAGTTCCTACGATCAAATCGGCGCAAACCTCGCCGCCAGACGTATTAAACGGCAAAATAATTATTTTTATGGGAGCGCGATTTCTCGTCCCTGTGCGCTGGACGCATAAATACCATCGATCATTTCCATCAGTTGCAAGGCTTGTCCCGCGCTGTTTAACGGCGGCGCTTTCCCGCTGATCGCGTCGGCAAAATTACGCATCTGCAATTCGAAGCTGTTCGCGTTGTCGCGCGGACGAAGCGGCACCGTTTCCAATTTGCCAGCGCGATCTTCGAAGAGCGTGAGCGGATTTAATCGCAGCGATGCTTTGCTGCCGAAGAGGACGCAGTTGTTCGACTCGCGCCCGACCCACGCTTCGCCGAGCGGTGTGTCGTCGGTGAGATTCGCCGCCCAGCTCGTTTCCAATTCCACCATCGTGTCGTCTGCGAACCGGATGAACGCGTGCGCTTCGTCTTCGACATCGAAAACCGGCACGTTCACGAGGTGCGCGAAATTGCGGAAGACCTTGCCCGTGATCGACACCGGTCGCGGCGTGCCCATGAGAAACCACGCGGTATCGAGCGCGTGCACGCCGATGTCGATGAGCGCGCCGCCACCGGAGCGTTTGCGATCGGTGAACCACGCGCCGATGCCGGCCGGAATGCCACGCGAGCGAATCCACGTCGCGCGCGCCCGATAAATTTTCCCGAGCCGGCCCGTTGCGATCAACTCGCGCGCCGTACGTACCGCCGGCGTGAAACGAAATTGCCGTCCGAAAAAATACACGAGCCCGCGCTTCTCCGCTTCGTCGCGCAACGTTTTCATTTCCGGGGCGTTCATCGTGGGCGGCTTTTCGCAGAAGACATGCTTGCCCGCCTCGAGCGCAGCGAGCGAGGCGGGGAAATGCAAAAAATTCGGGAGACAAACGATCGCCGCATCGAGTTCCGGATCGCGCAAGAGCTCGGCGTACGACGAAAAACTTTGCGCCGGATGATATTCCGCGACGAACTTTCGCAAGCGCGTTTCGTCGTTATCAGCGCAGGAATGCAGTACCGCGCCGTCGATGTTAGCCAGCGCGATGGCGTGCTGCTGACCAGGCCAGCCGACACCAATAATCCCGCAGCGAATCATTCGTCGACGCGATTCCGTTGGCGCTTCACTTCACCGCGCTTCCGTTTCGCTTCGAGAATGCGTCGCTTCAACGCGCGTGGTTTCGGCGCATGGCGGCGGCGTTCTTTCTCGCGCGCGGCGCGCTTGGTGGCGCGTTCGTGATCGCGCTGTCTAACGATCGCTTGCTGCAAACGCGCGCGCGCAATTTTGCGATTGGTCGCTTGCGAGCGCGAATCCTGCACTGTCACGCTCACGCCCGTCGGCCGATACCGCAACGTGACGGCGGTCGAAACCTTATTCACGTTCTGACCGCCCGGCCCGGAAGAACGCGCAAACGTTTCCTCGAGATCGTCCTCCCTTAGCGTGAACTTCGCTTCTGAATTCATTTAGACGGGATGGGATTGAGCGGGATTTTCAGAAAGAGAAAATCGATCCATCCTGAAAATCCTCTCCTATTCAGTTGCCACCAAATGCTCCCGGCCATGTTTCAACGTCCGCGCCATCCAGACCAGCTCGTCGAGAAATTTGCCGACGCGCTTCACGAACTTCTCGTCGCGCAAACTTCCGTCGTCCGCGAACACCTCGCCGGCGTGACTGAAGTTCACGTCGGTAAAAATCGTAACCAGCCCGATCTCGCGCATGACGGGCAATAGTGCTTCGATCACGCGCGCGCCACCAAAGGCGCCAGCGGACACGCCGCAAATGCCGGCCGCTTTGTGAATGTATTCGTCGAGATTCATATCGAGCGCGTGTTTCAACAGGCCCGGGTAACCGTGATTGTATTCGGGCACGACGAGAATCAATCCGTCCGCGCGCTGCACGAGATCCAGCGAACGCCGGATCCTTCATCTGCTCGCCCGCGTCATCGAGCTTCATTTTCAAATCGCACAGGTCGACGAATTCCGTGCGCACGCCGGCGCGCGCTTTGGTTTGCTCAAAAACGAAATGCGCCGCGTGCTCGCTGCGTCGCCCCTTACGCGTGGTGCCAAGAATGACCGGCAGGATCAAATCGTCCATAGCGATGACAATGCGGCGGCGACCGCTCAAGCCAAGCAAATCTTCGGGCGGTGCCACGCAAAATATCGCTTCGTCATCGCGGGCGCGTTGTTAGAATAAGAGACGATGGCGCGGAACGGGATGGAACGATCGTCGCTGCTCTTTCGTTTTCGCGCGGCGATGCTGCTCTTTATCGTCGGGCTCGTGCTGAGCGGAATCACAGCCTTCCCGCTCCTGCAAGAATTGCGCATGATCTCGCGCCTGCTCGGCGTCGGTGTGGTCTCGAGTGGAATGGATTCGCCGGGGCTCGCCGCATGGATTCACACCGTGCAACGCGGGCTGGAAGACACCGCGGCGCATTATTCCTGGATGGCGTACGGCACCGATTGGCTGGCGTTCGGCCATCTCATCATCGCGATGTTTTTCGTGGCTCCGCTCGTGAATCCGCTCAGCGCGCGCCCTAATATCTATGCCGGACTAGTTGCTTGCGCCGGCGTGTTTCCGCTGGCGTTGATCTGCGGTGCGATCCGGGGCGTGCCGCTGCCGTGGCGCTTTGTCGATTGTACCTTCGGCCTGATCGGCGCGCTGCCCCTGCTCTATTGCGTCCACCAGTTGCGAAAGCTGGAGGCGGAAAACGCGCACTTCCGCCCGCGCATCAATCTCGAGAGTTGAGCGGATGGGTTGCGATGACGGACTTCAACAGTTCGTCGAGATGATCAAGATCGACCGGCTTGGACAGCAGCGCGATCGCGCCCGCGCTCTCCAGTTCCAGCGACGGCGACCAACCCGAGACGAGGATCACGCGCGCCGACGGATCCTTCGCCAGAATATTCCGGCACGCGGTCGCGCCATTGAGCCGCGACATCCAATAGTCCATCAAGACGACATCGGGCCGATGGCGGGTGTAAGCCTGGATGGCTTCGAAACCGGACGCGACCACCTCCACTACTTCGTGCTGACAATGCAAGACCAGCTTCGCCAGCGTGGTGCCGACGCTTTTTTGATCATCCGCAATCAGCACCCTCATACTCGAGTCGAACGCAGAAGATTTTGTGCCAGCGCCGCGTCAAATTCGCGCCGCCCACTTTGGAGAATGCCGATGGCCGGACTCGAACCGGCACGGGCCGTTAAGCCCAACGGATTTTAAGTCCGTTGCGTCTGCCATTTCGCCACATCGGCGGGACGGATCGCACTGTATGAACTTCCAGCGCCCGACCAAATCGAAATCGCAGCGGGTTCTCGGTGAGCGCGTCGGCTAACGTTCGCTCATTTCGGCAAAATGCTTGCCATCAGCGGTCGACGCTCCACAAGTTGGTGGCGCCATGACCACGGCCAACAAGATCACCCTCGTGCGGATTCTCATGATCCCAGCGTTCGTGACCATGGCGATCTATTATGGGCAGAGCATCGAACGCGGCGAGCCGCTCGAGTGGCAGCGTCTCGCGGCCATCCTGCTGTTCCTGATCGCGGCGGTTAGCGACGGGCTCGATGGCTACGTCGCGCGCCGTTATAATCAGCGCAGCGCGCTCGGCGTCGTGCTCGATCCGATCGCGGACAAGGGTCTGCTCCTCAGCGGCATCATCACGCTCAGCATCAGCAACTGGAGCAAGGTCGATCCGGATTACGGCCACTTCCCGCTCTGGTTCCCGGTGCTGGTGATTTCGCGCGACATCGTGATTCTCGTCGGCACCGGCGTGCTCTATTTTTTAAACGGCAAAGTGCATGTGCGACCGAGCTGGACAGGCAAGGTCGCGACCGTTTTGCAAATGGCCGCGATCGGCTGGGTGATGCTGCAATTGCACAAGCCGCCGCTCCTCGCCGTCGTCGCCGCCGCCGCGCTTTTTACCTTTATCTCCGGCATCGTTTACGTGCTCAGCGGCATTCGCCAACTCCAGGATGGCGGGCACGCGCACGCCGAGCGCAAATGATGCGATGGTAGGCGAATGAAACAAGTCGCCATCGTCGGGCGGCCGAACGTCGGCAAGTCGGCACTGTTTAATCGCATCGCGCAGAAGCGCATCGCGATCGTGCACGATCAACCCGGCATCACGCGCGACCGCATTTCCGCGGAAGCGGAGGCGGGCGGGAAAAAATTCGCGCTCTGGGACACCGGCGGCATCGTCGGCAAAGGCGAGACGGAATTGACCGACGACGTGCGCCGCGCGGCGGAGCGCGCGATGGAGGAAGGCGATCTTATTTTGTTTGTGGTCGACGCGCAGCAGGGACTCACGCCGGTCGATCGCGAGCTCGCGCAATTTCTCCGGCGCACGCGCAAACCGGTGCTGCTCGTCGTCAACAAAGTCGACGACCCGAAGCATGAACCGAACGCCGCGGAATTTTCCGAGCTCGGTTTCGAGGAAATTTTCGATGTCAGCGCCGCGCATGGGCGCAATGTGCCGGCGTTGCTGACGCGCGTGGCCACGATGCTGCCGGCCCATGCGGAGGGCGATCGCGAGCCGACGTCAGACGACGCGATCAGGCTCGCGATCGTGGGCCGCCCGAACGCGGGCAAATCGTCGCTGGTGAATGCGCTGCTGCACGATCATCGCACGATCGTGAGCGATACCCCCGGCACCACGCGCGATGCCGTCGACATCGCGTATGAGCGCGCTGGCAAACGTTACGTGCTCATCGATACCGCAGGCATTCGCGCGCGCAGCAAACATTCCACCTCGGTCGAAGTTTTCTCCGTCATGCGCGCGGAGAAAACGATCGTGCGCGCCGATCTTTGCGTGCTGGTGATCGACAGCGTCGAAGGCGTGAAAGCGCAGGATCGTCGCGTGGCCGGGCTCATTCAAAAGGAACGCAAACCGTGCGTGATCGTGATGAACAAGTGGGATCTCGCGCGCCCCGTGCGCGGGCAGCGCGAAGCGATGGCGGCGCTGATCGCGACGACGCGCGCCGAATTATTTTTTCTGCCCTACGCGCCGATCCTCGTCACCAGCGCGCTGACGGGCGAGCACGCCGATCGCATTTTCAAATTGATCGAGCGCGTGCGCCGCGCGGCCGACGCGCACATCGGCACGGGGAAATTGAATCGCCTGTTGCACGCGGCTTTCGCGTCGAATCCGCCGCCGACGGTGGCGAACAAACGCCTCAAACTTTTTTACGCGACGCAGGCGGCGAGCAACGAACGCAAATCAATCGCGCCGCCTGAGATAGTGCTGTTTGTGAATTCGCCAAAACTTCTCACCGAGCCATTCGCGCGTTTCCTCGAAGGCAGAATTCGCGAAGTCGAACCGTACGAAGGCTTGCCGGTGCGACTCACCCTGCGCGCGCGCACCGAAACGGCGAAGTAATTTGCCGACGCGATCATCGGCCTTCCCCAGCGTTGAATGAACATTCGGGCAGCGGATTCTGTCAGAACCAACTCAATGAAATCGACGCAGGAATTGACGCAACAAGTTCAGGAACTCGGCAGCTGGGTCGCGCCCCTGCGCGAGCAGATCGCGCACGTCGTCATCGGCCAGCGCTACCTCGTCGATCGCTTGCTGCTCGGCTTGCTCGCGAACGGCCACGTCCTGCTCGAAGGCGTCCCGGGTCTCGCGAAAACGCTGACGGTGAAGACGATGGCGTCTGCCATTCACACCGGTTTTCAGCGCTTGCAATTCACGCCCGATCTCTTGCCGGCCGATCTCATCGGCACGCTTATTTACAATCCGCGCGACGGAGAATTCACCACAAAGTTCGGCCCGATTTTTTCCAACCTGATTTTAGCCGACGAGATCAACCGCGCGCCGGCGAAGGTGCAGAGCGCATTACTGGAAGCGATGCAGGAGCGCCAGGTCACTATCGGCGACAAAACCTATAAGCTGCCCGATCCTTTTCTCGTGCTCGCGACGCAGAATCCGCTCGAGCAGGAAGGGACCTATCAGTTGCCCGAAGCGCAGCTCGATCGTTTCATGTTCAAGCTGAACGTCGGTTATCCGGCGAAAACGGAGGAGCGCCAGATTCTCGATCTGATGGCGACGTCGGCGCCCGATCTCGCTGTCTCCGCCGTGGTCGATCCGAAGCAAGTCATCGCCGCGCGCGACATCGTGAACAGCATTTACATCGACGATCGCGTGAAGGATTACATCGTCGACATCGTGTGGGCGACGCGTGAGCCCGCTGTCTATAATTTAAAACTCGAAGGGCTCATTCGTTACGGCGCGTCGCCGCGCGCCACGATCTATCTCGCGCTCGCGGCGCGCGCGAACGCGTTCCTCAATGGCCGCGCTTACGTCACGCCGCAGGACATCAAAAGCATCGGACACGATGTGCTGCGGCATCGCATCATCGTGAGCTACGAAGCCGAAGCGGAATCGATCACGAGCGAGACGATCATCGAGCGCATCTTCGCGGGGCTACCGGTGCCGTGAGCACTGTCATCCCGAACGAAGTCGAGGAATCCCGTGTCGCTTCTTGCGGCTCCATCGAAGAAATATACGTCGTCGCAGCTTTCGCATCTTCCCGCTAATGCCTCGGGATCCATCGACTTCGCTTCGCTCCGCTCGGGATGACGAGCGCGCGGAGGAAATTCTGCGCAAAATTCGCGGGCTTGAAATCAAAACGCGCGCGCTGGTCGAGACCGCCTTCGCGGGCGATTATCACAGCGTTTTCAAAGGACGCGGCATGAATTTCGAAGAGGTGCGCGAGTATCAGCCGGGCGACGAGATTCGTTCGATCGACTGGAACGTCACCGCGCGGCTGGGCGCGCCCTTCGTGAAAAAATTCACTGAAGAACGCGAGCTGACCGTCATGCTCATTGTCGACGTGAGCGCGTCGGGTAATTTCGGCAGCACGTCGCAGTCGAAGCGCGAACTCGCGGCGGAAGTCGCGTGTCTGCTCGCCTTCAGCGCGATTCGCAATAACGACAAAGTCGGGCTGCTGCTTTTCAGCGATCGCCTGGAACTTTTCATGCCGCCGAAAAAAGGGCGCTCGCATACGCTGCGCATCATTCGCGAGATATTGTTTTTCCAACCGGAAGGTCGGGGCACCGATCCGGCCGCCGCGCTCGATCATTTCAACAAGATCGTCACGCGCCGCGCCGTCGTTTTTTTCATTTCCGATTTCCAAACGCGCGACTTTTCGCGCGAGCTCGGCGTCACCGCGAGGCGACACGATCTCATCGCCGTCCGCATTCAGGACGAACGCGAGAGCGTGCTGCCTAATATCGGCATCATCACGCTGGAAGACGCGGAGACGGGCGAGCAAATCGAAATCAACACCCACGATCGCGAGGTGCGCACGCGTTTCGCCGCGCTCGCCGAAGGCCGCCACGCGGAAGTCACGCGTGTGCTGCGCCGCAACAAAATCGATAGCATCGATCTGCGCACCGGCGGCGATTATCTCCCGGCGCTGCGCGCGTTTTTCAAGAACCGGGAGCGCCGTCTGCTGGTGCGCTGACCATGATTTTTCTCGCCCAACAACAACTCCACGATATCGCGCCGCCGGTCGATTACTCGCTCATTCCGCCGTGGATGATTTTCGTCGGGAGCGTGATCGCGCTGTCTGTAATCGGGCTCATCGTTTACTACGTGCGGCGTTTCTTTCGGAAAAAACAGCCGACGCGATCTGCGCGCGAGCGGGCGCTGGACGCGCTCGGCGCGAGCGGGATCGAGAGTGTACCGCCGTACCGATTCAGCATTCGTGTTTCCGATATTCTGCGACGTTACGTGCTCGAAGAATTCTCGCTGCCGATGACGCGGCAGACATCGGTGGAATTCCTCAACGCCATCGCGTCGTCGGAAAAATTCAAAAACGACGACAAGGCGCTGTTGAAGGATTTTCTCGATCGCTGCGATCTCATCAAGTTCGCACGCTACGAAGCAACCGCGGAAGACAGCCGGCTCCTGCTCGACGAAGCGGAACGCTTTGTAAAAGGAGGTGCGCTTGTTTCTGCGTAATTGGCTCGGCGACCAGGCGCTGAGCTTCACGCGGCCGTGGCTGCTGTTGCTCCTGCTGCTGATCCCGCTGGTGGCATATCTGCGCGGAAAAATCGGGCCGCGCGCGGCGATTGTTTTTTCTGCGACAGCGCCATTCGCTACCATCGGCAAAAGCAGCGCGAGTCGCGTCGGCAAATTCTTGCGCGCGCTCATCTGGTTGGCGCTGGCGGCATTCGTCATCGCGATCGCACGTCCGCAACTCGGCAAGACGCTCACGCACGTCGACGCCAGCGGCATCGACATCATGCTCGTGCTCGACGTGTCGGGCTCGATGTTAACCAAGGATTTCACCATCGGTGGCGAAAGTTCCACGCGCGTTGATGCGATTCGCGAAGTGACGCGGCAATTCATCGAAGGTCGCCCGAACGATCGCATCGGCATCATTGCCTTCGGCAGCCGGCCGTATGTCGTGAGCCCGATGACGCTCGATCACGACTGGTTGCTGCAAAATCTCGAGCGCGTCCGCATTGGCCTCGTCGAAGATGGCACTGCCATCGGATCGGCCATGGCGTCGGCGGCGAATCGATTGCACGACAAAAAGGCGAAGAGCCGCGTGATGGTTTTGCTCACGGACGGTGACAACAATGCCGGACGCGTGCCGCCCGATACCGCGGCCGAGGCAGTGAAGGCGTTGAAGATCAAATTCTACGCCATCGGGGCAGGCACGAACGGTGTCGCCCTCGCGCCGGTGTTCGATCCGCGCACCGGCAATCCGTACACCGACGCGATGGGCAACATCGTGTATCAAAACCAAAATGTGAGCTTTAACGAGACCGGACTGCGCGAAGTCACCAAGATTGCGGACGGCAAATTCTATCGCGCCACGGATACGGAATCACTGGAGGCGATTTTCAAGGACATTGACACGCTGGAAAAAACGACGGTGAGCGTGCGGAAATATCAACAATACCGCGATCTCTTTCCGCCGTGCATCGCGGCGGGTTGTGGATTGCTCCTGGTGCAGTTGCTCTTGAGCCAGACGATTTGGAAGCGCTTGCCATGATTCGATTTGGCGACCCGCTTTGGTTTTTGGCGCTGCTGGTGTTGCCGGTTTTGATCGGCGTCTACGTCGCCGCGGAACGGCGCAACGCCCGCAAGCTCGGCGAATTTATTTCGCGGCGATTGCTGCCGGAGCTGGCTGGTAACATTGATCGGACGCGACGCGCGGTGCGTTTCGGCTTCATGCTGCTCGCGATCGGGCTGGCTATCATCGCGCTCGCCAAGCCGCGCTGGGGTTACACCTACGAAGAAGTGAAACGTCGCGGGCTCGATCTGCTGATCGCGGTGGATACTTCACGCAGCATGCTCTCGAATGACGTCGCGCCCGATCGATTGACGCGCGTGAAACTCGCATCGCAGGATCTACTGAACGAATTGCAGGGCGACCGCGTCGGGCTCATCGCGTTCGCAGGTCGCGCCTTCGTGCAGGCGCCGCTCACCATCGATTACGACGCGGAGATGGAAGCGGTGAACGATCTCGACACCAAAACCATTCCCGAAGGCGGCACGAATATCAGCGCAGCGATCGCGATGGCGGTGCAGACGTTCGGCAAAAGCGCACTGGGTAATCGCGCGCTCATTATTTTCACTGACGGCGAAGAATTGAGCGGCGACGCGGTGAAAGAAGCAAAAGTGGCCGCGGAAGCGGGCGTGCGCATTTTCACCATCGGCGTCGGCACGACGCAGGGCTCGCTTATTCCGATCCCGGCCGAGAACGGCTCGGCGTTTGTGAAAGATGCGAAAGGAGAGGTGGTGAAATCGAAGCTCGATGAAGCGCGCCTGCGCGAGATCGCGTCGGCTACGGACGGCTTCTATTTACATCTCGCGAACGGGCCGGAGACGATGAAGCAACTTTACCGCGACGGGCTGGCGAAAATGACGGCGGAGGAAATTGACGCGCGCATGTCGCGCAAGCCGATCGAGCGCTACGCGTGGCCGCTGGGCGCGGCGATCGCGTTTTTGATCGCATCGATGTTCATCAACCATCGCAAACGCTCACGCGCGAGGGCGCGACGCGAGAGCGCGCTGGCCGTCGCGGCCTTGGTCCTCATGGCGCCGAATATTTTCGCGGCGGCGCCGGGGTTATCCGAGTATCGCGACGGGAAATATGCGGACGCGCTCCAGCAATTCCAGCAAACGCTCGACGCGCACCCGCAGAACCAGGCGGCGGACGCGCTGCAATTCGATAGCGGCGCCGCGCAATATCGGCTGGGCGAATACGACAAGGCATTGCAATCGTTTAGCCAGGCGCTGCTGTCGCCGGAGGCGGCATTGCAAAGCAAAGGGCACTACAATTTAGGCAACACGCTCTACCAGCGCGGCGAAGCGCAGAAATCGGACGAGAAAAGGCTGACCGATTGGGAGGACGCGCTCAAGCATTACCAGCAGACGCTCAAGCTCGATCCGAAAAATAAGGAGGCGAAAGAGAACTACGATTTCGTGAAGAAAAAGATCGACGAGTTGAAGAACAAGAAAAATCAGCCGCCCCCAACGCCCACGCCAACTCCCACGCCTACTCCGACTCCCACCCCGACCCCATCGCCTTCGCCGAAGGACGATAAGAAAAACCAGGATCAAAAAGACAAGGATAAGAACAAGGGCAACGACAAGCAGGATCAAGATAAGAAGGACAAGGACAAAAAAGACCAGAAACAGGATCAGAAGAACCAGCAGCAGAAACCCGACAATTCGCAGCAGGATAAGCAGAAGAATTCCGGCGGCTCCGGGCAGCAGGACAAATCGTCGCCGACGCCGACACCCAGCGCGTCGCCCTCTCCCTCGCCGAGCGCCCCGCCTTCGCCGACTCCTTCCCCAAGCGCGTCGCCTAACAACCAGCCGTCGCCAACGCCGACTCCGGGCGACAAAGAAAAATCCGGAGGCGAATCGCCCACGCCGTCACCGCAGAGCAGCGCTTCGCCCACGCCGCAAAATAATGGTTCGCCGACGCCCTCGAATTCCGGCACGACTCCGACGCCAACGCCTGGTGAAAACGGCGAAGGTTCCTCGCCCACGCCGAGCCCGGCCAAGCCGAAATCGGGCGAAATCAAAAGCGCGGGACAGCCAGATCAGCAGCAGTCGGCCGATGAAAAGGCCGCGGAAGCCGCCGCGGAAAAACGAGGCGAGATGACGCCGCAGCAAGCGGAGCGTTTATTAGCGGCGATGAAGGACGAAGAGCAGAAAGTGCAACTGGATGAACGCAGGCCGGTGCGACCTGTCTATAACGATTGGTAATCGCGCGATGAGACGAGCGTTCATTTTTATTTTAGCCAGCGCGCTCACCGGCAGCGCGTTCGCGGCCGGGCCGTCGGTGACGGCGGCGTTGAGCAATTCCGAAACGACGACGGAACGCCCGGTGCAGTTGCAGATCAAAATTACCGGCGCGCGGAACATCACGCCGCCGCGCGATATCACCGTCGATGGCTTGCAGATTCACCTCACCGATACGCAGCAGTCGTTCGAGATGCAGAATTTTTCGTCGATGGAATCGAGCCTGATTTTTGGCTACACGATCATGGCGACGCGGCCGGGCACGTTCACGATTCCGCCGCAGGAATTTCGCGCGCCGAACGCCACGCTGCGGACACCGGAGCTGACTTTGCACGTGGTCGACAGCGGCGCGCCGCGCGGAAATGCACAAAGTAACTCGACCGCGCCAGAGGCCGGTCGCGCCAACGGCGTCGCCTTCGCGGAATTGATCGTGCCGAAGACGAGCGCCTACATTGGGGAGACCATACCGATCGTCATTCGCATCGGCTTTCGCGCGGGTGTGCGCCTCTTGAATTTCGAGCCGCCGGATCTCGGCGGGCAGGGATTCACCGTGCAAAAACTGGGCAAGCCCGATGAATCGAGCGACAACATCAACGGTCGCGCGTATCAGGTGCTCACTTATAAGACGGCAATCTCCACGGCGCGGACGGGAAAATTCCAGCTCGGCCCCATGGAGGCGAAAGCGGTCATTCTCACCGCAGGCGGCGGGCGTTCGGCGCCGGATCCGTTCAACACAAACGATCCCTTCTCGGACCCGTTCTTCCGCGATCCGTTCGGCAACATGGGCGAGCAGCGCGAAATCTCGATCACGAGTAAGGCAGTGCCGTTGGAGGTAAAACCGCTGCCACCCGGCGCGCCGGCGTCGTTTGGCGGAGCGATCGGAAGTTTCACGATGGAAGCGCAGGCGAATCCGAAGCGCGTGCAGATCGGCGATCCCATTACGGTGAAGGCGGCGATCTCGGGCCGCGGCACATTTGAGCGCGTGACGGCGCCGACGTTGAGCGAGCCGGATGGCTGGCACACCTATCCGCCGACGTCGACTTTCAAGCAGGACGACGATGTCGGCATTAGCGGAACGAAAACATTCGAGCTTGTCATCTCGCCGACGGACAAGAAGAAGAGCGTGCCGCCGCTCGCGTTCAGTTATTTCGATCCGGTGAAGGACAAATATTTTTCGCTCAGCAGCGACGCGATTCCGGTGACGGTGGAAGGCAACGCGCAAGCGACGCCAGCGATGGTGAATCGAGGAACGCCCGCGTCAACGACGCCGCTAGCCGTCGAGAAGCCGGAGATTCTTCCGACGCTCGCGCAACGCGGCCCGGCGCAGACGACATTTGCGCCGCTCTATCTGCGCCGTGCATTCTGGCTGGCGCAACTGGCGCCGCTCGCGCTCGCACTCGCTTTCGCGTTTTGGAAATTTCGCAGCGGCCGCACTATCGATCGCGCGGCGTTGCGCGCGGCGGCGTGGCGGCGCGAAGCCGACGAATTGCTGCGCAAGCTGCGCCGGGATGAGTTGCCTGGCGGCGAATATTTCGCAGGCGCGGCACGCGTCGCGCGACTGAAGACGGCGGTGAAGAACGACGTGGAGCCGATGAGCGTCGATGCCGCGCTGGCCGCGCAAACGTTTGCGCTCGGCCCGGCCGAGAAGGCGCATCTGGAGCAGCTCTTTTCGCTCAACGACGAATTGCGTTACAGCGGGTCGGCTAACGGCGCCGCGTCGCCAGAAAAAAAGCGCGAGGCGCTGCAACTGGTGGAGAGCCTGTGAAAAAGATCGCGCTGCTTATTTTTCTGTGCGCGCTCACGGCGAGCGCGCGGGCGGGCTCGGGCTTTGAGCAAGCGAACGCGGCCTACGCGGCGGGAAATTTCGATGCCGCGGTGAAGGATGATGAGAGCGACGTCGCGGCCGGAAATTGGAACGCGAATCTTTTTTACAATCTCGGCAACGCCTACTTCCGCGCCGGCGATTCCGGCCGCGCGATCTTAAATTATGAGCGCGCGCTGCAACTGGATCCGCAGTTGCCGGAGGCGGACGCGAATCTGCGCTACGTGCGCGATGAAAGTCGCGCGCTCGAAATGACGTTGCCGCCATGGCGAAATCTCTACGGCCTGCGCGATGTGCGTTTGCTGACGTGGAGCGCGTGCGTGCTCGGCTGGCTCGCGATTTTTCTTCTCATCTGGCGACGACGCGGCGGGATGATCGCGCTGGCTGTGATCTGCCTGCTCGGCGCGGGGACGATTGCGGCCGGATTTTTCCTCGCGGAAACCGGCGCGCACGGAAAAGGAGCCGCGATCATCGTGGCGAAAGAAACGCAGGCGCGCGTGGCAACGGCGGACACGGCGGGCGCGGTTCTATTTCTGCCGCCGGGCAGCGAAGTGCAGTTGCTGAAACAACGTGGCGAATGGACCTACGCCGCATTGCCGAACGATTTGCGCGGCTGGATTCCGGCGAACGCCGCCGAAAAAATTCGTCTCACGTACGGACGTTAGCCGACGCGCGCGGCAGCGGCGGCACGAAGTCGGCTGTTGATTAGGCGGCGAAATGTTTACATCGTGCTGCCTATGAACGCCGAGATGGATGTGGGGACGAACAAGAAAGCGTTCCAGATTAATCTCGATGGCAAACGCTACGGCACCTTCGCCGAGATTGGCGCGGGCCAGGAAGTGGCGCGGCGCTTTTTTCACGTCGGCGGCGCCTCCGGCACGATCGCGAAAACGATGTCGGCTTACGATATGACCTTTAGCGACGCGATCTACGGCACGGCTGATCGCTACGTCAGCCGCAATCGCCTGGATACGATGCTCGATCACGAATACAGCCTGCTCATCGAGCGGCTGGACGCGAAGCTCGGCGCGAATCGTCTCTTTTTCGTTTTCGCCGACACGGTGGCGGCGCGCAGTTTCAAGCAGCACAACGAAGCGCATGGCTGGCTGGGAGTGCGTTTCCAGTCCGATTCCCGCGCGGAGCCGAGCGAGATCATCATTCACGTGCGCATGCTGGACGAAGCGAACGTCGACCAGCAGGAAGCACTCGGCGTCATCGGGGTGAATCTGATTTACGGCGCGTTTTATCACCGCGAGCCGGAGCGGCTCATCTCTTCGCTGCAGGAAAACCTGACGCCGGGCCGCATCGAGGTGGATATGATCCGGTTTTCCGGGCCGGCGTTTCCAAACGTCGACAATCGGCTGATGAGCTTGCAACTGGTGAGCCAGGGATTGACCGACGCGGTGATGTTTACTGCTGACGGCGAGACGGTGCAGCCGACGGACGTGCTGTATAAGAGAACGATTCTGGTGGAACGGGGCAGCTTTCGCCCGGTCACCTGCGCGACGAACGACATGCTCGACGGCGCGCGCCAAAAGTTCCTGAAGGAATCGGGCTGCGAAGATACGGAGCCAATCGTGCTCATGGAAATGACGCTGGAAAATTTGCTCGCGGAAGGGCGACTCAATCACGCGGATTTTCTGGCGCGCGTCGACATTCTCGGCGCGCTCGGTCGCACGGTGATAATCTCCAAGTTCGGCGAGTATTACCGGCTGGCGGCCTATCTCTCGCGCTACACGCATCGCCTGGTCGGGCTGGTGATGGGCGTGCCGAGCCTGATGGAAATTTTTGACGAGAAATATTATCTCAATCTCGAGGGCGGAATTCTCGAGGCGCTCGGCCGCATGTTTAAGGGCGCGCTCAAACTCTATGTCTATCCCATGGTCACGGAAGAGGGCGATCTACTGACGGCGACGCAATTAAAAGTGGCGCCGAATCTGCAATCGCTTTTCCGTTACCTGATCGACAACGAATACATCGCGGAAATCACCGATTATCATCCGGAATACCTGAAGATTTTCCCGCCGGACGCGCTGGCGAAATTGCAGACCGGTGATGCAACGTGGGAGAAGATGGTGCCGCCGGAAGTGGCGCAGATGATAAAACAGCGCGCTTTCTTCGGTTACCTCCAGTCGTCGGCGGCGGCGTAGTTTGGCCGCGCCAGGCGGTCGAAAACCGCCAGCGACGGCACGTTTCCCGCTATAGCTGAGCTAGCACCATGGCGAAACGCGGAAACTCTGTCATTGGCATCGATCTCGGCAAGCATACCTACAAGGCAGTGCTGCTGAATCGCAAAAGCGATACGCGCTACGTCCTCACCGGCTTCGCTGCGCTCGAAGTTCCAAGTGAAGATTCGAGCCCGGAAGCCGTCGCGCAGAATGTGAAAGATCTCATGCGCGACCTTGGCGGCCACACGAAAAGCTGTGCCGTCGCAGTCTCGGAGCCGACTTCGCTCTTGCGCATCATCGAGCAACCGGCGACGCCGGTCGCGCTGTTGCGGAACGCGCTGCGTTTTAACGGGCTGACAATGTTGAACCAGGAGTGCAAAGATTACGTGCTCGATGTCGCCGCTGTCACCGGCCGGGAAACGGTTTCGCCGGCCAGCGATCACAGCGACGGAGGAGTCGCCGTGCAAAGCGCCGTCGCGACGAAGACTCGCTATTTGGTGGGTGGAATGCTGCGTGAACAGGTGAAAACGGTAACCGACGCGTTCAGCAAGACGCGCTGCGCCCTGGAGATTCTCCAGCTCGGCGCGGTCTGTTCCTTCAACGCTTTCGAATTCGCCTACCCCGAAGTTTTTCACAAAGAAGCTTTTCTGCTGCTCGATATGGGTCACCTGCAAAGCACGGTGCTGATCGGACACAACGGCGAGTTGAATCTCACCCGCTCGATCGATTACGGCGGTAAACAATTCACGCAGGCGCTCACCGCCGATGGCGGCCTCGATCCGCACGCCGCGCATTTGATGGTGAAAGAAGGCGACCAGGGCATGGCGGAAATCTGCCGCACCGCGTTGCAGCGGCTCGCCACGGAAGTGCGCAACTCGATCGGCTTCTTCGAAGGTCAGCACGAGACGCCGATTCACCGCCTCTTCGTTTCCGGGGGACTCGCGCGACCGGCCATGATTTTACAAACCCTCAGCGACGAGCTCGGATTACCCTGCGAAATCTGGGATCCGCTCGAGACCTGCGAAGTGGCGCTGCCGGCGGCTAAGCGCAAGACGCTGCAGAGCGAATTCGTGACCCTGAATGTCGCGTGCGGCGCGGCCTTTGAGTACCTCCGCGGCTGATTCCCCATGGCTCTCCAGCTCAATCTCCTTCACGAAGAAATCCAAGAACAGCGGCAGCGGCAACGCGATCCGTTGAAGATCGGGATGTTTCTCGGCATCAGCGTGGTGGCGCTCCTCGCGCTCTACTATCTCCTTTGCGCCACTCAGGTGATCACGAAAAAAGCGCGCCTCAGTTCGATCGAGAGCGACTGGGCCAAGGTGGAACCGAAAGTGACGCTCGCGAAAAAACGCTCGGACGAGCTGAATGACATCATCGGCAGCACCAAGTTGCTCGACGACATCATCGACAACCGCTTTTACTGGGCGCCGACGCTGGAAAAAATTTCGCACTGCGTCACTCCAAACATCCAGATCACCAGCCTCGATGGCTCGGTCGTCGGCGACAACACCGGCATCACCATCACTTTGGAGGGCCTCGCTGGCGGTCGCGAGCCACGCGCGGTGGCGGAAGATTTTCGACAGATGCTGCTCGAGCAGATCGGCAAGGACCACAGCGACGTGAAGGTGGAATTCAAAACCCTGGAAGATCTGGACACGCTGGTGAACGTCGGGAGCGTCAACGTCGCCACTGCGCACTTCTCGGTTTCCGTAAATTTCAACCCCTTCCCCAAGAAAGCCGCGCCCGCCGCGCCCCGGGGGAAAAGAGCCGCTAAAGATGCTTAAGCTCAGCAAAGATCAAACGCAGAAGCTCGTCCTCGGTGCCATCGGGTTCGTCGCGCTGCTTTACGTGTATTTCAGTTTTTTCCTCGGCCCGCTAAAAAACAGCAACGCGGAGACCTCGCGAAAAATTGCCGAGCTGCAGAACAAGATCGGGTCGTCTAAGAGCGAGCTGGCCAAGACGACCAAGCTGGAAGCGCAGGCGCGCGAGGCCACTGTGCGTTTTGCCGCCCTTCGCGCCTCCAGCCCGGAAGGTGCGCCCCTCGCCTGGTTCCCGCCACGCATAAAAGCATTTTTCGCCGATCGCCACATCGAGCGCGTAAGCGCGCGTCTCGATTCCAACCTGCCTTTAGCAGAGAAAGAATTATCGAATTGGGGCAAGTATACCTGGACGATTGACGTGCCCCAAGCCGACTTCAGCGCCATGGGCAAAGCCATTGCCGATCTCGAGAATACGCAACCGTTGCTGGCGATTTCGAAGTTGGGCATCCACGCAGGCGCGGGTGACGACCCCGGCGCGCAGCAAGTGATGTTTACCGCAACCACTCTCATCGACAAAAAATGAAACGCCTTCTCGCATTTCTTCTTCTCGCTTCCGTCGGCGCGATTGACGCGGCGGAAAATCCAGAACCTTCTCCGGCGGCCAGGATCGAATTAAGGAAGAAATCCACTTTTGTGGCGGACGCCGGCGCGCGGAATCCGTTTTGGCCGATTGGCTGGAAACCCACGGCGCACATTGGTAACGGTGCCGATAACGCCAACGGCGCCGCCGTGCCTGCCTCCGCTTTCACCGTCACCTCCATCACCCTCGAGACGGGCGCGCATTTTGCTATCATCAACGGCAAGACGATGACGGAAGGCCAGCAATTCGGACTCCAGATGGGATCGCAGGTTTACCAGATCACGGTCAAGGCGATCGAAGATGGCCGCGTGATCCTCGCGCGACGCGACGAAGAGATCGTCGTCCCGCTGCGCCGGAAATAATTTCAGGCAACGCCAAAGCGTTGCCTGAAATCTCGCGCATACTTCGGGCGAGGCCCTGGCTCTTCTGCTCGCCCGCGAATACTATTGAACGCAAGGGCTCGATTTGCTATATGCGCGACCATGAAAGCAAAGGGACTGAGATTCGTTGTCAGTTTCGGATTGATGATTTGTGTGTCGCGCCCGTCCATAGCCGACTCGATTTACGAGATCAACGCCAACGGAACTGCGGGCAAATACACCACTGGCGGGCACACCATCAACGGCTCGTTTTTGTCGGGAATCATTACCGGTGGCTGGCTGGTCGTTACCGGAAATAATCTCTATGTCGATCAAGGCTCGGGCGACGCGAGCGATTCGATCGGATTGTACGATGCCACCACTGGTGCGACGATTAACAGTTCGTTAGTCGTGCCACCCTGGATAACCTGCAGGGAATCGCGGTCAGCGGCGGAAAGTTGTACGCGGTCAGCGGCGCGAATGGAACCAACGGGGCCGGACGTATTGGCGTCTATGACGCAACGACTGGCGCAGCGATGAATTCCACGTTCATCACCGGTCTGAATAACCCGGTCGGTATCGCCATCGACAATGGCCGTCTCTATGTCGGAACTTTCAATGATAATACGATCGCAGTGTATGACGCCAATACTGGGGCGCCGATCAATACGTCGTTCATCACCGGCCTGACCGGCGGGCCAGGCGGAATTCTCATCTACGACGGTTCGCTTTTTGTCACGAACCCGTTGAGCAACACCGTGGGCAAATACGACGCCGCGACGGGCGCGGTTGTCAATGCGTCGTTCATCACGGGATTAAATTCTCCGCAAGGGATCGCCGAAGCCGGCGGCAATCTCTACGTCATGAATGTCGGTAGCAATTCAATCGGGAGGTACGATTCGATTACGGGCGCGAACTTAAGCGGAAGTCTCATTTCCGGCC
Organism: Verrucomicrobiota bacterium; assembly: GCA_030854105.1. GTDB lineage: Bacteria > Verrucomicrobiota > Verrucomicrobiia > Chthoniobacterales > UBA10450 > AV69. The sequence goes on along the minus strand of JALYTV010000005.1, from coordinate 6,823 downwards.
TGACGAGGCCGAACAGTGGAATCACCATTGCGCCCGACCCGGTGACGTTCAGCCCATTCGGATTCATCGGCACTGACAATTACTCCGAAGTGCGCTCCGTGACCGGCGATGGAAGGAAATATGTCGGATTGAGCGGCACATACACATATCCGAGCGGCCCGTTCGCGCCAAACATGAGCCCGGTGTTATGGACGCCGGATGCGGGACTTCAGGTCTTACCGTATCCACCCACGGACGGAACGATGGGCGGCCGTCCATTTATCACTGCGAGCGACATTTCCGCAGACGGAAACTGGATTGCGTATCGCGCGAAACCAGGCGGCGATGGACACCACGAAGCGATGATCTGCGCGGGCGACTTGTCGCAAACCACTGCACTAGGTCGGGGGACTAACGTCTACTCCGCTGCCACTCAGATTAGCGATGACGGCGCAAATGTCTTTGGCTTTGGCTATGATTCGGTCGCCCAACCTCATTCATTCCATTGGACAGCTGCCAACGGCTACCAGCAAATTGCCGAGCCGAGCGGTTACAATAAAAGTATCCCCGCGGCGCGAGGAGTGTCATCTGATGGGATTGTCAGTATTGGCGATATCTCCAACTTCGACATCGACACTTTCGTTGAGTCCGCCCATCAGGCCTATCGGTGGACGAGCGCGGACGGCCTCGTGCAACTCGGTTATTTGCCCGGCGGAGACAGGAGCGTCGCTCTCGGGCTAACACGCGATGGGAGCCAAATATTCGGCATTAGTAATTCCACGACGTCACCCGGGGACACGTATTTCGGCGAATGGTTCCTGTGGAGCTCAGGCAGCGGAATGACCAGCCTAGGCAAACCGATCGGCTACGATAATTTCTCACTCTTTGGCGGCATTTCATCCGATGGCATTATCCTCGCCACCGCCGCCTACGATTCCACTGCGACCAATCCGGACACCAGTTTTGTTTATTCAACCCTTACCCGCACCTTCTACGCAATCCCGGAATTGCTTGCGCATTCCGGCGCCGCGACCTCGCTGCAGGGCTGGAGCGCGTTGTCCAGCCTCGGCGTCTCCGACGACGGCAACACGCTGTTCGGCTCCGGCACAGACCCGAATGGTCTCCATCAAGGCTGGACTGCGCATTTCCCCGACGGATTTTTGGCCCACGTCAGAAACACCGCGGTGATTTCTGTTTCGCGGATCGCGAGCGGTCCGTCCGCAGGGCATTTCACCTTCACCCGCACGACGTTGCCTCGCGCTACTTTGGATATTCAGGCGTCGAACACGCCAGCCGACTTTAGCACGATCGGCACTGCGACGGCCGACGAGAATGGCTTCTTCCAATACGATGATGCCGGTGCGGTCGGCCAAACGCAGCGGTTTTATCGCGCAGTCTTACCTTAGGTCGAACGACGACTTTTTCGGATCCGGTGCGCACGATCGCGCGCGACCCGCGCCGCATTTACCTCGGCATCCATTGGTCGTTCGACAAAACGCAGGGCATCGCGCTGGGTAATCGCGTCGCCAATTACGCTTTTGATCGCGTCTGCAGGCGTCTCGATCGCTAGGCGGCGATCTGCTCGACTGGCACAAACTCGCTCTCGTGCAGTTCGGCGCGTTTCGTGCCGCGCCAGAGGCGCACCCATTCCCGCGCTGAGCCGACCACGATGGCGCAAACCAACGCCATGAACACAGCCGCGACGACGGCGTTCACCCAAAGATTCGTTGCCTGTTGTTGCAATTGTGCGGCCGTGATCGGGTCGGCTGACGTCGCGGCCTGTTGCGTCATCGCTTTCGCGCCGGCGATGAATCCGAGATCGACACTGGGCGAAAATATTTTCATCCAGCCCGCCGAAAACGTGACGACGCACATGAACGCGAGCGGCGCGAGCGTGACCGCAACGAACCGCGCGCGTCCCATTTTAATGAGCAACGTCGTGCCGAGACAGAGCGCGATGACGGAGAGCAATTGATTCGCGAGCCCGAACAGCGGCCAGAGCGAATTGATGCCGCCGCGCGGATCGAGCACGCCCTGATACAGAAACCAGCCCCAGGCCGCGACCAGCAACATGCTGCAAAAAACATTCGCCGGCAGCGAGTGCGTATTACCGAGCGGTCGCCAGATATTGCCGAGCAAATCCTGTAGCAAAAATCTGCCGACGCGCGTGCCGGCATCGAGCGTCGTCAAAATAAACAGCGCCTCGAACATGATGGCGAAGTGATACCAGAGCGCGAGCGCCGCCGGGCTCGCAACCACGCGCGAGAACATGTGCGCCATGCCGACCGCAAACGTCGGCGCCCCGCCCGCGCGACCGAACATCGTTTGCTCGCCGAGATTGTGCGCAAGCGTTTTCATCTCCGCTTCCGTCACGGGAAATCCGCTCGCGGAAACTTTCGCGACCACCGCCGCGGGCGCGCCTTTGGTGTTGATGGCGAAGTATTCGCCTGGCTGCATCGTGCATGCCGCGATCAACGCCATCAACGCCACCATCATCTCGGTGATCATCGCGCCGTAACCGATCGAGCGAATGCGCGACTCGCGGTCGAGCAGCTTCGGCGTCGTCCCCGACGCGATCAGCGCATGAAAACCGGAGACGGCGCCACACGCGATGGTGATGCAAACGAAAGGAAACACCGGACCCGCGAAGACGAGACCGGTGCCGTTTACGAATGTGGTCAGCGCCGGCATTTGCAACGTCGGATGAATGAGCACGACGGCGACGGCGAGCGCGGCGACCGTTCCGAGTTTCAAGAATGTGCTCAGATAATCGCGCGGCGTCAGCAGCATCCACACCGGCAACACCGACGCCGCCAGCGCGTAAATCATCAGCGCCCACGCCAGCCAAGTCGGACTTTTGAGAAAATAAGATTCGAGCGCGGGATCGTGCGCGAGAAATTGTCCGCCCCACACCGCCAGCAGCAGCCCGACAACGCCGAACGCTGTCACCCAGCCGACGCCAACTTTGCCGCTGCGCAATCCGAGGCCCATGATGAGCGCGACGGGAATCGTCATCGCGATGGTGAACACGCCCCACGGGCTTTTCGCCAGCGCTTGCACCACGACGAGCGCGAGCACGGCCATCAGGATGATCATGATCGCGAGCACACTGAAGAGCGCGAGCGCGCCCGTAGTCGGCCCGATTTCTTCCTTCACCATTTGCCCGAGCGTTTTGCCGCGCCGGCGCACGGACGCAAACAGCACGATCATGTCGTGCACCGCGCCGCCCATGGTCGCGCCGACGAGAATCCAGAGCGTCCCGGGGAGAAAACCGAATTGCGCCGCGAGCACCGGCCCCACGAGCGGGCCCGGTCCCGCGATGGCGGCGAAGTGATGACCGAAAACCATCCAGCGATTCGTCGGCACGAAATCGCGTCCGTCGTTTTGCACCAGCGCCGGCGTCGCGCGCTGGTCATTGAGCATGAGCACTTTGGTCGCGAGCCACTTGCTGTAGAAACGATAGCTGATCGCGGTGGCACAGGCGCCGGCGATCACGATCCAAAGCGCGTTGATTGGTTCGCTGCGCGCGAAGCCGATCACAGCCAGCGCGCTCACGCCGAGCAGCGTCACCAACATCCAGAGACATTTTTTCGGCCAGCTCACTCGCCGCTTATTGTATCGCGCCGCGCGAAATTTCGCCACCCTCCGCGCGTTGACACCGTCGCATCGCCGCATTACCAGCGCCGCGATGCGCATCTCCCATAAACTGGCGAAACTTCGTTCCGGCGAAGCGATCGCGAGCTTTCGCCGCCACATCGCCTTCATCAAACGGCATCACTATTTCCCGATTCAACTCACGGCCAGCGCGATCATCCGCACCATCGATCGAAAACAATTCGAGGCGATCCGGGCGCGCCACAGCGTCGAGCAACCCGGCGAACATTTTCCCAAATACCTCGACCTGCGCCGCTGGATGCAAATCAATCTGCGTCGAGCGTACGCGATCGACCTCGCGCTCGCCACCCCGCGCCGCGTGCTCGATCTCGGCTGCGGCGCCGGTTACTTTCTTTACGTCTGCAAATATCTCGGTCACGAAGTGCTTGGCCTCGATCTCGACGAGGTCGACATGTATCGCGAACTCACCGAGCTGCTCCGCGTGCCGCGCGTCATCGCGCGCATCGACGCGTTTCGGCCACTGCCCGCGTTCGAACGCCCGTTCGACCTTATCACCGCGCACCTTATTTGTTTCAACGGCCACAAAAGCGATGCGCTGTGGGGCGCGCGCGAGTGGGAGTTCTTCTTCAACGACGCCGCGCGTCATCTCACTCCACGCGGCGAGATTCATCTCAGTTTGAATCGCGAGGACGACGGAAATTTCTACCCGCCGGAATTGCGCGCATACTTTTTGCAGCGCGGCGCGCGCCTGAAAGGCGCCGAGATTTCGCTTAGCCGAGCGCAGCTCGCGCCTGCCGCAACTGCGCCAGCTGCGTCGTAAAATCTTCGCTCCTCTTCTGATGTTCTTCGACCACGGCTTTCGGCGCGCGATCAACAAACGACGCGTTCGACAGCTTGGCTTCCGTCGCTTTCAGATCAGCTTCCAGCTTGGCGATTTCTCGATCGAGACGTTCCCGTTCCGCTGCCGGATCGCTCTCGCCGACGATGAGAAATAATTCACCGAGCGCGGTGGCCGCGACGGAAGAACCGGCGGGCGGTTGAAACGCGGCATCACTTTCGAGCGACTCCGCGTTAAGCAAACGCGCCAGCGTTGCGCTCTCCTCGCCAATCCAATCGACCTGGCCACGCAGTGCAAACTTCGCTTTTTGGTTCGACGGCACGCGCGCTTCGGCCCGCAAATTTCTTCCGGCATCGACTGCCACGTAGATCGCGCTGACTCGTGATCGCGCTGTCTCCGTTTCGCTCGCAAATGCAAAAGGCGCGGGCGGCGCTTCGAAATCAAGAAGCACGTCGTCGCGACCGAATCCCATCAGTGTCCACAATTCCTCGGTGAGATGCGGCATGAGCGGATGCAGCAATCGGATCACAGCCGACACGATGTAATCCATCGCCGCCAGCGTCGCTTCCTTACGCGCCTCGTCGTCGCCGAAGATGTCGGTCTTCGCCGCCTCGACGAACCAATCGCAAAAATCGCCCCGCACAAAATCGTAGAGCCGTTGCGCGACGACGTTGAACTCGTAACCGCGATATGCCTGGTCGATCGCGGCGATCGTTTCGTTCAGTCGCCCCAGCGCTTGCACCGCATATATAGATAGCGCGCTCTGCTCGATCTTCGGATCGCGCGCCGACGCGCCGTGCATCTGCCGAAAGCGCGCCGCGTTCCACAATTTTGTCGCGAAATTTCTCCCCTCCTCGATTTGCTTCTCGTCGAAGCGAATGTCCTGCCCGCTCGGCGCGATGCGCATCAAGCCGAAGCGCATGCCATCCGCGCCATACTTCGCGATCAGGTCGAGCGGATCGGGTGAATTACCCAGCGACTTCGACATTTTGCGACCTTTGTGATCGCGAATGAGCCCGGTGAAGAAGACGTCTCGAAACGGAATGTTGTCTTCGTCGCGCGGCGTCTTACCCGGCTTGAACTCGATCCCCGCCATGATCATGCGCGCGACCCAGAAGAAAATAATATCCGGCCCGGTCACGAGCACGCTCGTCGGATAAAACTTCGCGCGCGTCTCTGTGTCCATCGTTTCGTAAGCCCACAGCCACGACGAAAACCAGGTATCGAGCGTGTCGGGATCCTGTTTCCAATCAGCGCCAGGCGACGCGATCTGCACGCGCACTTCTTCGCCGCGATACCAAACAGGCACGCGGTGCCCCCACCAAACCTGCCGGCTGATGCACCAATCCTGAATTTTCTCGAGCCATTGCGCGTAAACCTTTTCCCAGTGCGCGGGAAAAAAGCGGATCAAATGCTCCCGCACCACGCGGAGCGCGTCGTCTGTTTTCGGATAACGCAGGAACCATTGCTCGCTCAGGCGCGGCTCGATCGGCACCTGGCTGCGATCGCTCACGCCGACACTGCTCTCGTGCGGCTCCGCTTTCGCAAGCAGCCCGCTCTCGCGCAAAAGTTCCGCCGCTTTCTCGCGCGCAGCGAAACGCTCGAGACCGTGCAATTCCGGCAGCGCGGGAAAATCGATGCGCGCGTTCGCGGTCAGCACGTCGACGACCGGGAGATCGTGTCGGCTGCCGATCTCGAAATCGATTTTGTCGTGAGCCGGCGTCACTTTCAAAATGCCAGTGCCGAATTTTGGATCGATCACGTCGTCTGTAATCACCGAAATCGCTTCGCGCGCCAGCGGTCGCCAAACTTTTTTGCCAACGTACTTCTGGTAACGCGGATCGCTCGCGTGCACCGCGAGCGCGACATCGGCCATGATCGTCTCCGGTCGCGTGGTCGCGACTTCGAGGAATTTTCCGGGCTCATCGACCAGCTCGTAGCGCACGTAAAACAGCGTACTCTTCGTCGGCGTCGCGATCACTTCTTCGTCCGAGAGCGCCGTGAGCGCCGACGGATCCCAGTTGATCATGCGCTTGCCGCGATAAATCAGCCCGCGCTGGTGCAGCTCGACGAAAACCTGCTGCACCACGTGCACATATTCGTCATCAAGCGTGTAGCGTTGCCGCGACCAATCGCACGAGCAGCCGAGCCGCTTCAGTTGCTCGATGATAATGCCACCGTGCTTGTCCTGCCACTCGAGCACGCGCGCGAGAAATTTCTCGCGACCGAGATCGTGGCGGCTGACGTGCTCGTTTTTCTTAAGCCATTTCTCGACCGCCGTCTGTGTGCCAATGCCGGCGTGATCCATTCCCGGCAGCCAGAGCACTTCGTGACCGAGCATGCGCGCGCGCCGCGCGAGAATGTCCTGGATGGTGTTGTTCAAAACATGTC
>JALYTV010000115.1 GCA_030854105.1 Verrucomicrobiota bacterium | reverse complement strand
CCAACCTCAACTCCCGCCGCCACCCGCGCGCTCGCCAGTGGTGGCTGATCTTGTGCTCGTTAGGCCTTACACGCGCGATGTCAGCAACGATTCTCTGGGGCGATGATCAAGTGCCCGTTCTTCAGCGCGACTGGCGACGCCACGCTACCCGTTTGCCTTACCGCAAGACCTATCGGCTGAAAGTCGGTGAGCGGTGGCAAGACGCGCCCACGACCGAGGCGCAGTGGGAGCATTACGTCGAGCTCGGTGGTGAAATTGTTCCAGCTGGCGCAGCGATCGCTCGCGAGCTGATGGCAGAGGGAGCAATCGTTGCGCTCTGGACAGAGTGTTGGGGCGCGCACCCAGTGTTTATGTCGCCCGAGTTGATTGCCGTTGATCCAGAGGGCGAGCTTGCGGAAATTTTAGGCCAGCTTCACGCCGCAAACGGCCGGTGGGGCGGCTTGCCAGACGTGATTGCCCTGTTTCCAGACGGTCGCATCGTGATGCGCGAGGCGAAGGTTCGAGGCAAGGATCGGCTGAGTAAGACTCAGCACCCTTTCGCGCGCGTTGCTCGTGCGCTCCTCGGCGACAGGCTCGACTTAGCCGTCGTCGAGTGGGCAGATGAAGGCCCCAAAAGAGCGTAAGCAAGCGATGCCGCAAACCGTTACCGGGCGCACGGAGATGACAGCCGACACGATCGCGAAAGTGCGCGCGGTTTACGCGGAGCTTGCGACGCGGCCGATCGAACGCAATTGCATCGGGCGCGCCGAGTGCTGCCATTTCAAACTCACCGGGCTCACGCCGTTTCTCACGAAAGGCGAAGCGATCGTGGCGGCGAAAGCGTGGCGCGCGAGCGGCCGCAAGAAATTCGCGGCGCCCGCGGACGGCAGTTGTCCGATGCTCGATCCACAGACAGCGCGCTGTCTGATTTATGCCGATCGTCCGTTCGGTTGTCGCACGCATTTTTGCGCGGCAGCCGGCGGACCGTACGAGCGGCGCGACGTCATCGATCTCATTCGTCGCCTCGAAGCGATCGATGCGAATCTCGGCGGCGACGGCCCGCGGCGTCTGCCCGCGGCCGTAGCCGACGCGCTCTCGAATGACTAAGCCGCCGCTTCGAGTTGCTCGCGCGAGATGCCGCGCAGTTCGAATAAACGGATGAGCGTTTCTTCGATGAGATTGTTCGGGCAACTCGCGCCGGCGGTGATGCCGACAACGACTTTGCCTTCGGGCAGCCAGTGCTGCGCGATCGTTTCCTCTTTACGATGCAAGTCGTAATGCTTGATCTCGTCGGCTGAGAGCAGACGAGAGGAATTGAGGACGAAATAGGTGGGCAACTTTTCTTCGCCCATTTCCGCGAGGTGCGATGTGTTCGAACTGTTGTAGCCGCCGACGACGAGCAGAAGGTTGAGCGGGACGTTTAACAATTCCCGCAGCGCGTCCTGGCGCTCTTGCGTCGCGCCACAAATGGTGTCGAAGAAACGAAAATTTTTCGCCGCCTCTTCCGCGCCATCGCGATCCGCGATGGCCTGGCGAATGCGCCGCTGCACTTCCTCGGTTTCGCCGCGCAACATCGTCGTTTGATTCGCGACGCCGACGGTGCGGAGATGAATATCAGGATCAAAACCGAGCGAATAGGCGCCGCGGAATTTGTCGAGGAACGCCTGTTTGTCGCCGCCATGCCGGATGTAATTGCAGACGTAATCGCAATCCGCCAGCGTGAGCACGACGAGGTAATGTCCTTTGCCGTCGCCGAGCGCGCGCGAGCTCGTCGCCTTCGTCTCTTCGTGTTCGGCTTTGCCGTGAATGATAGATGTCGCGCTCTCGCTCGCGTATTTGCGCACGCGTTTCCACACGCTCATCACGTCGCCGCAAGTGGTGTCGACGATCTGACAGCCGCGATCTTTGATCTGCTGCAAAATGGAAAGCTCGGTGCCGAACGCGGGCAGGATGACGACGTCTTCCGGTTTCAAATCCGAAATGTCCGCTTGCTTGTTCGTGCCGGTGAGATTCTTGATGCCGAGCGAGGAGATTTGCTCGTTCACTTCGGGGTTGTGAATAATTTCGCCGACGATGAAGAGGCGGCGATCGGTGAAAACTTTGCGCGCGGCGTAAGCGAGATCGATGGCGCGCTCGACGCCGTAGCAGAAGCCAAATTGCTTGGCCAGACGCACGGTGAGATCGCCCACGGAAATGACGCCGCCGTTGCGCCGCACCTTGTCGACGATGTCGCTGCGGTAATGCGACTCGACCTGTTCCTGCACCGCCGCCATCACGTCGGGCGTGCGCAAGTTTACTTTCTCGCGCGCCGTCGTGCCGCTGGAAATCAGGTTCGTGCTCACAAGGTGTAAACGCGCAGAGCGCTAACTATTCGAGCAGCGGGCCGCTCGGTTTTTGGAACGCAGCCGACGTGATGGTGATGTGCGGGTCTGGGTCCGGGGTGCGCGAATCATCCACGCGTTGAATTTTCGGCCCGATGGTCGCGTCCTCCGGCTGCGTCTCTGCGATGTTCACCGGGGTGCCGCTGTGCACCAGCGCGTAAAATTTCGCCGCCGCTTCGCCTTTCATGCGAATGCAGCCGTGCGAACGCGGCGCGGTGTGCACATAGCCTTGATGGAATCCGTAAGCGGGCGCGAATTCGCACCAGAATCCCATCGGGTAACCAACGTAACGGCCGGGAATATTTGCGCCGGCCTCGGCGGGGATGACGCGATTGCCTTGCACGCGGAAGCCGTAAGAGCCCGAGCGTTTGTCCAGTTCCTTGCGATAAATGGTGAAGTTGCCGCGCGGCGTCGGCTTCGACGGAATGCCGACGGTGCACGCGACGGCCATGAGCGAGCGGTCGCCTTCCATGACGTAGACGTTTTGTTTCGAGAGCGAAACGCGCACACGCACTTTCGATGGATCGTGCGGTTTGTAAGCGGTGACGCGATACGAGCCACCGCTCATCATGGAAGTGGTGGAGCAACTGCTGAGGAGCGCGGCGGTTCCAAGCGCGAGCGGGAGAGAAAGACGGGTGAGCATTCGCATGGCGTTGTAAATACCGGAGATCGCGCTGCTTTTCAACCCATCGTCAGCCGACCCGCTCTGCTTCATTCCGCGATGGCGAGCTCGACGATCTCGCCGGGACGGCAGCGAATGGTGAGATTGATCGGGCGACAGCAGACGCTGCAATCCTCGATCATTTCCTGCACGCGTTGCGAAGTGTCGATTTCGAGCGGGAAAACTTCGCCGCAATGCGGGCACGTGATGTCAGCCTCGACGATGAGATCCATCGTTGGACCGTAGCACCGATCGTGCGTGAAACGCAGGACGAGCATCTTGCCAAAAGCTACGGAGTGAAACGCGACGACTTCAAGCGGTGACAAGAGGTGGAACGTGATCTCCGAGCGCGTTTTGACGGGCGTGACTGATCGCGCTCGGAGAGCGCGTTGCACCTTAGATCGCGTCGTCTGACGTCGGGACCGGCTCTGCTTTGCGAAAGTGCAATTGCTGCACGCGTCGCCCGTTGGTTTGCGAAATGGTGGCGACGTAATTCTCGATGCGCACTTGCTCGCCTTCTTTCGGCAAATGCCCGAGCAGATGCGTAACGTAACCGCCGATCGTGCTCACGTCCGCGCTCTCGAGCTCCAGGCCCGCGAGATCGCTCAACTCGTAAAGGCCGAGCGCGCCATCCACGGTGAATTCGTTTTCGTTGATGGTGCGAAATTCTTCCTTCTCGGCGTCGAATTCGTCCTGAATATCGCCGACGAGTTCCTCAAGAATATTTTCGAGCGTGACCATGCCGACGGTGCCGCCGAATTCGTCGACCACGATGGCGAGATGCGCGTGTTTGCTCAGGAAAATCTTGAGCAGCTTTTCCAACGGCATCATTTCCGGCACCGGCATGAGGTCGCGTTTGATGCGGCGCAGATCGGGATCCGGTTCGCGCATGAGCGGCACGAGGTCTTTTACGTGCACGAGGCCGAGGGTGTCGTCGAGATGGCCGCGCACGAGCGGGAAGCGAGTGTGCCGCGACGCGATCGCTTTGCGTACGTTGTCCTCGACGCTCTCTTCGATATCAAGCGACACGATCTCGCCGCGCGGCGTCATGATATCGCGCACAACGCGTCGTCTGAGATCGAGCGCGTTGACGAGCAAATCGCGGCCGAGTTCAGAGACTTCGTCGGATTCTTCGCTCTGGTCGAGAATCAGGCGCAATTCCTCCTCGCTGTGCGCGAGTTCGTTCGACGCCACCGGGTTGATGCGCAGGAGGCGGATGAGCAAAAAATTCGACGATTTTTGCAGCAACCAGATGACCGGACGAAAGACAAGGTAGAAGCCGCTGAGCGGTCGCGCGATGGAGAGCGCCGTTGGCAACGGGCTGCCGATGGCGATGTATTTGGGGGCGAGCTCGCCGAAAACGATGTGCAAAAAAGTGATGCCGACGAAGGCGAGCGCGATGGCTACCGAAGCGATGAGCGTTTGCGAATGGATGCCGATGGGGGAGAACACCGGCAGTAATAATTCTGCGAGAAATTTTTCGCCGACATAGCCGAGTGCGAGACTAGCGAGCGTAACGCCGAGCTGCGTGGCCGAAAGATAACCTTCGAGATGAGAGCGGATGTAGCTGAGTAATTTCGCGCGCGGATGGCCATCGGCTTCGAGCGCTTCGAGCTGGCTGCCGCGCACTTTGACGATGGCGAATTCGCAGGCGACGAAGAAACCGTTGAGCGCCACGAGCGCGGCGATGACGAGTAATTTGCCGGCGACGACGCCGGGCGAATCCCAATCACCGATGACGGCGATTAAATTGAAAATAGAAAAGCTCATCGTCCGGACGCGCCCACGGCATCCGAAACCAGGGGAAGCCGGCTGGCTACCAGCTGGACTTGGTGACCCCGGGGATGAGGCCGTTCAGCGCCAGCTCGCGGAAGGTGAGGCGCGAAACTTTAAAGCGGCGAATGAAAGCGCGGCGGCGACCCGACACCTCGCAGCGGTTGACCACGCGCGTCGGACTCGCGTTGCGTGGCAGTTGCGCCAGGCCAGCGTAATCTTTTTTCGCCTTCAACTCGGCGCGCAGCGCGGCATATTTCTTTACCGTGTCGCGTTTGCGGTCGTTGCGGTTAATCCAGGACGTCTTCGCCATAAAGGAACGCGGAAAGTAGCGGAAAAATCCGGGAGCGCAACTGTTTCCCTGCGGCTAGCTTAATCGGCAAACGATCGATGTTTGTTCTGCCCACGCCCCAGTTTCCAGATTCGCCCGCTGCGTTAGCCGACGCGATCATGCGCGGCTTCGCTCCTTATTTTC
>JALYTV010000114.1 GCA_030854105.1 Verrucomicrobiota bacterium | reverse complement strand
ATGTAGCATCGAAGCTGCTGTGGAAATGCGCGGAGTCGCGCATTTGTGAAAAAGTTTCTCGTTCTCGTCGCGGTCATCGCGCTCGTTTTCGCCTACGGGTGGGCGCGCCGGCCGATCACTTATCCGCCGGGTGTGCTGATCGAGAGCGAACCGAAGCAGACCAATTTCGCGCCGCAGACGCCCGCTTTCGCCTTTCACGAATTCTCTCTCAAGCCGCTCGCGCGTTTCGAAGCAGACCTGCGTGTGCTGCATTCAAAAATTTATCGATACGATCGTCAGTCTGCTTTGGTGCCGATGGATCTTGCTGTCGGCTGGGGTCCGATGTCGGATCAGCGCGTGCTGGACAAGCTCGAGATCAGCCAGAGCATGCGCTTCTTTTGGTACGAGTATCAGATGCCGCCGCCGATTCCCGTCGACCAGATCATTTGTCACGCCACCAACGTGCACATCATTCCAGCAAATGCGGAATTGGCGGCGGCGGCGAAAGCGCTGCGCGCGGGCACGCTTATTCATGTGCGCGGACAATTGGTGGAAGCGACCGGCGGAAAAATCGGAACGTGGCGCAGTTCGCTTAGCCGCACCGATTCCGGCAACGGCGCGTGCGAACTTCTCTACCTGGAAGAGTTGAGCCCGATCACAGCCGACCCGCTCACGCAAGCGCGGCTCGTGAAGCGCCAGTAGCGAATGTCAGGCAGCGCGTTCTCCCGCGCGATCAACCGCGTGCGGGAACAGATCGAATTGCTCGCAATACGGCGCGAAAAGTTCGGCGGCATCGACCGCGTCGAGCCCGAATTGCGCGAGCTCGTAATGATGCTGGCCATGTTCCTCGCTCGGCTGATTCGCCAGCACGGTGCGCATCCGCGTTTCGGCTTGATGCGAGAAATTCCAGCCGAAGTGTTCGTACACACTGCGCACGGCGGCGACGGGATCGCGCCGAATCTCGAGGTAGGAAAGATCGAAAATTCGTTCGGCGGGCAGCGCCTCGCGTTCGCGCAGAAATTCCGTGAGCGTCTCGTGCCAGTAATGCAGCGCGTCGCGTCCGATCTGCGCCGCATCGACGTCGTCGCTGAAAACGCGACGCAAAATCGTGATGAGACTGGAGACGGACGCGATCGTTTCCAGCGGCGCGCGATGCGCCTGCACGAAACAGGCGTCGGGATAAACCGAGAGGAGGGTCGGCAGCGCAAACATGTGCGCGGGAGCTTTCAGGATCCAGCGCGCGGCGCTGCGCCGCTGCTGCAATTGCTGGAGAAAACGTCGATGCCAGACGTAGGCGGGCGTGAGATCGCGCTGGAAAAACCAGGCGCGATAACTCGGCACGTTGAACATGGTGTCGAACTGGTCGCTCATAAACGACACGCTCATGAGACTCACGCATTCCTGCGGCAACTCAGCGCCGAGCGCATGCACTTGCGGGAACGTGGGTGCGAGGCGGCGCAACCACGCGAGGTTTTTTTGCGCGCGACGGATGCGGCCGTGCTCATCCTGACGCGTCGGCGGCGACGGCTCCATCACTTCCCAGGTCAGCGGCGCGCGATGTTCCGGATCGGCCGCGAGCAGGCTGTGCAGCAACGTGGTTCCGCTGCGCGGCAGGCCGACGATGAACAACGGCGCGCGAACTTCCTGCTGCGCGATTTCCGGAAACTCCGTGCGGTCGCGCTGCAGATGCAATCGGTTTTCCAGATGCCGCAGCACATCGGCGCGCAGCGCGAGCTTGCCGATAGCGTTGAGCTGCGCATCGCGATAACACGAGTCGAGCAAGTGCGTGAGCGGCTCGCGAAATTCTTCGCCTCCGAAATCTTCGAGCCTGGTGCGTCGCTGCGCCTGGCGAATTAAATCGTCCGCCTGTAAGGCGTGATCGCTGCCGAAGATTTTGCCGGCCAACGCGGCTCCGGCATTAAACAGCCGCACCGGCAATGGCGAACGTCCGAGATCGATGGTGGAAAGGGCAGGCATGCGGCGGCTGCATGTTTCTCGCGGGTCGCGCGCGAAGCAAGTGCGAATCGCGCTTCGCTTGCGGAGCCCGCGCAATCGTTTGATCGTGATGCATGCAAACGCAATTGGCCACGTTCGGCGCCGGCTGTTTCTGGGGAGTGGAAGCGGCGTTTCAAAAACTTCCGGGCGTGAAGGGCACGGCGGTCGGTTATGCCGGCGGCACGACGCTGAATCCGACTTACGAGGATGTGTGCAGCGACGAGACCGGACACGCGGAAGTCGTGCAGTTGGAATTCGATCCGGCGCAGATTTCGTATCGGCAGTTGCTCGATGTCTTTTGGGCGAATCACGATCCGACGACGTTGAATCGCCAGGGACCGGACGCGGGCCGGCAGTATCGTTCGGTGATTTTTTATCATTCGCCGGAGCAAAAAGCCGAAGCGGAAAACTCGAAGGCGCAGTTGGAAAGGACCGGAAAATTCAAACGCCCGATCGTGACGTTTATCGAAGCAGCGCCGAAATTTTATCGCGCGGAAGAATATCACCAGGGTTACCTCGAGAAGCGCGGCATGAGTCATTGCGCGATCTGAATGGCGCGCACGGTCATTCGCACGACGGATTTCGCGCGACGCGCGGCGGAGTTCATCATCGAGCGCGGGCGCGCCGCGCTCGGCGCGCGCAATGAATTTCGGATCGCGCTGTCTGGCGGCAAGACGCCGCGCGCGGTTTACGCGGCGCTCGCGAACCAGCGGGAAGCGCTGCCGATCGCGCGCACGATTTTTTCTTTCGGCGATGAACGCTGCGTGCCGCCGACCGACGCCGAGTCGAACTTCCGGATGGCAGACGACGCGCTCTTCCGACCGGCGCATATTCCGGAAACTTCCGTCCTGCGCATGCGCGGCGAAATCGAGCCGGCGCGCGCGGCTGCGGAATACCAGGAGCAACTCGACACGCTCGCCGCCGCGCGGCGCGAGAAAATTTACCAGCACGATCTGATTTTGCTTGGGCTCGGCGATGACGGCCACACCGCGTCGCTCTTTCCGGAAACGACGGCGCTGACGGAGATCGACCGGCGCGTGGCGGCGAATTACGTGCCGAAATTGCAAGCGTGGCGGCTGACGTTCACGTTCCCGCTCATTCTCGCCGCGCGCGAAATTTGTTTCCTCGTCGGCGCGGGCAAGGATCCAGCGTTGCTGCAGCGCGTGCTCGATGGCGACGCGACGCTGCCCGCCGCGCGCGTGGATATGAACGCGTCGGCTGTGACCTGGATTCACGAAGAAGTCGCCTGACGCGGCATTAATCTTGTTCTAAAGACGCCGATGCAAACGATCATGGTCACAGGCTCCGCCGGCTTGATCGGGTCGGAAACGGCCAGGCGTTTTGCGCAAGCCGGCGCGCGCGTCGTCGGCATCGACAACGACATGCGCGCGCGTTTTTTCGGCGCGGAAGCTTCGACGAAAACGACGCGCGACGAACTCGTCCGCACGCTGCCGAATTACAAGCATTACGATCTGGACATTCGCGATGCGAATGGGGTGAGCGCGCTGTTTAACGAATATCGCGGCGACATTCGCGCCGTCGTCCACACCGCCGCGCAGCCGTCGCACGATTGGGCCGCGCGCGATCCGCAAATGGATTTCACCGTCAACGCCAACGGCACGCTCAATGTGCTGGAAGCCGCGCGCCAGCATTGTCCCGAAGCGCCGTTCGTTTTTACTTCGACGAACAAGGTCTACGGCGACACGCCGAATCGTTTGCCGTTGCGCGAACTCGAGCAGCGCTACGAGATCGCGCCCGGCCACGAATACGAGCCGGGTATTTCCGAGACGATGAGCATCGACGCGACCAAGCATTCGCTCTTCGGCGCGTCGAAACTCGCCGCCGACGTGCTGGTGCAGGAATACGGGCGCTACTTCGGCATGCCGACGGTTTGCTTCCGCGGCGGTTGCCTCACCGGACCCGCGCATGCCGGCGCCGAGCTGCACGGTTTTCTCTCTTACTTAATGAAGTGCTGCATGAGCGGCCGGCCCTATCGCGTCTTCGGTTACAAAGGCAAACAGGTGCGCGATAACATTCACAGCTTCGATCTCGTGGAAGCGTTCGCCGCCTTCATCGACGCGCCGCGCGCGGGCGAAGTCTATAACATCGGCGGCAGCCGCTTTAGCAATTGCTCGATGCTGGAAGCGATCGCGCTCTGCGAGGAAATCAGCGGCCGTAAACTGTCGTGGAAATACGAAGAGGACAACCGCATCGGCGATCACATCTGGTGGATCAGCGACGTGCGCAAATTCCAGGCGCATTTCCCGACGTGGAAATTCCGCTACGGCCTACGCGAAATTCTCGAGGAGATCCACCGCTCCTGCGTAGCGGAAGTCGCGGTCTAGAACTCGACAACGAATTCTTTCCCGACTAATCCCTCCTTTGTGAACACGCCTGCTCGCTGCCTTCTGATATTGTGTTTGTCGGTCATGGCTTTCGCTAGCGCGACGGCGCGCTCTCCCATCTCGCTGGATGTTTTGCGGCGGGATGGTTACGGCTCGGTCGATTTGATTACTTCAGGGCGGAACCGTCTCCTGGTTCCCGCGCAGATCAACGGCCATAAGATGTACTTGCTCCTGGACACGGGTTGCGGAGCGCCAGGCATTACCGTCAGCATCAACCCCTCCGCTCTACAAATTACGCCGGAGAAAGTCGGCCACATGATGGTCAGCGCGAATGGGGTTCGCACTGTGGTCGGCCATGGGATGGCCAAGTCGGTGGTGATGGGCAACGTGCAGATAAATGGCGCGCCGATTTTCTTTGGTCGCTTTGCCGGCCAGGGATACATCGGGCGCGGTTTCCTGAAGAAAAACCACGCCGTGATCGACCTTCCCAACCGGCGTCTTTATTTGCGCCCTCCCGGCAAGGGACGTACGCCAAATCTGGCGGTATTGAACTCGTTGGGGATGGCTGCCGCGCCTTTCTCCGAAACTCCTTCCGGCTCCTTCATCGTCCATGCGGAAGTCAATGGCGTTCCGGCGGAGATGGCCTTGGATACCGGAGCGCAGATTTCGGTCTTGGACGTCCGTTTCGCGAAAGTTGCCGGGGCGAAAGGGTGGGGACGGCGGAACGTTCGCCAAATCGATGCCGCCGGCACCATGATCGACGCTGATTTCGCAGGCACGAAGACATTTAAGATTGCCGGCGTGCCGATCCGCACGCCGACCGTGTTCGTCACCCGCTTCGCCGGCTACGATTACACGCACGGCAAACTGGCCGGTGTCCTGGGTCTGGACGTCCTCGGGATGAATTGGGGCATCATCGATTTTGCCCAGCAAAAATTTTACTTCGCCGGCGCGAGCC
>JALYTV010000113.1 GCA_030854105.1 Verrucomicrobiota bacterium | reverse complement strand
TCGTCGTCTCGCCGGCACTCCGGCCGGCGCGAAAGTGACCCAGCTCATCGACGGGCTTACCTTGGAGCGCGCCGCCAATATCCCCGACGAGATTAAGCGCTGGGATAAAAAAGGCCCCGACGATCCGCGCGCGTTCAAGTTGCCCGATCATCCGGAAATCACTCGCCAACTGCACGATTTCTGGAGGGCGAATGAACCGACGCATGAGGACGGCGGCAATCCTTCGCATCACTGGATGCATTACACCGACGTGCCGGTGGCCGGGAACGAGAAATACGCGGATGGGAAAGTGGGGCGCGGCAACTGGGACATTGTGCACGCGATCCCGTATTGCATCGGGGTTTTAGACGGCACGATCCCGGCGGATAATCCGCGCAAGATCACGAAGCCAGTCGCGGTGATTCTGCTCGCGCATTTTCTCGGCGACATTCATCAGCCGCTGCACGTGGGCGCGGAATATTTCAACGCCGCCGGCGCGTCGGTGAATCCCGATCAAGACCACGACGCCCTGGCCGATCAAGGCGGGAATACGCTCGCTTTACTCGAGCGCGCGACCCCGACGCATCCGCCGCATTTTTATCATTCGCTCCACGGTTTCTGGGATTCGGATGCCGTGCGCCAACTGGTGATCGGGACGCCTGACGAAGTGAAAAAAGAGATGCGCGAAGCCACCTACGCGGCACCGACGAAGAAAATCATCGACGAATATTCCACGACCGAGCCTGCGAACTGGAAGACGCCCGGCGCACCGAAAACGTGGGCGGAACAATGGGCGAACGAAATCATGCCGCTGGCGCGCGAAGCTCACACGCGGCTGCACTTTGATCATATGAATCCGCAGGAGAAAGATGGCGCGAAGTCCGCCAAGGGCGACGCGGTCGAGATCGATACCGGCTATCGTGATTTCGCCGCGAAAGTCGTCGGCATGGAATTACACAAAGCCGGCTGGCGTCTCGCCGCGGTGCTGGAGGCCGCGCTTTCCGGAACGAAAGTCGAGAGCCGACCAGCGACGGCGAGCACTACTGCCGTCGCACCAGCGCCGGCCAAAACGGAAGCGGCCGTCGCGGCGGCGACTCCGCCACCACCGCCCGCGTTACCTTTCGGAAATTATCCGGCCGATTACAAAGCGATCGTCACGACCTGGGTGCATGCGGCCGCGCCCGAATCATCCACCATCGATTTCCAGGGGGAACCGAAGCCGGCGGAATTGCCCGGCGGCGGCGGCCAGCATTTGCGGGGTTACCTCGTGATCTTCAACAGCGGCGTCACGGGTCGTACCGCGAAGACGCACAGCCTGCTCATTCGCGACGGCAAAGTCATTAGCTCGTCGGGATTCGACCAATAAAAAATCGCGCCGGAATTTCTCCCGGCGCGATCTCAAAATTGCTGGCGGCAAACGCCTAGGCTTTGCTGCCCGGTTTGGCGCAGGCGGACTTTAGCTTGGCGTATTGCTCGGCGGAAAGAATGCCTTTCGCCTTCGTCATGAACGCGGTCGTACTCTCTTTCGTGCAGCCGGCCTTCATGCATTCATTCTGCCACGCTTCCAGTTTGCTTTTCTGGCCGGCGGTCAGCGACATCTTGTCGAAGGAGGCGCACTGCATTTTGCCATTGTTCGCGACCTTTTTGCCCCCGGCGGCGCAACAAGCGGCTTTGTCAGCGGCAAAGGCACCCGTCGCGGCGAAAGCGGCCACGATCGCTAAAGCGGTCAATTTGATAGTCATGCTCCATCAGACAGCGCGCTCTGGCTGCTGTTCAATGCAAAAATCTTAGCCAGCCCGATCTGCGCTCGAGAAAACAAGCTTGCCGCCCTTGTCATCGACGCGAATGGTCGCGCCGTCGCTGAATTTTCCATCCAGCAGATCAAGGCTGAGCGGGTTGAGAATGTCGTTTTGAATCGCCCGCTTCAACGGCCGCGCTCCGTAAACGGGATCGTAGCCCGCGCGCGCGATGAACGCTTTCGCTTTGTCGCTCAACTCCAGCGTGATTTTCTGCTGCTCGAGCCGCTGCGTCAGCCGCGCCAGTTGAATCTCCACGATCTTCTTCAGGTCATCCTCCGTCAGTCGATCGAAGATGATGATCTCGTCGACGCGATTCAAAAACTCCGGCCGGAAATGCGAGCGCAACGCTTCCAGCACGCGCCCTTCGCGCTCCTCGGCATTCGCGTCGCCGGTGATGAACTGCGACCCGATGTTCGACGTCATGATGATGACGGTGTTCTTGAAGTCGACCGTTCTCCCCTGCCCGTCCGTGATGCGACCGTCATCGAGCACCTGCAGCAGCACATTGAAAACATCCGCGTGCGCCTTTTCAATCTCGTCGAACAACACCACCGCATACGGCCGGCGTCGCACCGCTTCGGAAAGCTGCCCGCCTTCCTCGTAGCCGACGTAGCCCGGCGGCGCGCCGATTAACCGCGCGACGGTGTGTTTCTCCATGTATTCGCTCATGTCGATGCGGATGATCGCGTCCTCGTCGTCGAACAAAAATTCCGCGAGCGCACGCGCGAGTTCCGTTTTACCAACACCGGTCGGCCCCAGAAAAATAAACGACCCGATCGGACGATTCGGATCCTGTAAACCGGCGCGCGCACGGCGCACCGCGTTCGCGACCGCAGTGATCGCCGTGTTCTGACCGATGACGCGCTGATGCAGATGCTCTTCGAGACGCACCAATTTCGCGCGCTCGCCTTCCTGCAAACGCGACACCGGAATGCCCGTCCAACTCGAAACCACCTGCGCGATGTCTTCGTCGGTGACTTCCTCGCGCAACAAGCGTGGCCTGGCGTCGTCCTTCTTCGCTTTCGCGCTTTCCTGGGCGAGCTTCTTCTCCAGCTCGGGAATTTGCCCGTACTGAATTTCGCTCGCTTTCGCGAGTTCGTCGCGACGCTGCGCCCGCTCGAGCTCGATGCGCGCGGCTTCGAGTTCCTCTTTCACTTTCGCCTGCGCGCCGATCTCCGCCTTTTCCTTTTGCCATTCCGCTTTTAACGCGGACGATTTTTCCTTCAGGCTCGCGAGTTCTTTTTCCAATTTCTGCAGCCGCTCTTTGCTAGCGGCATCCTTCTCCTTCTTCAACGCCTGCCGCTCCATCTCGTGCTGCATGATTTCGCGCTCGATGACGTCGATCTCCGTCGGCATGGAATCGAGCTCGATCTTCAAGCGCGACGCGGCTTCGTCGACCAGGTCGACCGCTTTATCCGGCAAAAAACGATCGCTGATGTAACGATGCGACAGCACCGCTGCGGCCACGATCGCCGCGTCGGTGATGCGCACGCCATGATGCACTTCGTAGCGTTCCTTCAATCCGCGCAGAATCGCGATCGTGTCTTCCACGCTCGGCTCGTTCACCATCACCGGCTGAAAACGTCGTTCCAGCGCCGCGTCCTTCTCGATGTATTTGCGATATTCGTCGAGCGTGGTCGCGCCGATGGTGCGCAATTCGCCGCGCGCGAGTTGCGGCTTGAGCATGTTCGACGCGTCGACCGCGCCTTCGCTTGCGCCCGCGCCGACGATGGTGTGCAGCTCGTCGATGAAGAGAATGACCTCGCCCTGCGAGTCGGTGACTTCTTTGAGAAACGCCTTCAACCGATCTTCGAATTCGCCGCGGAATTTCGCGCCCGCAATCATCGAGCCGATATCCATCGCGACGACCCGCTTGTTTTTTAACGACTCCGGGACGTCACCCGACACGATCCTCCGCGCGAGCCCTTCCACGATCGCGGTTTTGCCCACGCCGGGCTCGCCGATGAGCACCGGATTATTTTTCGTCCGGCGCAAAAGCACCTGCATCACCCGACGAATTTCGTTATCGCGTCCGATGACAGGATCGATCTTGCCCCGCCGCGCCAACTGCGTCAGATCCCGCCCGTATTTTTCCAGCGTCTGGTATTTTCCTTCCGGATTCTGGTCGGTCACGCGCTGCGACCCTCGCACTTGTTGCAACGCCTGCATCAGTTTGTCCGGCGTCGCGCCGAGCTCTCGCAACATCTTCGACGTCGCGTTGTCTTCGGCCGCCAGCGCGAGGAGATAATGTTCCGCGCTCAAGTACTCGTCCTTCAGCTTCGCCATCTCCTTTTCGCCATCATCGAGCGTGCGGCGCAGCTCGTTCGAAATGCGCACATCGGAACTCGCGCCGCTCACCCGCGGACGCCGGCTCAGCTCCGCCGTCAACCGCGCCCTGAGCGCGTCGGCTGTGATTCCGATCTTCTCCAGCAACGGGCGCGTCACGCCGTCGCTCTGGTCGAGCAGCGCCAGCAAAAAGTGTTCGTTCCCGATTTCCGAATGCTGGTCGCGCGCGGCCATTTCCTGTGCCGACTGCAAAGCCTCCTGCATTTTCTGCGTGTATTTGTCGATCCGCATATGAAAGCTAGAACGATAAAGTATCGGCTTGGCTCAATCAACCGTGCTGGGCCAAGAACCATTTCGTCTCGAGACCTCGCTGTCGCTAATGTGAGAGGACCTTCCTCGATCACTTCCAGCCGCCCTGCTCGCGAAAGCTTTCGGAGTCGTAATACAGATACGTGGTCGCGGTGCCACTCGCCCGCTTTACGCATCCTCAGCGGATCATACCCGAAGCTCACGCTTCGGAGCGACCGCTCTGGTTCCCGCCGAACGTGTCCATCTGACCACGGAGGCGGTCAACTCATCGACATCGCCCCCTTCAAATTCGATCCGAAGCTGCCGCAGCATTCCACCTCTTTAGCTACCTCATCCGGCCTTGGTTGAGAACAAATTGTAAAAGGCGGAACCGACCCTATTTCACTTCCGCTCTTGCCGGAGAACGTCCCGCCATCCGGGTTAAATACCGGCTGGCTTACCTGATTCGGCGGCGGAGTTGGCGTGGCGCTGGAATACGGATACCGGCAAGTCTTCATGTTTTGCAAATTAATGCGAGGCTGCCTCAGCGTTTCCTTTTTGTAGCTCTCGCACATCGCCCACGCCGATCACAAATTGCAAAAGGTGGGACTGACCCCTATTCTCCCCTCTAGCGCTGAGATAGAGATAAGCGCAAGGCTCGCACTTCACGCCGTAGGCAACCGATTAGTTCAGCCCGCGCAATCCCCTCGCGTTCTGGACATCGACGTAAAATCTCGATTATTTTACCAAATTGTCGAAAGCGAAGGTATTTGGGAGCGTCAGGAGGAACCTCGCCGGAAGATTTTCCTCCATTAGCCGCCCGAGCGTAAAGAAAGCAGCGAAACAAGGGGACGGTCTTTTGATCTGCCCTTCCCGGTCGCGTCTGACTTAGTAACGACAACCACAGCAGCCGGAGTTCGTTTGCCGTATTAGCAGGCAGAGG
>JALYTV010000042.1 GCA_030854105.1 Verrucomicrobiota bacterium | reverse complement strand
GGCCGTTGTTGTCCAGAGCCAGCGAGCCGTCAGGATTCAAGCGATTGAGGCCGATGCTGAGAAGCTGGTTGATCTCTCGCGCGTAGTTTTCGTTAGGCTCAGTTCCCAGCGCAATATTCGGCTTGTCATTATGAACCATGTCGAGGAAATCGCCCATCGCTGGGTTCAAAGTGACGTCCTGCAGTATTTGTCGGAAGTTAGCGAAGGCGTCGGCGGTAAGTAGATCCCAGTAGACGGCCATCGCTTCAGGGTTGTTTCCCATGCTGTTGCCATTTGCCGAGACAACGAGGATCTGACTCAATGCCCAAGCCACCCGCTGACGTAGTTGATCGGGCGCAGTCAGCACCGTCTTCCACCAGGCTTCCTGGAACTGGGCATTCGACGGGTTTGTTCCAGAAGGCAATGCCGCGACATTGGCGTCTTCGCGGGGAGCACTGAGCGTCGCAGCCATCGCAAATTGCTGATTGAGGTAGGTGGTGAAATCTCCCGGGTTCTGCAAAGCTGCCAAGCCAGAGGAAGAAGGACCGAAGGTTGCCTGAGTGAGAAAACGCGCGGCGTCCTGGGCGTTGGCGGGACCGACGGGAAGGACGGGGGCAGGACTCGGAGCGGTGAAGGTATTCGTGCCGGAAGAATGCGAAAATTGGCCGCGAATTTCACCTGATGGATAATTCGCGGTGTGCACATTCAGATACGTCAGGCCGGATTTGATGAACCCGGCAATATCCGACGGCGAGTAAGAGGCGACTTGAGTGAACGTCCAGAGAAACGAACCGTCCGCCTGAGGCGTCGCGGTGTCGATGTCGAAAAGGATGGAACCCGATTGGCCGGGAGAAGCCAACCCGTGAATGTGTTCGCCCGATATTCCGCTACTTAGATTGGTATAGCTAAAGCGAAGTATCGAGCTGGCCTCATCCTGTGACAGTTGCAGCGTGGCGGAGCCTGAAGCGGTGGATATAACTCCGACCTGCGGCACGAGGTTCGCGAAGTAAAGAGTGGAGCCATCGGCGAGATGCACGATTGGGATGTAAGGTGCGACAGTGCTTGCCGTAACACCGACGATTTCAGAAGGGGCGGTTCCAGTCTGACCCGGCTTTAACCAGCCGACCGCCAGGTTCTCCGGCGAACCGCCGTTCTTCTGATAAATCTCGTAGTAATATTTCTGCCCGGCGTTCAACGCGAGTAAACGCGATTGCTGTTCGAGGTATTTATTCCACTGCCGCGACGTAGTCGCGCCGCTGACGAACGCTCGCTTGGTTAAACTCGCGGGTTGATCGCTGTCCGAAATCCAAAGCTCGCTTTGATCAGCGCTGGCGATCCAGAACGTATAGTTACCCGTAGTCGGCGCAGTAAAATATCCGCGAATGCGGGTGCCGTAATTTGTGCCAAGGGGAGCGCCGCTCGGGTTTTCCAGGGTGTTTAGCAAGCGCGATGACGTCGGGGTCGTAGCCAGCGGGATCTGAGAAACTTGCGTCCCCGAAATACCGGTCCAGATATCTTGCACGACCTGCGTTCCCGCCGGCGTGGGCGGGATATTCATGTTGGCGGTCGACGGGTTCCCAAGTTGGTAACCGGAGCCGGCGTTGAGGTGGAGCGCCAGTGTTCGCGTACTAGTGCTGCCCGCGATCGGAGTGACTTGGACAACCGCAGGTGCAAAACCAAAAGGTAGCGTAATCGCGCCGGCTAAGGGCTGGTAGTCGACTCCGGAGACGGCTGTCCCGGTGAGAGTGTAAGTTACCGTAATAGGATCAAGACGCCCGTTACGCGTGATCGTAAAGCTGCCGGGAGCCATTCCGTCTTGCGAGAGCGTAGGCTCCGTCTCCGCGACGGATACGGTAGTGGAAGCAGCCTGGAGCGCGGCAACTACTCTATTGTAGTCGTTGTTTACGCCATCGGACATTGCCTTGTTTGAATCAAGTCCGAGCTGGACTTCTTCCCAATCGCTCAGACCATCGCCGTCGGTATCGACGTTCGAGACCGTGACGTGATAATAGGTGGGCAACGAGGACTGCGACACGGAGACAATCAGGTCGCTGCCGGTTCCTGGGAGAAGATTGCCAAACGGCGTCCAAGTTTGCAGGTCGGTGCTGGTGGCAAGCTGGTAACGTTTTCCCACCACTGATGGCCAGTGCACGGTTACGTTGCCGCCGCTGACGTCGATTTTTGTGATTTTGAACGTAGACGACGCGTTCAGCGGGTCGGTGCCGGCGATACTTTCCTGTAGATTAGTGAGGCCGTCGCCGTCGGAATCCGCTGTGGGGCTGAGCGCTTGTGCGTGGTAGAGCGCTTCCCAGATGTCGCTCATGCCGTTGCCATTTAAATCAATCGCGTGCGCGGGAGTGCCGGTGAGAACGAGGGCAAACGCGATGCCCGCGAGACGCAGTAAGATTAGCCGACCAAAAACGTTTCTCATGCCTTGACCTTCCAACCCTGAGGGTGCGAAGAAGTTCCGCGAATTATTTTTATAGCAGGATTTACGCCTCGTCTGTGAACTTTTGTGACGCTGCGCATTCCTTTCCGCAAGCCCACAGCGATGCTAGGTTTGCCGGTGAATTTTCAGCTCGAATCGACCTACCAGCCGCGCGGCGATCAGGCGCAGGCGATCGCCAAATTGAGCAAATCGATCGCGGCCGGAAATCGCCATCAAACGCTGCTCGGCGTGACCGGTTCGGGAAAAACATTCACCGTCGCCAACGTCGTGCGCGAACTCGATCGCCCCACGCTCGTCATTTCGCACAACAAAACGCTCGCGGCCCAGCTTTACTCCGAGTTCAAACAATTCTTCCCGCGCAACGCGGTCGAATATTTCGTCAGCTACTTCGATTACTATCAGCCGGAAGCGTACATCCCGCGCTCCGACACTTACATCGAAAAGGATTCGTCCATTAACGAAGAGATCGAACGCCTGCGCCTGTCGGCAGCCAGCGCGCTCCTTAGCCGACGCGATGTCATTGTCGTCGCCAGCGTATCGTGCATTTACGGCGTCACAGCCCCGGAAGATTACCAGCGCATGTTGCTCACGGTAAAGCGCGGGCAAAAAATGAGCCGCGAAGCCGTGCTCGGTCGTCTCGTCGACATGCTTTACGAACGCAACGACATGGCTTTTTCACGCGGACGTTTTCGCGTCCGTGGCGATGTCGTCGAGATTTTTCCCGCCACCGCCGATGACGAAGCGGTGCGCCTGGAATTTTTTGGCGACGAGATTGACGCCATCACGCGCTTTGATCCGCTCACCGGTCACGCCATCGAGGCGTTGAGCATCATCACCTTTTTCCCGGCGAAACAATTCGTCACCCCGGCGGATAAATTGAATCGCGCGCTGACCACCATTCGCGTCGAGCTCGACGAGCACATCAAAGTTTTGGAAGGGCAGGGGAAATTGCTCGAAGCGCAACGTCTGAAGATGCGCACCGAATACGACCTCGAAATGTTGCAGGAAATGGGCTTTTGCAGCGGCATTGAAAATTATTCGCGGCATCTTAGCGGTCGCGCCCCGGGCTCGACGCCGTTTACGCTGCTCGATTTTTTCCCCGAAGATTTCCTGCTCGTGATCGATGAGTCGCACGCCACCATCCCGCAAATCGGCGGCATGTATGAGGGCGATCGTTCGCGCAAGACCGTGCTGGTTGATTACGGGTTCCGTTTGCCGAGCGCGCTCGATAATCGGCCGCTCAATTTTAAGGAATTCATGACGCGCGCGAATCAGTTGCTCTATGTCAGCGCCACGCCGGCAGAGTTCGAGATTCAAAACAGCGTCGTCGGCAACGCCGGTTATTTCCCGCACAAACGCGAGCGCATCAGCATCGACGAAGCGGTGCCGTTCATTCTGCCAGGCAAGAGCAACAAAAACGCAGTCGTCAGTCATACCGATGAACCGCCGGAGAAATTCGACACGAGCACCCCGGGCAAGCCGCTCGTCGTCGAGCAAATCATTCGCCCGACCGGCCTGCTCGATCCGCGCATTACTATTCGTCCGCTCAAGTCGCAGATTGACGACACCATCGAGCTTTGCCGTGAGCGCGTGGAAAAGCGGGAACGCGTCCTCGTCACCACGCTGACGAAGCGCACCGCCGAAGATCTCGCGGATTACCTGCGCGATGTCGGACTCAAAGTGCGTTATCTGCACAGCGACATCGACACCATCGAACGCGTGGAAATTTTGCGCGGCCTGCGTGCGGCCGACTTTGATATTCTCGTCGGCATCAATCTGCTGCGCGAAGGGCTCGATCTGCCGGAAGTTTCGCTCGTCTGCATTCTCGATGCCGACAAGGAAGGCTTTCTGCGTTCGCAAACGTCGCTGATTCAGACCGCCGGCCGCGCCGCGCGTCACGTCAACGGCGAGGTCGTGCTCTTTGCCGACACGATTACGCAAAGCATGCAGGGCTTGATTTCGATTTCCGAATATCGCCGCGGCAAGCAAAGCGAATACAACGAGAAGCACGGCATCACGCCGCAGACGGTGCGGCGCGCGGTGCAGGAAAGTCTGCACACCGTTCTGCGCGGTCGCGAGATCGCGTCGTCGGTGATCAACGAAGCCGGCGGCGACTTCACCCTCACGGAACTGTTGCGCGAACTGGAAGACGAGATGCAGCGCGCGTCGGCGAATCTGGAATTCGAGCGCGCCGCCTTATTGCGCGATCAAATCATGGAAGTGAAAAACGGCACCGGCCTCGCCAAGATCGAGCCGAAAAAGCGTCCGGTGAAATATACGCGCAACAACGGCCGGCGACGTTCGCGTGTTTAGCGCGGCAGCGACGACGATAAGATCCATTATTCCATTGTAGCCGCGGTCGGAGGGGGTCGCAGCATGGCGGCAGCCAGCGACTGCCGCTACAGCGAGGCGCATCCACGTGATTTCCTCGCACGCAATTAGCTCTCTTCCAGAGCATGATCCGCTGGTGGTTCCCTGTTTTCCTCCTCGCCCAGAGCGCGCTGGCTAACGACGGGCCGTTGGTCGAGGTGCCGTTCGCGCAATTGAGCCAGCAGGATCCGAATCCGCTGGGAGATAAGGCGCTGGCGATTCATCCCGAGCAATGGAAGCACGCGGAATCGGAGCATTTCATTTATCATTACGTGCACAGCTACGTGGCGAATCCAGTAGCGGTGGAAGCGGAGTTTCATTACCGCGTGGTGGCGAAAGAACTCGAACGCGAGCCGCCTTCCGGCGATACGAAATCGCACATTTATATTTTTGAGACGCCGGAAGATTGGGCGGCGTTCCAGGGAGCGGGCGAGCTGGAGAAATGGACCGGCGGCATTCACTCCAACGGCAGCCTGTTCATCCAGCGCGATCCGCGTTTCAAATTTTCGAACAACTCGCTCGGGCATGAGATCGTGCATCTCGTGATGCATCGATTTTATGCTGACGGTATTCCGTGCTGGCTCGATGAAGGGCTCGCGCAGTTCATCTCGAAACAGGCGCAGGCAAGTTTTCAGCGCGCCCGGGGCTACCTCGCGCGACCGCAGACGGAAGCGATCACAGCGCTCATCCCGCTCGCGGAGCTGCTCGCGTTCAAGCGACCGCCGAATGATAACGTGGAACTTTTCTACAACGAATCCGAGCGGCTGGTGCGTTTTCTCGCGCTGGCCGACCACGCCAGCTTCCTTGCGTTCATCGACGCGCTCGCGCGCCATCAGCCCTTTGAGATCGCGCGGTCTCGTTATTACGCGGGGAAATTTGCCACCACGTCGGTGCTGGAAGAACGCTTCCGCGAGGACGCATCGCACAATTTCGGCACGACTTTGCAACAAGCCCACGGCGGTTGAAAGTTCTCCGTGCGACGGACTGCGAAGGTCAGTCACTGTAGGGCAAGCGCGTCGCTTGCCACCGCGCGCGTGCCGGCAGGCGGGAGCGCCTGCCCTACAAATCTTTTTCGCTGCCGCGGCCAGCGGGCCCGGCTACAATCGCGACAATGGCGAAAGCAAAAACCAAACCGGCGACGACGTCCGCTATTCATGCCCTCGTCGGTTCCGATGACGCGGCGGTGAAGCGCGAAGCCGCTGAGCTCGCGCAAAAACTCGCGCCGGCGGAAGCGGGCGAATTCGGCTTGGATACGATCGACGGCGCGGCGGATAACGTGGACGGCGCGGCGACGGCGATTCGTTCCACCATCGCCGCGCTGCAAACGCTGCCCTTTTTCGGCGGCGGCAAACTCGTCTGGCTCAAGAGCGCGAATTTTCTCTCCGACGACGTGAAAGGAAAATCCGCCAGCGTGCTCGAGCCGCTCGAGGAATTGGGCGATTTGCTCACGAGCGGGCTGGCTGACGGCGTGACCTTTTTGCTGAGCGCGGTCGATCCGGACAAGCGGCGCTCATTTTACAAAACGCTTTCGAAAATCGCCGAAGTCGAAGTTTTCGAGGAGCCGGATTTGAATCGCAGCGGCTGGGAGGAAAACGCCGGCGAAATTGTGCGCGCGGAAGCGAAGAAGCGCGGACTGCGTTTCGATGAGGAAGCGCTGGAGCTGTTCGTGCTCTCCACTGGCGGCGACGCGCGCGCGGTCGCGAACGAGCTCGAGAAACTTTCGCTCTATGCGCCAGAAAGCACGATCACGCTCGAGCAAGTGCGCGAGCTCGTGCCGGTCTCGCGCGCCGGCGTCATTTTTGAGCTAGGCAACGCGCTCGCGCGCCGCGACGTCACGACTGCGCTCAATCTCGTCCGCACGCTGCTCGATCAAGGCGAGAGCGCGATCGGCATTTTGCTCGCGACCTTGCTGCCGACCATTCGCAATCTCCTGCTGGCGAAAGATCTAATGGAACGCCACCGCCTGTCGCGACCTACCGCGCCGTTCAATTTCATCTCCTCGCTCAATCGCCTGCCGGCAGAAGCGACGGAACATTTGCCGCGCAAAAAAGATGGCGGCATCAACGGCTACGTCCTCGGCCTCGCGGCCATGAACGCGCACCGCTTCGAGACGGCGAAATTAGTCGACGCGCTCGAAGCTTGCCTGCGCGCGAATGTTCAACTCGTCACCAGCCAACTCGATCCGCAGCTAGTGCTGACGGAGATCGTGGTGAAAATGCTCGTCTGATTTTTTACGCTTCGCCGACTTGCTTGCGCGCGATCGGGCCGACGTAAGGAATATCCCAGCGCGCACCGCTCAGCGCTTTGATCATCGCGATCACCATCAGCACGAAGAGGCCAAGTTGAATGATCGCCGCCGCAATCGTCCAGAGCACGCCGAAAAAATGGCCGACGATCGGCAGCGACCAAAGGATGCTTCGGATGATAGCCGACGCGATGTTGAAGACGAGCCACCCGGCGCCGAAGATGATCGATTGCATCGCGTAAAAGCGCACGAAGTTATCGCGCTTCTCCAAAATATAGAAAATGATGCCGCCGATGAGCGGGAAACAGGCGAGCGCAGCGGCGACGTTTGACGGCAGACCCGTCGTCGCGGGATTGCTCGGCGGCGGCACTGGTGGAGGAATCGGATCGGTGGAATCGGCCATGCTTAATATACAAAAACTTCGGCCGGAGACTGTCAAGTGAACTCAGAGATAATCGAGATCAACGGCGACGGCTTT
The DNA here is from genome assembly GCA_030854105.1 of Verrucomicrobiota bacterium. Classification (GTDB taxonomy): domain Bacteria; phylum Verrucomicrobiota; class Verrucomicrobiia; order Chthoniobacterales; family UBA10450; genus AV69. The sequence goes on along the minus strand of JALYTV010000042.1, from coordinate 11,634 downwards.
TCTTATCGCGCGCATGTCGGGCGCGGGCTGCTGGCGCGCGCGGGAGAATTGCTCGTTTCATCAGCCACGCGCGTCGCGCTGATTTTTGATGAAACCTCTGATCGACTTTTTGCCGACACGATGTCGCAGAGCCTCCGCGGTTTCGACTGCGAGAAATTCGTTTTGCCGGCCGGCGAAAAATCGAAAGTGATCGCGGAAATCGAGCGCGTCAGCAACGCGATGGTAAGCGCGGGTTGCGATCGCAAGTCGATCGTCGTCGGCGTGGGCGGCGGGCTCGTGGGCGATATCTCCGGTTTTATCGCGAGTATTTTTCAGCGCGGCATTCCGCATGTGCAGGTGCCCACGACGTTGCTCGCGATGGTAGACAGCGCGATCGGCGGCAAGAACGGCGTCAATTTGGCCGCGGGAAAAAACATGCTCGGCACCACGCATCAGCCAGCGCTGGTGATCGCGGATGTCGATTGTCTCGCCTCGCTGCCGGCGCGCGAACTGCGCCAGGGTTACGCCGAAATCATCAAGCACGCGATTATTCGCGACGCGGAAATGTTCCGCGCGTTGCAGAGCGGGTCGGCTAACGATTGGGTTGCGTTAATCGCGCGTAACATTCGCATCAAAGCGCAGATCGTGTCGGCTGACGCACGGGAAATGAGTGGCGTGCGGGCGCTGCTGAATTTCGGGCATACCGTCGGCCACGCGATCGAGCGCGCGTCAGACTACGCGATTCCGCACGGCGATTGCGTCAGCCTCGGCATCGTCGCCGCCGCCGGCGTTTCCGTAAAATGCGCTGGGCTCGCCTCGAGCGAGCGCGACGAAATTATCGCGCTGCTGGCGAAATTTGATTTGCCGACGCGCTTACCACCGAACGTTTCGCGCGCGAAAATAGACGACGCGCTCAGGCGCGATAAAAAGTTCGAGGAAGGCGCGGTGCGATTTGTGGTGACGCCGAAGATCGGCGAGGCGCAGCTTTCGCGCGACGTCACCATGGCCGACATCGCGTCGGCTATGGACCGACTGCGCTGAGCGGAGCACCGAGGTGGACCGCGCTCTCCGAGCGCGGTTGGATTCGCGCCCGGAGAGCGCGAACCACCTACTGTCGCACGCGTTTTTCGCGACAGAACTCCGCGAGCCCGTCGGCGACGGCTTGCGCGTATTCGCGAAAAATGCTTTTACGCGCGACGCCGTTGAACATGCGCGTGCCGTCGTAATCGCCGGCCTCCATGCGCGCGAAACCTTCGTGGCTATTCATCACGTAGGGCTCGAAGTAAACGACCGGGCAACGAAAGACGCGCGAGGCCAATAGATTTCGCAGATAGACATAACCGCTCGTGCCGATTTTCTTCACCGTGTCGCGCGTGTAGACGTATGGCGGCAATCCCGTCTCGCGCGCGAATGTCGCCGCCATCGCGTCGGCTAATGGCGCTTCTTCGCCATAAACGCGACTGAGCAAACGACGAATCATTTCATAACGCTGATCGTCCTGTTCAATTTCATCCGGCAAATACGAGCCGTTGATGAGCACGTGAAAATGATTGCGATCGATCAGCGTCGGATTATTCGGATCGCCCCATTCCTCGGCGTTGAAATGCAAACAGAGCACCGCATCCGGCTGGAGAAATTCATTCACGCGCCGGCCGCGATAGCGAATTTCGCTCTGGCGATAAAAGAGAATTTCGCTCTGCCATTTGATCGACTTCTCTTTCGCGGCGTCATCAGGGCCGGCGTAATTCTCCGGCGGCTGGCTCACGCCGTTCTTCGCCAGGATTGTTTTCGCCAGTTCGCGGAAATCGTCGGGCCGCTTCGGCGTGATTGGTTCCTCTTTGCTGCGCACGAAGAAAACTTCGGCGCCGAGCGCGCGCAATTTGGGCGCGAGAATTTTGGCGACGCGCAACGTCATTTCGCCTTCTTCGATCGGCGGCTGATCGCCGACTTTCATCCAACGCTCTTCCATTTTTGCCCACGCGCCGCCGAGATGGCCGGGATCGAGCGCGATCTGCAAGCCGGCCAGCGGATGTTTTTTTGTCGCGCGCGGCGACGGCTTATCGAGCAGCTTCCAAAAATGCGGCGGCTGCCGGCGCGGCTTTTGGGCGGCGAATTGGAGAACGAAGAAATCGTCGCTCCCTTCTTCCTTGCGAATCCGCGCTTCGCTTTCGGCCACCTGAATCAAATCGTCGTAGCCGCGCGTCGCGTAAACGTCGTTCAGCAAATGCACGAATTCGTCGTGCGTGATGGTGCGCTGATAACGCCCGAGCCAGGACCAATTCGGTTTCGCAGCCAGCGGGCTCAGGTTCTCCGCGAGGGAAAAGGGCGCGCCAAGAATCACAGCCAGCGCGATCAGGAAACGGCAGCGTAGCATCTGGACTTCGCGATCATTAATACGATGATCGGCGAATGCTAACGATTCTTTTCCTGGGCGACATCGTTGGCGAGCCGGGGCGCAGCGCCGTGATCGCGCGCCTGCCGCAGTTGAAGGCGAAATACGCGCTCGATTTCATCGTGGTGAACGGGGAGAACGCGGCCGGCGGCCGAGGCATCACGGGCAAGATCACGATCGATCTTTTGCGCGCGGGCGTCTCGGTGATCACGACGGGCGATCACATCTGGGACCAGAAAGATATTGTCGGTTACATCGGGACCGAGCCGCGTTTGCTGCGGCCGATTAATTATCCAGAAGGCGCGCCGGGGCAGGGGGCAATCGTGCTGGAAACAGCGAAGGGAAAAGTGGGCGTGCTCAATGTGCAATGCCGCACGTTCATGCTGCCGATTTTGGAGAATCCGTTCACCGTGATCGCGTCGGCGGTGGAAAAAATGCGGGAGGAAACGCCGATCATCGTGGTCGATGTGCACGGCGAGACGACGAGCGAGAAGATCGCGCTGGGACGTTTTCTCGATGGCAAAGTCTCCGCGGTTTTCGGCACGCATACGCATGTGCAAACGGCGGACGAGCAGATTTTCCCCGGCGGCACGGCGTTCCTTTGCGATGCGGGCATGTGTGGGCCGGTGAATTCCGTGCTCGGTCGCGCCGTCGAACCGATCGTGCAGCGCTTCATTTCGAATTTGCCGGCGCCTTTTCCGGTGGCGAGCGGCGAAGTGCGCCTGCGCGGCGCGTTGGTGGAGGTCGACGAGGCGAGCGGTCGCGCGCTCCGCATCATGCGCATCGACGAATCCGCCGCTGCGGTGGAGTCCGCGACAGGCTCGACCCACGAATTAACGGAAACACAACAGAGCAGTTGACAGAGCGCCCCCGTTTATCGCATTTGTCAGCCCGCCATTGGCAAAAAAAAACATCATGAAAAATCTACGAATCACGATGGCAGTGCTGGGTTTCCTGGCCGCCGTAATATTGTCAACGAGCGCGCAAGGGAGCGCCGCCGGAAACCGTTACGCGAAGGAAGGGGTCGAAGCCTCCAAGGCAAAGAATTGGGACAAGGCCGTCGACAATTTCCGCAAAGCGGTGGAAGCGGAGCCGAAGGACAAGAGTAACGAACAGAATTTAGGCATCGCGCTCATCCAGCGAGCGACTGAATTTTTGAAGAAAAAGAATTACGACGGCGCGATCACTGATTTGAATGAGGCGATCAAGCTGCGGCCCACGGCGAACGCGCATCGCTCCCGCGCTTACGCCTACCTTGGCAAGGGCGATAACAAGAACGCGTTGGAGGATTACAACGAAGTCGTGAAAGAATTGAAGGGCGATCCGGAGCCGCTCGAGCGCCGCGCTTACGTCGAGATGCAGTTGCAGCAAACCGACAAGGCGCTGGCGGACTACAACGAGCTCATCAAGCTGCGGCCGAAAGAAGCGAAGTATTACAACCTGCGCGCGTATGCGCTGCAGTTGAAGGAAAACTTCAAGGGTTCGCTCGCGGATACGATGAAAGTGCTCCAACTGGAACCCGGCAACGCCGAGGCGAAGCAGCGCAAAGCGTTTCTCGAAAAGCGGCTGAACTTCACCACGCCGACGCCGACGCCATCGGGACCGATCGCGAATCCCAACGCGCGGCCCATGCCGACGCAGAGCAATAATCCATATACCGCGCCGACGCCGAAGTAGCCGGCGCGCTTACTCGTCCCCGTCGTTAACCGACGCGTTCTCGGCTTCTTCCTCATCGATCTCGATGGGAGCGAAGCGGCGTTTGCGTCGGTTCGCCGGCAGCGGCGACAGCGTCATGGAAATATTGCGGCCGGCGAGCTTCGGTTCCATTTCGATCTGCGACATGCCGGAGAGATCCTCTTTGACCTTCGCCATCAGTTGCATGCCGAACTCCTGGTGCGCCATTTCGCGACCGCGGAATTGGAGCTGCACGCGCACTTTGTTTCCCTTGTCGAGAAACTCTTCGCCGTGCCGGATTTTCGTCATGTAATCGTGCTCGTCGATGTTCACGCGGAATTTAATTTCCTTCAGCTTGGTGCCGGACGAACGCTTGTCCTTTTCCTGCTTGGCGAGGTCGTAACGATACTTCCCGAAGTCGACGATCTTGCACACCGGCGGGTTGGCCGTGGGCGCGACCTCGATGAGATCCATCCCGAGACTTTGCGCTTTGCGCAGGGCGTCCGAGAGCTTGAGCACGCCTAATTGCTCGCCGGTCGATCCGATGATCACCCGCACCTCGCGGGCGCGAATACGACCATTTACACGAATTTGCGGTTGCAGATTAAATCAAAGCTCCTTGTGGTCGCGCAGGAGTGCGATCGGCGCGGCGATATTTATTTTTCGCAATTCCGCCGTCGAACCGATCGACGCCGGGCACTCGCACCTCGGCATGGCTGCGAATGACCAGGCCGACGAGTCCGCCATGGGCGAACCGAGCAAGTTGTAAGCTACAATCGAAGAGTCGCAAGGTGAATGTAGCGGCTTTATTGAGCAGGCGGCGCGCCGAAATGCGCGGCCCAGGTCGCGTAAGCGACTCCGTCTTCCAGCATCGATTCAATGGTAGCGGCGATAGGCTCGAACTTTACCACGCCGGAGAAGACCGCGCGATCACCAATTTCGCAATCGATCACGAAAGTGGGCCGTTGCGAAACCTGCAGCGCGTGGAATTCCGCGGTGCTCGCGCGGATCGCTTTCTCTGTCGCTGGCGCCTTCGCCTGTTCGATCAATTTCGCCTGGTCGAGGCCGCCGGCTTTGGCCGCAATTTCCGCGGCGATTTCGATCTGGCGAATGCGCGGCGCGCCTTCGCGCAACGTCGCGTTGGTGATCGCGACCCGCACGCGGTCGTCCGTCACGCCGAGTGATCTGGCCGCTTCCGCGACCAGATTCGGCGCGAGATATTCCGGCAGCACCGGTTCATACCAATCGCTGCGCAGCATGAACGGCGCGCGATTCATCACGCCGCTGCGCTGGTAAAACCATTCCTCCTGCGCGCGCGATTTCGGCAATCCGGCTGCGTCCATCAGCGCAATCTTCCAGTTGAATTCGACGCGGCCCTCGTAGCGCTCTTTCAATTTCGTCCAACTCGTCTCACCCCAGAAACACCAGGAGGAAACGACATCGAGGTAGTTCGTGATCAAAATCCGCATCGGCAGAACGCTGGCAGAAGTGACGCCGCGCGCAAACGAACTTCTTTGCAGCGCGCGCTCCCGCTTTACCGTGTGCCGTTGCCGACCGGAAATTATTCTCAGCACGATCCCGCAAGCATTCGCACGATGTTCGATCGCGTCGCGCCTTGTTACGATTTGGCGAATCATTTCCTGAGCGCCGGCTGCGATTTCTGGTGGCGGCGAAAAGCGACTGCGATCGTGCGCGCGTGGCAATCGGCGTGCGTGCTCGATCTCGCCACCGGCAGCGGCGATCTCGCGCTCGCTCTCCAGAGCGCGCTGCCTAAGAGCACAATCCTGGGCGTCGATTTCTCGCCGCAAATGCTGGCGCAGGCGAAACGCAAAGGCGTTCGCGCAACGCAGGTAGCCGACGCGATGTCGTTGCCCTTCGCGAGGGGCGCGTTCGATGCCATCACCGTTGCGTTCGGCTTGCGCAATATGCGCGATTACGGCGTGGCGTTGCGGGAAATGCGGCGTGTGCTCACGCGCCGCGGGCATTTGCTCGTCCTCGATTTTTCACTGCCGCGCCAACGCCTTCTGCGCGCGGGCTATCGCGTTTATCTCCATCATGTGCTGCCGATTCTGTGCAACGCACTCACCGGCGAAAAAAAGGCCTACGATTATCTCGGCGATTCCATTGAAAATTTTCCCAGCGGCGCGGAGATGATCGCGCTGCTTAACGGCAACGGCTTTTGCGCTGCGTCAGCCGACACGCTCACCGGCGGCGTCGTCACCATTTACACCGCGTCCGCCGCCTAGGGCTTCGCGGTCGGCGACGGAGTGGGCGGCGCTGGGCTCGGCGCGGGTGCCATTTGCAGCAGCGGCAGGCGAAAGGCGTTGTAATCGGGATTGCTGATGAGGAAAAATCCGTCGCGTCCTTCGACGCGCGCGTTCCACATGCCGTCGCCGGCGGTGCGACTGATCACGAGCTTGTGCGTCTGCTTGTCATCCGGCGAGGTGGTGAAAACGATCGTCGCTTGCGGTTGCTCGAACGCGCCCGGCGCGGCGTCGCGCCCGAGCCAGCGCACCGCGCGCAATGAAGTGAGCGTGTTCAAAAGCGATTCCACGTTCACTTGATTCACGGGGCCGGCGCTGCTCGTCCATTTCTTCGCCGCGTCCCGCGTGAACACGAGCTCGCGTTCGATCGTCGCCGCGAGGCGATGCACCTGCGCCGGCTTGAATTTGAAAATCGCGTTCTCCTGCCAGGTGAGCGGGTCGGCTGCGATCTCGTCGACAAACTTCCGATTTATCGCCACCACGAACGGCTCGTCGTCTACGCGCGCATAAATTTCTTCGCGTTCGATTTTTCCGAACGCGACCGTCGCCAGCGGTTCCTCACCCGCTTTCGACTCCGCGGTATTCTCGGAGGCAAACGAACTCAGCGTCACGACCAGCGACGGATGATCCAGCCCGTACTTCGGCAATTCCGATGCGACGTCGGCGACAAAGCGCGTCACCTGAGCGTCGCGCATGGTGTCGAGGAAACGCCGCACTTCGGCATTATTCGCCGGCGCCTTACCGTCGATGGTCCAATCCTCGCCTTTACGCGCGAGCACCGTCTTCATCTTGCCCGGCGCGTCGATCGTGATGCGATCGAGCTGGTTCTCATCGAAGCGAACGAGATGGCGATCGCGCAGATCGTTCGGTTTGAGACTGAGAATTTGCTCAATCTTGTTGGCTAACAGGTAGACGCCGCCGCGCGGAGCGAAGCGAGCGTAGACCTCATCCTTTTGGGCTGCGGGCGCGGCGCCGAGCTGGAGCAACTGGCCTTGTTTGTCGTCGGCGGTGAAAATGGTGATGCTGCCGCGCGGCTCGGCCAGTCCGTAGGAATGCAGATCGCCTTTGTCGTTCGCGACGAACTGCGCGATGCGGCTGTTCACGACCTGCGCGATCAGGTCGTTTATTTTTTGGTCGTCGGCGCGCGCGCGCAACGGCCGCGTAATTTCCCAGTGCTCGCCGCGCTTCTCCAGTTCCATTTCGCCGAGACCGGTCTTGAGCGCGACGCGTATGACCTGCGTCGCCATCGTGCTGGTTAACTTCCGATCGCGGAAATCCGCCGCCTTCTTCGAGATCTCATCGCGGATATTTTGCGGAGCAAGATAAACGTCTTTGCGATTCGCCAGTTTCACGTAAAGGCGATTTTCGAGCGCGCCGGCGCTGCCAAACTGGATTTCCGGCGGCGCCTCCTCGCCGCTCAAACGCAAACGCAATTTCGGCTTGGCCAAGCCGAATTCTTCGAGCTTGCTCTTATCCTGCGCGATCTCTTTCGCGTCGATCGTGTTCTCTTTCGGCCAGCTTTCGAGATCGGACAGCACGCCGTCGACCAGCGCGTTGTCGGCGAGATCTTCGATCGGCGCCGTCAATCGCCAGGTTTGTCCATCGCGTTTGAGTTCGATACGATCGTCGCCGTTGAGAATGACGATGCCGTTGATTTTGGTGCGATCGAAATTGACGATATTGCCGGCGCGTCGCTCCGCTTCCTCCGTGTTGGGCCGTTTGCTCTCGTAAAATTTAATGTAAGCGCCGAAGGCGAGCACGATCGCCAGCAGAATAATCGTGGTGCCTTTTCTCATCGGTTTACGCGCGCCGCTTCCACCACACCAAAAGCCCGAGCAGCGCCGGGATGAGCGGCATCACCACCAGAATCAGCCAGCGCAAGTTACGCAGCTCTGTTTCGTCGAGGCTGAACGTGAGCGGATGCGGCACTTTCGGCGCGATGCCGATCAATTGCTCGCGGCTCATCAGCCAATCGAGACTGCCCGCGACAAAATCGAGCGCCTGTTGATCCTGTGTCAGCGCGCTGTCTTGCACGAAAGTGGAGTTGCTCACAACGACGAGACGGGCGGCGTTGACTTGCACGCGCTCATCCGGCGAGCCGCCGTTCTCCACCGAAGCCGCGATGATGAGCGGTTCAGCGAAATCGCGTCCCTGATTGAACTGCAATTTCGCCGGGTCATCCGAATTGTAATCGACTTCGCCCCAGTAACCTTTCTCCGCCTGCACCAGCGGCCGCAGTTGAATGCCCGCACTCTGCACGCGCGCTTGCTCGAGCCCGAGCGAACAGGTCGCGCCGAAAAATGCGCCGCGCGCATCCGCCAATTTCTTCGTGATCGGGCTGTCTGGTAGAAAACGGCCGACCACGTCGCGCACGCGCGCCATTTCCTCGATGCCCGTGCGCACCACCGCCATCAAGCGATCGTCCTGTTCGGTGATGCCGAGTTCCTTCAGAAACGCGGAGAGCTTCGGCGTCTTCGCCGTCGGATCGAGCAGGACCAGGATGCGTCCCTGCTTGTTCCAGAAATCGCGCAGCAGTTGCATCTCGCGATCGGAGAAATCGTATTGCGGGCCGAGAATCATGACCACGCGTACGTCTGCGGGAATCGCCGGCACGTTGAACAAATTGAGCTCCTGGAATTTCACGTTGCCGTTTTCGACGAACGTTTTCATCACCGAGATCGGGCTGGTTGTGAGCGGCTCCGCCAGCGGGTTGAGCGTGGGCGTGTCGGTGAGCGCCGGTTCCTTGTGGCCCAGCACGTAGCCGACGATATTCTTTTTGCCTTCGACCAGATCGAGAATCGCCGCCGTCACGACCTGCTCGCCTTTGAACGCCGTCACGCGCGGCCCTTCGCCGAAAGCCGCGCCGCTGCGATCGATGTCCGCCATCTCGGACGCTTTCACCGTCTTGTTGCGTCCTTCGTAATCGAGCACGAGCAGGCTTTCGTCGCTGACGACTTTGTATTTGTCCACCAGCTCCTTCGCGCGCGCGAAATCGCGATCGGGATCGATCTGCTCCACGTCGACCTTTGCTCGCGCCGCGTATTGGATTTCCGTGAGCAAATTTTGCACGTCGGCGGTGATCGGCGTGTTATTCGAGAAGAAAACGGTGATGCGCAGTTTGCTCTTGAGCGAATCGAGCACGCGCTTCGTTTTGTCCGAAAGCTGGTAGCGGTGGTCGCGCGAGTAATCCCACCGCTTGTAATGCTCGAAGCCCCAGTAGTTGACCATCGTCGTCAGCAGGAAGAGCAGCGCGACTTGAATGACCACGTTCGCGCCAATCTGCCAGCGCCGAATCTTTTTCGGGCCGCCGTCGCTCATGCGCGCCATTTGCGGGATTGGAACGCCTGATACGTCAGCGTCAGCGTGAGAATCGTCATGCTCACATACAGCACGATCGGGCGGGTATCGATTTCGCCGCGCGAAAGCGTGCCCATTTGCTCAATGGCGGAGAAATAGCCGAGCAACTGGCGCGCTTCTGAGCTGACATTCAGCAGGATGAAGGAGACGAGACCGAGGAAGAAAAAGAGCGTGATCGCGCAAAACGAAATCACCGCCGCGATGATCTGATTGCGCGTGAGCACGGACGCCAGGCAGCCGACTGAGGTGTAAAACATGCCGAGCAACAGCAGCATTAAATACGAGCCCCAATACGCGCCGCTCGAACTCGCCGCTGGCTGCTTCGTGACCATCTGGAAAATGAGGAAATAGAGAAGCGTCGGCACCCACAGCACGAAATAGAAAAAGAGCGCGCCGAAATATTTCGAGAGCACCACCTGCCAGTCGCGCACGGGCGCCGTCATCAGCGGTTCGATCGTGCCCAGCTTAAATTCCTCCGCGAACAAACGCATGGTGATGAGCGGAAAGATCAGCACAAAGGCGAACCAGAAGAAGATGGAATTGAAGAACGCTTCCTGCACCGAGTATTGCAGAGCGCGCTGGTTCATGAACGAGAGCTGGAAATAAAAATCGACGCCGCTCACGAGCAGGAAAAAAACGAGCACGATGTAAGCGATGGGCGAGTAGAAGTAACTCGTCACTTCGCGCGAAAAGAGAGTGAGGAATTTACGCATCGCTTATTCCTCGTCGGAATGGGTGACCTCGACGAAGACGTCCTCGAGCGTTGCTTTGCGCGCCGTCAATTCCCGCACTTGCCAGTTGCGCTGGCGCGCGAGCTGAAAAATCTCCGGGCGCACGTCGGCGCCCGATTCCACGCGCAGGGAAAACGTCTGCCAGCCGTCGTCAGCCGACGCGCTCACCTCACGCACGCCGCTGATTTTTTTCAGCTCGGCCGCGCCGTTGTCCGTGCCCGTCTTCGCCTCCAGCGTCACGCCGCCGGCCGTGCGCAGATTAGTGAGCAAATTCTGCGGCGTATCGCACGCTTCGATCCGGCCTTTGTTAATGATGATCACGCGGCTGCAGGTCATCTCGACTTCGGGCAAAATGTGCGTCGACAACAGGATCGTGTGCTGTTTGCCGAGATTCTTGATCAGGTCGCGCACTTGGCGAATCTGATTCGGATCCAGCCCGCTCGTCGGCTCGTCGAGGATCAATAAATCCGGCTCATGCACGAGCGCGTCGGCTAATCCCACGCGCTGCCGGTAACCTTTCGAAAGCGCGCCGATGAGTTTGCTCTCCACTTCCTTCAAACCGCACAATTCCTTTACGTCGCCGACGCGTTCGCCGATGCGCCGGTGCGGAATGCCCTTCAGCGCCGCGCGATAATCGAGATACTCGGTCACGCGCATGTCGTTATAGAGCGGCACATTTTCCGGCATGTAACCGAGATGCGCGCGGGCTTGCAGCGATTGCTCGAAAATGTCGAAGCCCGCGATGGTGGCGCGCCCGGAAGTCGGCGGCATGAAGCTCGAGAGAATGCGCATGGTGGTGCTTTTGCCCGCGCCGTTGGGGCCGAGAAAGCCCATGATTTCACCCTTGCCGACTTCGAAGTTCAGATCGCGAATCGCGGTTTGGCCCGCGTATTTCTTGGTGAGATGCTCGACTTTGATCATCGCGACTTCTTCTGTCAGACAACAAACGGCTGTTGTCGTTGCGAATTTTTTCAGCGCGCCGTCAAACGCACAGTCTGAATTTCGCGCCCCCCATCGCTGCGCACCACGCCGACGGTAAAGTCGGCAGCCGACCCGCTCTGCGCGCGCGCCAGCAACGCTTCCGCCGCGCGCACCGAGTTCACGCTGGTGCGACCGATGCGATAAATGACCAGGCCGCGCTCGACGCCCGCGCTCGCAGCCGGGCCGGCCGCTTCCACCGCGCTGATGAGCACGCCGCGGCCGGGCGCGAGGCCAAGCGCGTCGCTTAGTTCCGAGG
>JALYTV010000112.1 GCA_030854105.1 Verrucomicrobiota bacterium | reverse complement strand
CTCTACTGCGATCAGCGCTACGGCCGCGTCTTCGTCGGCTACAACGGCGCGGAGTCCTACTACAGCGGCCGGGGATTCCGCAGCTCGCTCCGAATTTAGTTGTGCCGGTATTCCCCGGGCGTGTCTCCATAGAGACGCAGGAGAAGGACCAGGCCGGCGACTTCTAGTATAACTCCACCGGGGAGCGGGCGGCGTTTTCTTCGCTGCGGGCGCGGGCTTTTTCTTCGCCGAGGACTGCGACGCGCAGGTCCCAGGTCGCATCGTCTATTTTTTTGAAGGCGGGTTCGGAGAAGGGTGTGGGCGGGAGGATTTTGGTTTTAAAGCGGGCGACGTTTTCCAGAGCCTGGTCAAGTTGCGCACGCGGCAATTTTTCAATAACGGTGAGCGCGTCGGCTATTTTATCGACGCGATGGCAAATCATGGCGAGGTCGTTGCCGGCGGCGAAGGTGAGCCGCAGCATTTCCTCGAAGCTGTATTCGTTCAGGATCGCGCCCATATCGAGGTCGTCGGTCATGACGAGGCCATCGTAAGCCATCTCGCCGCGGAGAAGGCCGGTGACGATGCGGTGGCTGAGCGACGCGGGCGTTTTCTTTGGCTCGAAGACGGGATACCAGCCGTGGCAGATCATCATGCTGTCGACTTGCCCGGCGAACTCGCGGAAGACGGCGAGCTCGTGCGCTTCGAGCTCGGCGCGGGTGCGATCGATCTTCGGCAGATCGTGGTGCGCGTCGAGGGTAGCGGCAGAGTAGCCGGGGAAATGTTTGCCGCAACTGGCGACCCCGGCACCGCGGAGCGCGTCGTTAAACGCACCGGCGTTGGCGATGACTTGTGCGACGTCCCTGCCGTAGCAACGGCCGCGCAAAGAATTATCGGCGTCGTCATCGAAAGAGATATCGAGCACGGGGCAGAGATCGAGATTGAAACCGAAGAGGCGCAGGAGGCGGCCGGTGATCTCGCCGTGGCGGGTGATCAGCGCGCGGTCGCCTTTGTCACGCAGCTGCTGCGCGTTCGGCGGCTCGTGGCCGATGAGGCGCAGACGCGAGACGCGGCCGCCTTCCTGGTCGATGGTGATGATGGGCTCGACCTCGCTGAGGTCGCGGAGCGTGTCGGTTAACTGCCGCAATTGCGCGGGCGATTTGATATTGCGCCCGAAGAGAATGAACGCGCCCGGCTGCACGCGACGGAGCAGTTTCGCTTCTTCGCTTTCGATCTCCGTGCCGCGCACGCCGACAAGGAGCAGTTGACCCGGGGAACCACGCTTCATAACGTCGACGCTAAGTTTGATGCGCATCGCACGAAACAAAATTTTCTTCCTGATCGCGCTGGCTGTGATCGGCGCGCGCGCGCAGGCGGCGGTGGAACTCGGCATCGACGTGCTGGCGGCGAATGGCTACGCGCAGTTGCAGGGGAAGCGCGTGGGGCTCATCACGAACCAGACCGGCACGAACGGCGAAGGCGTTCGCACGCGCGTGCTGCTGAAGAAGCATTGCAATCTCGTCGCGCTCTACACGCCGGAGCACGGGCTCGACGGCACGGAGAAAGCGGGACGTTACGTGCGCAGCCGGCGCGATCCGGTGACGGGCCTGATCGCGCACTCGCTCTACGGGCCGACGCGTAAGCCGACGCCGGACATGCTACGCGGCATCGATCTGCTCGTGTTCGACATTCAGGACATCGGCTGCCGCGGTTACACCTACATCAGTACGATGGGAAAATGCATGGAGGCGGCGGGCGAGAATCATATTCCGTTCCTGGTGCTCGACCGGCCAAATCCGCTTGGCGGCGAACGCATCGAAGGTCCGTCGGTGGATGCGCGCTGGATTTCGTTCGTGGGACAATTTCCGATTCCGTACGTGCACGGATTGACTTGCGGCGAGCTGGCGAAAATGGTGAACGCGCGTGGCTGGATCCATGGTCGTTGCGAACTGAGCGTGATCCCGATGCGCGGCTGGTCGCGCGGGATGACGTGGGGCGCGACCGGGCTGCGCTGGATTCCGAGTTCGCCAAATATTCCGCGCGGCAGTTCGCCGTTGTATTACGTCGCGACCGGCATCGCGGGTGAACTCGGCGTGGAGACGGGCATCGGCAGCTCGCGACCATTCGAGTCGATCTCGTCGTCTGCGCTCAACGCGGGAGCGTTTACCAATTACATGCGCGAAGCCGGCTTCGAAGGCGTGACGTTTTCGCCGTATGGCGCGGGACGCAATCAAGGTTGCTCGATGCACATCAGCCCCGACGCGCCAGCGAATCTCACCGCGATCAACGTTTACGCGCTGGCCGCGATCGCGCGTAATCGCAATCCCTTCCGCGGCGCGAGCACGACCAAGCGCGAGATGTTTTTCAAGATTTACGGCAGCAGCGCGATCCAGGGTCAGCTCGAACGCGGCACATCACCCGCGAGCATCGTGGCTTCGTGGCACGCGAATGTGTCGAACTTCCGCGCCGGCCGCGCGGCTTATCTTCTCTATTGAAGCGCATCGGCATCTACGGCGGCACGTTCGATCCGGTGCATCATGCGCATCTGATTCTCGCGCGCGACGCGCTGGAGAAATTCGAGCTGGAGAAAATCATTTTCGTTCCCGCAGCGGTCTCGCCCTTCCGCGAAGCGCCGAGCGCGTCGGCTGACATCCGTTGGCAAATATTGCAGACTGCGATCGCAGGCGAGCCGTGCTTCGAGGCGAACGATTGCGAGCTGCGCCGTCCCCCGCCCTCCTACACCATCGACACCGTGCTGGAATTGGGCGCGCAACATTCCGACGCGGAATTTTTCTTCCTGATCGGCGATGACAACCTACCCGCTCTGCCGCGCTGGCATCGCTATATGGAATTACGCGAGTTGGTCACATTCGTCGTGCTCGCGCGCGCGACCGAGCCGTCGGCGCACGATTATTTGCGCGTCGAACGGCGTTTGGAAATTTCGGCGACGGAGATTCGCGCGCGAGTTGCGGCAGGACGTTCCATCCGCTATCTCGTTCCGGAGGAAGTGGAGAAAATTATTCGCGCGCACAAACTCTACCGGGAAACATCACGATGAATCCCGAAACGCTCGCGCGCACCTGCGCCGAACTCGCGGCGGAGAAAAAGGCGGAAGAAATCATCGTCCTCGATCTGCGCGACATTTCCACCTTCACCGATTTCTTCGTCATTTGCTCGGGCAATTCCGAGCCGCAATTAAAAGCGATCGCGGTCGAGATCGAGACGCGCCTAAAACAGGAACACGGCATCCGTGCCGCCGCCGTCGACGGTTTCCCGACGAGCCAATGGATCGTGCTCGATTACCTGCAGGTGATCGTGCACGTGCTGCACCGCGACAAGCGCGCGTTCTACAGCCTGGAAGACCTCTGGGGCGACGCGCTGCGACTCGATTGGGAGTCGAACGCGAACGCCGCGTAGCGAACTATTTCTTCTCCGACTTTGCGGAAGGCGAAGCTGCCGGCGCGGCCTCGGCAGGCTTCACGCTCAGCAATTCCACTTCGAAAATCAGCGTCGAATTCGGGCCGATATCTGCCCCCGCGCCGTGCTCGCCGTAAGCGAGTTCGGACGGAATAAAGAATTGGTATTTCGCGCCGGGTTTCATGAGCGCGACACCTTCGGTCCAGCCTTTGATCACGCGATTGAGCGGGAAGGTCGCCGGCTCGTTGCGCTTGTAGGAGCTGTCGAACTCGGTGCCGTTGATGAGCGTGCCGCGATAATTCACCGTGACGGTATCCGTCGTTTTCGGGCTCGTGCCGCTGCCTTCTTTGGTGACCTTGTATTGCAGACCGCTCGCCGTCGTTTTCACGCCCGGCTTGCCCTTGTTCTCCGCGAGGAATTTGTCGCCTTCCATTTTGCTTTTGTCTCCGGCCGCTTTGTTGGCGGTCTGCTGTTTCTCCATCATCTCCTTTTGAAAATTGGCCATCACTTCCTGCGTTTCCTGCTCGGTGAGCAACGGTTTGGCGCCGCTGAGTGCATCTTTCACGCCGGCGGCCAGCGCTTCGGTGCTCAGGTCCATGCCCTGCTTTTTGAAGGTGCTGCCAATGTCGAGCCCGATGCTGTAGCTCACTTTATCTTTTGTATCCTTGAGCGCCGGGCGATCTTCGGCCAGAACGGGGCTGGCTAAGGCAACAACAACGATGGCGAACGCGAGATTTTTCATAGTTTGGAAAAGCCAGGACCGGCTGAGAGGGAGCACGCTAGGAGGAAACCGCACAGCGTCAAGCGCGTGCCTGCTTCTCCTCAGCGCCATGATCGCGCTGGCTAACAGCGGGCTCGCCAGCGAGGTCAACCTCTCTCGGGCCGACGCCTCGCGCATCGGCCAGCGCATTTGGCAGAACGAATGTGGCGGCACTGTCGCCGGCCTGACCTCGTGGAATGCGGGCGAAGATTTCGCCTCGCTCGGCATCGGTCATTTCATCTGGTACCCGAAAAACCAGCGCGGGCCTTTCGAGGAAAGTTTCCCGGCGCTGGTCACGGTCCTCTCGGCACACGGCGCGACGCTGCCGCCGGTGGTGAAAGAGAATCGCGATTGCCCGTGGAATTCGCGCGCCCAGTTCCAAGCCGCGCAAAATTCCGCCGAGATGAAACAACTGCGCCAGTTCTTAGCCGGCACGATCGATCTGCAAGCGCTCTTCCTCGTGCAGCGCCTCGAAAATTCGCTGCCGAAAATGCTGCGTGAAGCGCCGCCGGCAGAGCGCGAACACATTGCCGCCCGCTTCCGCGCGCTTGCCGCCACGCGCCAGGGCGCCTACGTCATGATCGATTACGTGAATTTCAAAGGCGAAGGCACGCTTGCCACCGAGCGTTACCACGGCGAAGGCTGGGGTCTGCTGCAAGTTTTACAAAATATGCGCGATTCCGCGCTCGACGAATTCGCTGCTTCAGCCAAAACTGTTCTCCGGCGGCGGGTCGCGAACTCTCCGCCAGCACGCGGTGAAGCTCGCTGGTTAAAAGGCTGGCTTAGCCGCGTGGAAAATTACCGAGCCCCATGACGAAACGAAATTCTTACCTGCTTACCTGCTTGCTCGTGCTGGCTACGCTGCCGGTCGACGCCCAACTTTTTAAATCCAAGAACGGCTTGCAGCCGATGCGCAGCGCCGTCGATTTGATCAAGCGCCAGCCGCCGTTGCAGGTGAACAACGCGCTCCTCGCCGGCGCCTCGCCCGAGCAAACGCACATCATCGTCTCGCTCGGCAAACAGCGCGCTTACCTCATGATCGGCGAGCAAATTTTGATCGACTCGCCCATTTCCTCCGGCAAACGCGGCCACACCACGCCCAGCGGCAACCTGCACGTGATGGAAAAGGATCCGAATCACCATTCCTCCATTTACGGCGACTTCATCGATCGCTCCGGGCGCGTCGTGCGCGCGGGGGTGAGTGCAAAGATCGATTCCGCGCCGAGCGGCACGCATTTCCAGGGCGCGGCCATGACCTGGTTCATGCGGCTCACCGGCGATGGCGTCGGAATGCATATCGGCATTCTGCCCGGCTACGCGGCCTCGCAC
>JALYTV010000111.1 GCA_030854105.1 Verrucomicrobiota bacterium | reverse complement strand
GCCGCTACAAAGGAAACTTTAAGCCAGCGCGCTCACATCATCGCAGCGAACGCGAGACCGAGCGAGTATGTCACCACCGCTTCGATGATGCCGACGTAGGTCATCTCGAATCCCGACGCCCACCACGAGCGCAAGGTGATGATCGATTTCACCGCGCCCACTCCGAAGTGCGCGATGATGCTGATGATAAACGACGCGATCACGGCGTGCAGGCCCGACATGAAAAAGAACGGAATGATCGGAACGAAGGCGCCGATCGCAGTCGAGAGTGACGCTGAGAAGCACGATTTCCACGGATTGGGAAAACGATGTTCGCTCAAACCGAGCTCACTCTGCGCCATCGCCTGCACGAGTTGATCGGGATCTTCCGCCAGCTTCTCCGCCATGCGCTGCGATTCCTCCGCGCTAAATCCCTGCAGTTGGTAAAACAGCGACATCTCCTCGATTTCTTCCTCGGGATTTTCTTCGACCTCGGCTTTCTCGCGCGCGATTTCCGCTTCGTAAACTTCGCCCTCGCTTTTCACTGCGAGATACGCGCCCGCGCCCATCGAGAGCGCGCTGGCTAACATCCCCGCGAGGCCGGAGATGAGCACGTAATGCTGCTGATTATTCGTCGCGCCCGCCACACCCGACACGATGCCGAAGACCGCGCCGAGCCCGTCGTTCACGCCGTAGATCGCGTCGGCTACCCAGCTCCCGCCGCGCCCGTGCCAGCGTTCGCGCTTCAAAATATCTTCGAGCAAACTCTTCGGCGTGTGCGGCGGCCCGGCCATTACGTGCAGCGCGCGCGCGTGCGCTTTTTCTTCCAGCGCGGAAGTGCGCAGAAATTCCCGCACGTCCGTCTCGCTGGCGAGCGCGCGGTCGCGTTGCTCGCTGAATTCGCGCTCATGTTTTTCCTCCGCCGTTTCCATGTGACGAATGGCGAGATCGGTGCCGAGCGAGCGTGTGAATTTTCGCTTCAACCGCGTCCAGATCGTGTCGTCTAACGTTGGGATCGGCTGGCCCATATCGCGCAATTTTTGCTCCCAGCGCGCGGCGTGGCGCTCCTCCGCCTCGGCCATGCGAATGAGAATGCCTTTGCGTTTTTCATCCCCCTCGCGCTCGGCCAGATCGCGATAAACCTGTGCCGTCTCCACTTCCGCGCGCCAGTTTTTCAGCACGACCTCGACGGTTTCTTTCTTCGGCGCCTTCGCTTCGTCCATCGGCATCGCGGCAACATTATTGTCATCCCGGTCGAATACCAGACCCGAACGAGCGGCCGCAGCAGTCCTGTAGCGGCGGTCTATGACCGCCGATTCGAAGCATTCGATTCACCAATCCGGAGACGGCGCTCATTGAAGCGCCGCTACAACGCTTCCCTCAGGAAATACTCTCGACCGGGCTCATTGCTCTCTGCCGAAACTGTTGCGCCGTGATTACGATCGCAACCGAGCCGATGATAAGCGCGGCGGCGAGAAAAGTGCGCGCACTCAATTTCTCTCCCATAAACAGCGAGCCGAGGATGATGGCGACGATCGGATTCACATACGCGTAAGTCGCGACACGCGTCGGATCGCAATGCCGCAGCAAAAAAATGTAAGCGCCGAAGCCGATGATCGCGCCGACGAGCACGAGATAAATCCACGCGCTCACCGCCAGCGGGGTCAGCGTTGCGACGCTGAATTTTTCGCGCGCGATGACGCTGGCGCACAACAGCAGCGCTCCGCCGCAAAGCATTTGCTGGCCGGACGCGAGGAAAGGGGAGTCAGCGCTTTGCGCGCGACGCGAATAAAGCGAACCCGCCGACCACGCGAATGATCCGACCAGCAAAATGAGCAGGCCGATTCCGCGATGACCGGTTTCGTTCGCGGAAAAGTTCATCGCCGGCGCCATCAGAATTGCCACGCCGACGAAACCACCGGCGAGACCGGCGAGCACGCCGCCGCTCGGTCGCGGCGACATCCCCGTCGCCCACGACAGCAGCACGATGTAGATCGGGACGGTTGCGACGACGACGGCCGCGAGGCCGGTATCGACGAATTTTTCGGCGATGGTGACGCCGCCGTTACCGCCGAGCAGCAGCAAGCCGCCGATAACCAGCGCGCTCCGCCAAGTAATCGCGGGCGGATTTTTCGCGCCTTGCGCGCGCGCGAGCAAATACATCAGCGAGCCGGCGGTGAGATAACGCGTGCCCGCCATGAAGAACGGGGGGATCGCATCGATGGCGAGGCGAATAAAAAGATAGGTCGAGCCCCAAATGACGTAGAGCGCGGCGAAGGCGACAAGAATTTTCCAGCGGGTCGGCTGACGCACGGCTCACGAGCGCATTCGCCCGCTCGCGTCGCAACCGAAATTAGAACGTGATCACCTGCGCGCTGCGGATGTCGTCACTGGCGCGAATTTCGGCGAGCAAATCTTCGGTGAGCGCGCTGTCTAAATTCAAAACCGTGAGCGCAGTGCCGCCGGCCTGGTTTCGGCTGAGGGACATGGTCGCAATGTTGACGCCATGGGTGCCGAGCAAGGTGCCGATGCGGCCGACCATGCCGGGGCGATCGTTGTTCTCGAGCACGAGCAAGACGCCGCTCGGGCGCGCTTCGACCGGCCGCGTGTTGATGCTGACGATGCGCGGCGTCGCGCCGAAGAACGCGCCGCCTACCGACACGCTCTGGCCTTCCGCGGTCGCGGAAAGTTCCAGCATGTCTGAGTAATCACCGGGCGCGCTCAACCGCGTTTCCGTAATTTTGAGGCCGAGACTTTCGGCGAACGCGGGCG
The DNA here is from genome assembly GCA_030854105.1 of Verrucomicrobiota bacterium. Taxonomy (GTDB): domain Bacteria; phylum Verrucomicrobiota; class Verrucomicrobiia; order Chthoniobacterales; family UBA10450; genus AV69. The sequence continues at coordinate 2,809 of JALYTV010000111.1, read as the reverse complement.
CGTTGACTTCGTTCACTTCCTTGCCGCCGGCGCTTTGCAAGAATCCCTTCAACACCGCGCGCGTGATCGCGGTGGTGTCGACCTCGTTCACTTTGCCGCTGTAATTGATGTTGAGATGGTCGACTCGACGCGGCGCGAGTTGCGAGAGGAAGCGGCCGAGTTTTTCGCCGAAACGCAGATGCGGCCCGATGACGGCGAGCGTCTTGGCGTCGAGCGTCGGCATGTTCACCGCGTTGCGGATCGTGCCGTCTAAGAGCGCGGCGCGGATCGATTGCGCGATCTCGATGCCGACGCTTTCCTGCGCTTCCGCGGTCGAGGCTCCGAGGTGCGGCGTGAGAATGACGTTTGGCAATTTCCGCAGCGGCGAATCGGCTTCGAGCGGTTCGTTTTCGAAAACATCGAGCGCGGCGCCGGCGACGTGACCGCTGGTGATCGCGTCGGCTAACGCCCGTTCGTCGAGCAAGCCGCCGCGCGCGCAATTGATCACGCGCACGCCGCGTTTTGTTTTCGCGAATTTCGCCGCGTTCAATAAGTGATGTGTTTCCGGGGTGAGCGGCGTGTGCAGGCTGATGAAATCCGCGGCGGCGAGCAGATCGTCGATGTCTTCGATCAATTCGATTTGCAAACTGCGCGCGCGCGAAGCGGAGAGATAGGGATCGACGGCGAGCACGCGCATGCCGAACGCGATGGCGCGCCGGCTGAGTTCGCTGCCGATGCGGCCGAGCCCGATGATGCCGAGCGTTTTGCTGTAGAGCTCGACGCCTTCGAGGTTTTTGCGGTCCCATTTTGCCGCTTTCACGGAGGCGTCGGCGCGCGCGATGTTGCGTGCGAGACTCAGCAGCAACGAGAACGCGTGCTCCGCGGTCGAGATGGTGTTGGCGCCGGGCGCGTTGAGGACGACCACGCCGCGTTTCGTCGCCGCATCGACATCGACGTTATCGACGCCGACGCCCGCGCGACCGATCACGCGCAGGTTTTTCGCCGCCTGCAAAATCTTCGCGGTCACTTTCGTCTGACTGCGCACGACGAGGCCGGCGAAATCGGTGATCGCGTCGGCTAACGCATCTTCGCTGAGGTCCGTTTGCACGTGGACGTCGAGCGCGCCTTCGCGACTGAGTTCCTCCACGCCGCGGGAGGAAATGGCGTCCGCGACGAAAACTTTCGGTTTTGTCATGAGTTGTTCCAGGCAAGTCCGTTGCGGCGAGACGCGTGCGCTACCCGGACGAGGACGTTGCGGTTCATCCGAAAATCACCAGACGAATGCTGTCCGGCAATTGTTGCGCGACGCTGTTGACGACGCTGCCGCGCAAGAGATTCGCGAGCGTGCGCCGATGCGACGTGCCGATGATGAGGTAATCGATGCCGAGCGTGGCGGCGAGATCGAGGATGGTGGCGGAGGCGTCCTGGCTGACGGCGTAAACGGGCGCGACGCAAATGTCGCGCTCGTCGCCCAGTTTGCGCACGAGCGTCATGATCGCGTTCGCTTCCGGGTCGTCCTGCCATTTCGCTTTCGTCTGCGGGGTGGGTCCGCCGCCGAAGTAAACGGCGATTTCCTTGACGTAGAGAACGTAGAGCGTGGCTTTGCGCAGTTGCGCTTCGTCGAGCGCGAAACTTAGAACCGGAGTCAGTCCCCGCGCGGCGACCATGATGCGCTGGCCTTCTTCGAGGCGCGTCTGCATGTGAGCTACGAGATCGGGCGTGACCATTTCCGCGACCTGGCGTGTGACGGTGAGCGTGGTAATGCCGGAGCGTTTCAGGGTCCACGCGCGCAGCGCGAGGCCGACGCCGAGCACGCAAATAACGAAGAAGAGCGCGTCGGGTTTGGTTTTGGCGAGCGTGAGTTCGACGAAGAACAGAACGGTGAACGAAGCGCCGAAGAGAATGCGGTCGTGCAGCGGAATGGCGAGGGTGCGATTGAACGTGCACGACCCGAGATTGACCGCGATGGCGCCGCAAACGCCGATGGCGTACAAACCGGCGAGCGCGGTGAAATTCGCCGTCGCGACGATAACGATAATGGGCAAGCCGACGGCGATGAGCAGTGGCACCCGCGGTACGCCGTGGTGATTGAGCTTGGTGAAGGCGAGCGGCATTTCCTGGTCGCGCGCCATCATGAAGAGCAGACCGATCATGGCGACGATGGCGGTGTTGGCCGCGCTCAGGAGCAGGAAGAAAAAAACGATGCCGACGATCCAGCCGAAGATGCTGCCAAAAAGCGGACCGAGACTGGCGCTGCCGAATTGTTCGCCGAGAAAACGGAGCGCATCTTCGCTGCGGAGCGAAAGCGCTTCGCGCATGCTGTGCATGCCGCCGTTGACGCTCACCATTTGATTCGGGTTGAGCGAAAGCATGGCCCAGCCGAGGACGGCGGTGCCGATGACGACTTCGAGCGCGATCGGCCAGATCGCTTTCGCCGATTCCTTCCTTACGCTCGGCCGCGCCGGCGTGGAATCGGGATCGAGCTTCATCACGCCGGTAAGATTTGCGATCGCCTCCACGCCGCTGAGCGCGAGGATAACGCCGACGAATTGCACCCAGAGCTGCTCCAGACTTTCGTGCGGCTTCTCCAGATACCGCGTGGTCAGATGCGGCGCGCTCACGCCGATGAGCACCAGCACCACGACGATCGTGGGCAGCGCCAGTGCGACCGCGAGACTGCCGCTGTGGCGCGGACCGAACCAGCTGATCACGCCCATCACAAACAGAATGCCAGTCGTAGCCAGCACGATGTGCTCTTTCAGAATCGGGATGCTGAAATAACTCAGCGCTGACCAGCCGCTCAGCGCCGCGGTGACAGTGAGATCGGCGA
>JALYTV010000110.1 GCA_030854105.1 Verrucomicrobiota bacterium | reverse complement strand
GGTATGATCGCGTCGGTTAAGAGCGACGCATTCCGCGATCAGCGCGTCGTAATCAGTGAGCGCGAGCGGGGTGCCGAGAATCTCGATCGTTTTCATCGGGCGGACGCGTCAGCAAACGCCAGCCGGCGACAGATTGCACGCTCTTCGTGCAGGAGATACCGTGTCGCTCCCGTGGAATACCTGCGCGAGCTCAAGACGATGGCGATTTCCCTCGTGGAATGGTCGAGGCGAAATGTCGCGCTCGCATTCCTGCTCGCGGTCGTCGCCGCGCTCATTGTTTACTTTTTCGGCTTCGTCCCGCTCTACGCCGGTCGTTCGCAGTCGATCTGGACCTGGGCGTGGCTGCGTTATTTGCCGCAATATAATCAGGAGCACAGCAAGCTCATCCCGCTCGCGATTATCTTTCTGCTCTGGTATCACCGCAAACGCATCGCGGCCGCGGCGGGGCCGGGGAGCAACTTCGGCTTGATCGCGCTCTTCTTTGGCGTCGCCATGTATGTGGTCGCGGCGCGCGCGCTGCAGCCGCGCGTGGCGTTGTTCGGGATGCCATTTTTGTTTTACGGGATCGTGATGTTTGTCTGGGGCACGAAACTCGCGCGCGTCCTGTTTTTCCCGATCGCGTTGTTGTTTTTCATGATCCCGCTCGGCGCCATCGAGCAGATGACGTTCCGGTTGCAGTTCCTCATCATCGGCATCGTTAAAATGCTCAGCTCACTTTGCGGCATCGCGCTCTATACCGTCGGTACGACCATTCAGCCGGTGAACAACGCCTGGGGTTTCGATATTGCGGAAGGGTGCAGCGGCATTCGCTCACTCATCGCGATGATCATGATCACGATGTTGTTCGTGCATTTGTGCGAGCCGGTGTTTTGGAAAAAGATCGTGCTGGTAGCGGCGTCGGTGCTCTTCGCTGTGATCGGAAACGCCGGCCGTATTTTTACCATCACGCTCATCGCGCAAATGGGTTATCCGAAGTTCGCGGGTGGGATTTATCACGATTGGTCGAGCCAGTTGATTTTCTTCCCCATCGCGCTGGCGAGCATGCTCGGGTTCGCGAAGCTGCTGAACTTCAGAGAATGGTGGGCGAAGAAAGTGCCGCTGGCAGGCGAGAAAAAAGCAGTGGTGTATGACTATTAAGCGATTGCTTTTTCTCGCTCTGCTTCTCGGCGCCGGCTTCGCGTCCGCGCTGGTGCTGCCCGGCAAACACCAGACCCAGCCAGCGGGCGTGCGTCTGGCGCTCCCGGATTTCATCGGCCAATGGTACGGCACCGACAAAAAGGTCACCGATCGCGAATTGCAGATGCTCGCGGGCGACACCGAGTTTGCGCGCAAGCTGTATACCGATGGCGCGGGCAACGCGGTTTTCGTCAGCATCGTGCTGTCTGGCAACGATCTCGATAACAGCATTCATCGCCCGGAACGCTGCCTGCCGGCGCAAGGCTGGACGATCGAGGATTCGTCCCGTCGCGAAGTTCCGCTGCGCAACCATCAGGAACTCGACGTCACGCGTCTGCACAACGCGCGGCAAGTCCCGCTCCGGGATGGTCAGATCGCGACGATTTACAATCTCGATTACTACTGGTTCGTCGGCTATCACCATCTCACCGCGTCGCACATGGAGCGCACGTTTTTCGATATCAAGGACCGCGTCCTGCACGGCTACAATCAGCGCTGGGCTTACATCACCGTGGCGGCCGACATCACGCAGGGCTTCACGCCCTTCGGACGTACCGAGAAGGAGACGGACGCGATGATCCAGAAGTTTATCGCGGAGCTAATGCCGTATTTGAATCCGGGCGCTGGAAAATCTGAAACGCCGGTAGTGTCCGCGTCCCGGTAAATTTCGCGTCCGCGAGAAATTTTCGCACCGCGCCGTCGGAATCGTAGATATCCGGCTTCGAGAGAATGACGACGTCGGGTTGCGTGTCGCTCGCCGCCGCAGAAATTCGCAGCCGCGGGGAATTGGCCGGCAATCCGTAATAGCGCGCGGTCGGAATATCCGCGTTCCACCAGACACTTTCATGGCGCGCGAGCGCGGCACGAGCGAAGGCGACGGCATCGCGGTAATCGTCGCGCTGATGGCGGGGTGCAAATCGGATCGACAAGGCCGACCCGATAAAAACAAACACGACACAAATGGCCGCGATTCGCGCCGCCAGAATTTTCGACGAACCCAATTCCGCAACGCCAATGGCGATCGGCGCCAGGACGAACGGCAAAAGCGGAGTGAGATGTCGTCCCAGGAGGCGCGTATGCGTGAAAGCGCCCGCCGCCAAAACGAGAATGAGCGGCAGCACCACCGCGATGCTGAAATAAACGAAATGTTTCCGCGTTGCCACGCGACGGAGCGCGATTGCGCCCGCGATCAAGCAGATCGCGCTGGCTATGATTCCAGCGCCGACGGCGGGCAGATAAGCGGCCATCGCCCTCGCGCCCTCGGCTCGCAGCGCGAGACGGCCCGGCCCGAGGCCAGCCAGGCCAGCCAGCTCATATATTGAGTAAGCGAACGTCGCCCAGGTCGTCTGCCCCACCGCCGACGCGCGCGCGCCGACGTGCAGAGTCCAGAGATAATAGCAACCAAAGGCGATCAGCCCAAGCGTCAGGAACGCGGCGGCCATCGGCGCGCGTGAGATGATGCGCAGCGAAGAGCGCGTGCCCTGCCCATAGACGAACGCGAGAAGGGCGGCGAGCGCCCACGGTACCGCGATCAAACTCGTCGCGCACAGACCGACCGCGCCGAGGCAAAGCAATCGAAAAGCCGCGCGGGCATCGTCATCGGAAAGCGATCGGCAGAGCGCGGCGAAGGTCGCGCTCGAAAAGGCGAAGAGAAAAATGTAAGGGCGCGCTTCGCTCAGGTAGTACCAAAGAAATGCGTTAGCCAGCGCGATCACAACCAGCGCGCTCTGCCAGCGCGGACGCGCCGCCCATCCCCACGCCAACGCCACCATGCCGCCGGCGAAGAGCGGGATGTTTGACGCCCGGAGCGCAATTTCGGACGCGCCGAAAATTTTCGCCCAGACCCAAAGATAAAAAAGCTCGGTCACAAGCTGGAGATTGGAATTCCCTTCCGCGCGCAAGTTGTGCCACCACGCCGTCAGCGTCGGTTCCATCGCCTTCATCGCGGCCGAGCCTTCGTCGATCCAAAGGCTTTGGTTCGTGATCGCGCAAGCTCCCACCGCGAGCGCAGCCAGCGCGATGCCGAGGTAATAGATTCGTTTACGCGCCATGATTTTCTGGGACTTCGCCGGGAATAGGGCAAAGTCTCGCGTCGTCATTTATGCCCGAAGTTGCACAAACTCCACTCTGCGTCGACCTCGACGATGCGCTGATCCAAACCGATCTGCTCCATGAGACGCTGCTCGGCGTGATGAAGCGTTCGCCTTGGTCGCTTCTGCTGCTTCCAATTTGGCTGGCGCGCGGGCGGGCGCATCTGAAGCAGCAACTGGCGCGACGCGCGCACCTCGCGGTGGAGAAATTGCCCTATCGCAGCGAGCTGGTGAATTTCCTGCGCAACGAGCGCGCGCGCGGACGGCGACTCGTGCTGGTGACGGCGGCCGATGAAGAACTCGCGCGTCGCGTGCAGCAACATCTCGGTATCTTCGACGAAGTCATGGCCAGCAATGGCGTGCTCAATTTGAAAGGCGAAAACAAAGCGCGCTGTCTGGTGGAGCGATTTGGGGAGAAGCATTTCGATTACATCGGCGATGCCCGCGCTGATCTTCCAGTCTGGCGACAGGCGCGAAGCGCAGTTGTGGTTTCGGACAGCCGGCGTTTCATTGCCGCCGTGAATGCCGTCGCGCCGGTCGAAATCAGCTTCGCGAAACGCAGTGACGCGTTCGCGAGCGTCCTCCGCTCGCTGCGTCCACATCAATGGGCGAAGAACATTCTCGTTTTCGTGCCGGTTCTCACTTCGCATCGTCTGACGGATGTGCGCAGCATGCTTCTCGGCACTCTCGCTTTCGCCTCGTTCTGCCTGCTCGCATCCGGTGTTTATCTCTTGAACGATCTGCTCGATCTGGAAGCGGATCGCGCTCATCCGGCCAAGCGCCGGCGACCTCTCGCGTCGGGTGCATTGTCCATCCCGCTCGCGGAGACGCTTTGTCTGTGTCTCCTTATTGGTGGCTTCGCCGTGGGATTTTTTTGCGGTGTGCAATTCCTCTTTTTGGCGGCCATCTATCTGGTGGCGAACGTCGGATACTCGCTGTGGGCCAAACGCGTGGTGATGCTCGACGTCGTTATCCTGGCGTGCTTCTACGCCTTGCGTCTTCTGGCGGGCGGCGCCGCGACGCAGATTGGCATATCCGATTGGCTGCTGGCTTTCGCCGTCTTTTTCTTCTTCGGTTTGGCCATGGTGAAGCGTTACTCCGAGCTGCGCGAGTTGGTCCATGAGACCGGCGGGAACGTGACCGGTCGCGGATATTTGCGCAGCGATTTGGAGCCGATCGGCACCTTCGGCGTCGCCAGCGGAATGATCTCGGTTCTCGTGCTCGTGCTTTACGTGATGAGCCCCGAAGTGCGTCTGCTCTACCTCCATCCGACCGTCTTGCTCCTTCTCTGCCCGCTCTTTCTCTATTGGATCACGCGCCTCTGGTTCAAAGCCAACCGGGGTGAAGTGCCGCAGGATCCGGTCGTCTTCGCTCTGACCGATCGCACCAGCTATATTGCAGGCATCTTGGCGCTGATCGTTGTTTACGCCGCGACCATTTAAGTTACTCTGCAGATCGCGAGATACTGCAAGCGGCGCCCGAAAAGAAAGTTGAAACCGGCCGGATAGAGATCGATCGAACGATAGAGAGCATCCGGCGTGAGATGCAGATCACGCAGAATCGCTTCCCATTCCTCCGGTCGGTTGTAACGGAAGAGGCACTTCACTCCGTAGGGCGCGTTGGCCGCCCAGTCGATCAGGCTCACCCGCATTTTGGCGAGTGGTCCGGAAAGCTGGTGGTCCTTGATCACGAGGTTGCGTTTGCTGATCCGCACGCACTCACGCAGGAGTTCGATCGGCTGCGCTTCATGATGCAAAACATCCGCCACGATCACGACATCAAAAGATCGGTCATCAAAGGGAAAGCGTCCGCCGTCGTAGCTGGTAACGCTGATTGGTTCGCCGCCGCGTGGGAAGCGCTCGAGACCGCTGACCTCGACGTCGAGCCCGCGCGCCGCGGCCTCGGAACGCAGCCGCGCACCGAGAGCGCCCCCGCCGCAGCCGACATCCAGAACCCGGTCTCCGCTGCGCAAGTGAGGAAGAATCAATTCCGTGAGAACACGAAGGCGCTCCTTGTAAATCGGAGCGTGGAGGTATGCGAGCAGTGCTTTCATTTCCCGGAAGGCGTTGGCGAGTTTGCGGTGCGAAGCGACCGTGCCACAGCCTCGACCGAAGGCCAGCCCGGCAACGACTCATCCGACATGTAGCGCAGATGCGGCCGATAACCGATCGGCGTTTGCGCGGAGCGCACGATCGCAACCCCGGGCGGCGCCCACTCCTCGATGGGCGATGTGCGCACGATCGCCGTCGTGCGGCATCCGAGAAAAGCGGCGACGTGCATCGGGCCGGAATCATTGGTGATGACG
>JALYTV010000109.1 GCA_030854105.1 Verrucomicrobiota bacterium | reverse complement strand
GCCTGGCTGAGTGCAATCGTGGCGCCTGCGCATCGCGGCAGGTGCAAGGGAAAGTTCTTCGGGCGAAAGATTTTTCTTGTCTTTAAGGCATGACGCGCATTGAGATGTCCCAAAATGAAAACCAAAATACCGCTCGGGCTCATTCTGGCTGCGGTGACAGTGGCGCTTTGCGCCTCGGCTTCAGCACAGATGTTCAGCGGCAGCGTGACGGCTTCCGATCCCACCGAGAATGGTCGTCTAGTCCGTGACGGTGTCCCATCGATGTCGGGTATGAACAAAACTTTCCCCGGTGTGTTCGATGCGGGAACTCCGTATCACTACGATGCGTATATCTTCACGAATCCCTTTGCCGTGAGCACCGCCTTCACGATCAACCTGAGTACCACTTCGGCCTATTTACCATTCGGCGTCGTTTACCTTGGCACCTTCGATCCGACGAACTTGGCAACCAATTACCGCGCCGACGGTGGCTCCAGCCCGACCGCGGGCACGCCGAACACTTTTTCGTTTGATATCCCTGCCGGCGCGAGCTTCACCGTGGTCATCAACGAAACCACAGCGGGTGGCGCGGACGGCGGCAACAACGCCGACTACACCTTCACTCTGTCGTCCGCTGCGGTACCAGAGCCTTCAACTGTGCTGGAACTTTCGGTAGGTGCGGCGCTTTTGGGAATGTGGGCCTGGCGCCGGCACTCGCACGCTCGGAGCTGCAGCTAGCGCTTTCTCGCTGTTTTCGTTCGTTAGTTTAACCACCCACGCACACCGTTTCCCGGTGTCGGAGGGTGGTTTTTTTTCTGCAACTCTGCCGACCGAACGATACTTTAACTGCCCTGGCTCAGGGCGAGAATGATCAGCAGCGCGATGAGGATGGCGACGACGAGGAGCGCAATCTTCATCGCGCTCTTGGGATATTTTCCGGCCATCGTGCCGGTGACGCCGTTCACCATCACGCGGAAAGTCTTTGCGCCGTACTGATAGCTCAGGAGCCAGACCGGGAGCAGGATGTGCTTGAAAGTTTGCGCGCGGTAGTCTGCCTCGACTTGCAGGTTGCGATAGGTGTCGCCCGGGATTTGGGCAGCGCACATCTGGCGCAACTTCGTTTCCATACCCTGGCGCGACGCCGCGACCGCGGCGGCCAGATCAATCTGATATTGCTCCACGACCCAGCCGGCGATGTAACCGGCATCGTACGGCACCAGTTGCTCCGCGGTAGGCGCAGACGAGTTCGTCATCGAAAAAGGGGTCGAGTGCGCCGCGGGCATACTCCCAGCGCTTTTGCTGGACCTGCCGGGCCTGGGTGTTGCCATTGTCGTCCTCGTAAGTCTCGGTCGTGTAGTAATAGAAGCTGGCCTCCGCCGTCCACTGCGCGGCGACCTGCGCGGCGACCTGCGCGTCGAACGTCCAATAGGGCACGTAGATTCCGTGCAACGGGTCGGTAAAAGCGCGGTTTTTGAAACGATTCGGTGCAAACCAGCGACTGAGATACCAGCGATGGACGCGTCGCGCACGTCGCTTTGGCTGAGCTTGAAGGGGAGGAGGCTCTCCGGACGAATCGGCGGCTTGATCTCATCGTAGGGGACAAGCGCCGGCGACCCGCAGAAGTCGCAATTCTGCGCCACGCGTTCCGGTTTGAAGACCGAGATCGCCTGGCAGCTCTGGCGCTTTACGGAGCGCGTCGCCGTGTCCCAGCCACGGCTGCTTTCCGGCAGGTTCTGCAGCGTGGTGGCGAGATCGAGCTCGCGGACGGCGCCGATCGCCGCAGTGCCGGGCTGGAGCGGCGCAGAGCGCGCTGTCTGTTTTTCGTTTTGCATTAGCGCGCGGGAAAACGGAGACTGCCCCACCGCATGAAGATCGCTCTGGACGCGATGGGTGGTGATTTCGGGCCTCCGGCTTTAGTCGAGGGCGCGGTGATGGCGTTGCAAGCCTACCCGCACTTCGAGAAATTATTTCTCGTCGGCGACACGGCGCAGATTGAAGCCGAGCTGAAGAAACTCAATTGCACCGACGCGCGCATCGTCATCACGCATTCGACGCAAGTCGTCGAGATGAAGGACAAGGCCGTCGATGCCGTGCGCCGCAAAAAAGATTCGTCCATCAGTCGCGCGGTTGATTTGGTGAAACGTGGCGAAGCGGACGCCGTCGTCAGCGCGGGCCATACCGGCGCCGCCGTCGCCGCGGCGACGATCAAATTGCGCACGCTCCCCGGCGTCGATCGCCCCGGCATCGCCGCGCTCATTCCGACGGAGACAAATTTGTTCGTGCTCATCGATGCCGGCGCCAACACCAGCTGCGATCCCATTCATCTCGTCGAGTTCGCCATCATGGGCTCGGTCTATTCCAAGCACGTCCTCGGTTTCCAAAATCCCAGCGTCGGCATCATGTCGATCGGCGGCGAGGATGTAAAAGGGAACGACCTGACCAAGGAAGCGTTCCGGATGTTGAAACTGAGCGCGTTGAATTTCCGCGGCAACATCGAAGGCCACGATTTGTTCGAGAATCCGGTCGAGGTCGTGGTCTGCGACGGATTCACCGGCAACGTCGTTCTCAAAACCTGCGAAGCGATTGCGCACGCGATTTTCACCTGGCTCAAGCACGAGCTGAAAAAAAGCCCGGTGCGCATGGCCGGCGCGTTGATGGCGAAGGGCGCGTTCAAAGCGATCCACCAGAAGACGAACTGGGAAGATTACGGCGGCAGCCCTTTGCTCGGCGTGAACGGCATTTGCATCGTCGCGCATGGCGCGAGCACGCCGCTCGCGATCAAGAATGCGTTGCGCGTCGCGGCGGAGTCGATACAACAGCAGGTGAATCCTCACATCGTCGAGGAAGTGCGCCGCTACCATGAAACGACAGCCCCGCTCGAAACCGCGGTCGGATAAAACCCTGCGCACGGTCTCGATCATCGGCACCGGCAGTTACGTGCCGGAAAAAACCCTCACCAACGAGGACCTGTCGAAGATGGTCGACACCAGCGACGAGTGGATCACCTCGCGCACCGGCATCAAAGAACGGCGGATCGCGTCGGCTGACGAAACAACCAGCGACATGGCCACCAAGGCCGCGCTCCGCGCACTCGATCAGGCAAAGGTTTCGCCCGAGCAGATCGACCTGTTGCTCGTCGCCACCGCCACGCCCGACATGCCGTTTCCCGCGACCGCCTGTTTCGTGCAGCAGAAAATCGGCGCGAAAAACGCCGCCTGCCTCGACGTCTGCGCCGCCTGCTCCGGATTTCTTTACGCGATCGAAATCGCGCAGCAATTCATCACCTCGCACACCTACGAGACCATCCTCGTCATCGGCGCGGACAAGTTGACCTCGATCACGAATTGGACCGACCGCAATAGCTGCGTCCTCTTCGGTGACGGCGCCGGCGCGGCCGTGCTCGCGCATCGCGGCAGCACGCACGGCATCATTTCCACCTACATGGGCAGCGACGGCTCCTTTGCCGACATTCTCTACATGCCGGGCGGCGGCTCGAAGACGCCGATCACGCCGGAGAACGCCGGCCAAAAACTCAACACCATCCACATGCGCGGCCGCGACGTTTACAAGCAGGCCGTCACCGCCATGTTCAACGCCGCCAAGATCGCGCTGGCTGACGCCGGGCTCACCATCGACGACATCGCCTGCGTCATCCCGCACCAGGCCAACCTGCGCATCATCGACGCCATCAGCGAACGCCTCGGCATCGCGCGCGAAAAGATGTTCGTGAACCTCGACAAATATGGCAACACCAGTGCCGCCGCCGTCGCCATCGCACTCGACGAAGCCAACCGCACCGGCCGCATCAAGCGCGGCGACTACGTATTGATGGTCGTCTTCGGCGGCGGATTGACGTGGGCCAGCACGGTTATCGAATGGTGAATGCCAGCCGCCGCTCCAATCGCTAGCTTAGACATTGGCTATCTCGGGTTCGCCACGAGCGCCGTGCCAAAAGCGTAACACGAACACAGCGCTCGGCTCGCGAACGACCTCGTAGATGATTCGGTAAGCTCCGCGGATGATCTCCCGCACGGCGGGATCGTCCTGCTCCGGGACCACTCTGCCTCGCTCCGGCTGCGTCGCCAAAGAAAGCGCCGTATCCACGAGAAGGTTGCCGAAGGCGAGAGCCCGCTGCGGACTATCGCGTGCGATAAAAGAGACGATCTCGCGCAGATCATCTTGGGATTGCGGCGTCAGGATTACTGGCCAGCCCATGTCTCCACGAGCTTGCGCGCGTCCTCAGCGGCGATGCCCTCTCTGCGACTCGCCTGCTCCCGGGCGACTTTAATCCCGGCGAGCAACTCAATCTCACGAGCGATCTCTCCTAGCGACGTGTCCTCGGGCAGGCGGGAAAGCAGGCCCATGACAAGCTCCTTATTGCTCATGATACCAGTGTGGCAGGAACGGCGGAGGTTGGCAAACAACGAGAGGCTCAGGAGTCCTCACGAGACAGAGAGAAGCCACGGCAGGGGTCGTGGCAAACACCCTGAACTCGTCTCACAATGGGGCCGTTGGCCTCATCGATTGGTTAAACCTATCATTTCGCCTCACTCTCGACGTGCAGCACTTCAGGCTTGATAGACGTGCCGTCCATCAAAACGACGATATTGAATAAGTCTGCGCCAAAGACTGCCATGTCATCAGGATAGTGACGCATGTAATGAACAACGTAAATCCAGTGAAGATGATCTCCAGTATCCACAAGACCGATCTCCTGGAGATCCCATTGCTTCGGATCTTTGACCGACTGCGAGAGCTGCCTGAAGGCGATTTGCTGCGCCCCTCGTGGCGTGAGCGGCGGTGCGCCCGCGTCCGGTGACCACACCGGCGCTTTCGCCAGTGCTTCATCTGTGACCCTAGACGCGAACTGCGTTCGATCAGCCCCACTAATTGCGGAATAACGAAAACCTGGCTCGTCGCCCGACGTGACTGCCGCCAATGCAAGCAGTCCAAAGATAACGAGGCTACGCATGGCTTAACGAGAATCATCCGAAGCTTCGCATTCAAGGGCGAACCAAATTTCGCCTAACATAACCACCCCACCACCGCGCGCGCGCGCGCCGAGCAACTCCCGGCGCACGCCGCAGGCCGCGCTCAAGTCACCATGATGGTGGCGACGTCGCTCCAGGGGCCGGGGCCGTTGGTGTTGCGCGCGCGCACTCGCACGAAGATGTCCTTGCCGCGCGGCAATCCGCTGAGGATGAGCCGGCGCGTATCGGTGAAGGGCTCGCCTGCCGTCCACGGCCCAGCCATCGGGTCGAGCGCCCATTCCACTTCGTAGATGATGTTGTTGCTACCGACCGCCTTGAGGCTGCCGAAGATGGTGCCGGGCGCTGCCACCCGCGCGCAGGAGCAACGGGCGTGCTGGAGCCGGCGCGCCTTCGCGCCGTTCTCCAACGCGCTGTTCACACGCGGGACGAGGGCGTACCGGCTCCAATGCGCTGGATGACGATCCCTCACCTCGCGGCGGCGCGCTAAATGGGAGACAAGTCGCGCGCGCGCTTTTTTGGCACGCGAGCAGCTTATTTGGAGATCGGTTCTTGTTACTTACTGCATCGGGCAATCCGCGGAGCCCCGAAGGTGCAAAGGCCCGAGTGGCCGTTGTTCCTGTTTCATCACTGCGTGACGCAACAGTGGAAATCCCGCGGAGGCGTCAAAATTGGGAGAGCGCTCGCCAACCACGGGCGCTCTCGTTTTTTCTTCTGGAGGATGTAGCGGCGGTCTATGACCGCCGTCCTTCCGGCCGTAGCGATT
>JALYTV010000108.1 GCA_030854105.1 Verrucomicrobiota bacterium | reverse complement strand
AACGGCGTCTCCATCATAAAGTCTGTGGCGTACATAAACTCGGGCGAAAAGAAATAGTGGCTCCCGTACTGTTGGCAAACTGCGACCGAAATACGCCGGACCGCGTTTTGGATCGGAACACGATCTACGTCGATTTCTGAGAAACGTACATCGAGCGGGTCGATCCCGCGGACGTTGTGTGCAGAAGGCGGTACAACGACGACGCGCGGAGGTGCCGTGGCGCAGGCTGCAAGGGAAAGAACAGGCAGCAGGAGGAGACGATGCAACATTTAGATCTAACGAGAACAAGATGAGCCACCGCGCGAATTACGAGTGGTGTTTATAAGCAGGAAAATCTGGGCATAACGCTGGTCTGCGGTTGGCTTCATCGTCTGGTTCGGTCGTCACCTGCGCCGAAATTTCGCGAAGCACCGCTGAAACTCATCTTCGCAGCGTGGGCAGTAAGAGAGAACCATCATAAGGTTGTAATAGTGTGTGCGGTGAAGTGATACTCCGGGGGGAAGACAATTCGGCCATCGTATCTGGCAGTCGTAGACTCGGTCGTCGAGGTATTCGATACCGACCACGTCCGCCGGTGTAAACACTCGTACCATGACAAGAGGAATATGATGCTTCGAACAATACTTTTCATCGGGCTCTAAGAAGCGCGAATGGCGGTCTATAGACTGACAGCCCGATAAGGCTAAAAACAGGGCCATTGCAGCCTGAAGACGCCCCATAGACCTAACGAGAATTGCACCGAAAAATTCCGTCTAATCGGGGAAGCACGATGTGAAAGTTACGCCAAAACGGTTCGCGCGCCTCAAGTCGAAAGGGACCAGTCGGGACAATGAAATCCCGCATCGGGAAGCCGGGGAGAAACTCACGCTCCTGCGTGCCGTGGATAAACGTGACGCGAAGGCCGGGGAGACGGTGGAGGCGGCTCCTGTATCTTCGGCTGGCGGAACGCGAAAGTTCCTTCATGATGGAGGACTTCCATGAAAAAAATCGGCATTCTTTTCGGCCAGGAGAATTCGTTTCCCTGGGCTTTCATCGATCGCGTGAACAAGAAGACCGGCGGCAAAGAGATCGTGGCCGAGCCGGTGAAGATCGACAAAGTGGTGCAGGGCGAGCCGTGCGGTTACGACGTCATCATCGATCGCATTTCGCAGGATGTGCCGTTTTATCGCGGGTTCCTCAAGAACGCCGCGCTCACCGGCACCGCGGTGGTAAACAACCCGTTCTGGTGGAGCGCGGACGAGAAATTTTTTAACAACGCGCTCGCCACCAAGATCGGCGTCGCGGTGCCGAAAACGGTGTTGCTGCCGTCGCACGAGATGCCGACGGATACGAACTCCGGCTCGTTTCGCAATTTAGCCTACCCGCTCGATTGGGACGCGATCTTCGGCTACGTCGGCTGGCCGGCGTTCTTTAAACCGTTCGCCGGCGGCGGCTGGAAGAACGTCTACAAGCTGCATAATCCCGAGGAATTTCATCGCGCCTACAGCGAGACGGGACAGCTGGTGATGATGCTGCAGGAGGAAGTGAAGTTCGACATGTACTTCCGTTGTTACTGCATCGATCAGCGCAATGTGCGGATCATGAATTACGAGCCGCGGCATCCATTTCATCTGCGTTACCAGACGGATTGGCAGGCGCCGAAAGAGTTGCTCGAGAAGGTGAAATGGGGCGTGCTGCAGTTGAATCAATTTCTCGGCTACGATTTGAACACGGTGGAGTTCGCCATGCGCGATGGCGTGCCGGTCGCGATCGATTTTTGCAATCCGGCGCCGGACGCGGAAGTGACGTCGGTCGGCGAAGCGAACTTCGAGTGGGTCGTCGAAGCGGTGTCCGACATGGCGATCCGCAAAGCGCGCGAACATCGCGCCGGTCAGGACAACCTGAGCTGGGGCAAGTTCATGCAGGCCGCGGTCGGCCAGCGGCCGCTCGGCGATCTGAATTTAAAATAGCCAGCGCGCTCGGCGTGAACGCGTCGTCTAAAACTCGGGATTCGCTTTCAGCCAGCTCGGCGAAGGCGTGAGGCCTTTGGCCTTGGCCGCATTGTAAGTGCGGACGAGATCGTCGACCGCGCGATGCAGCGCTTCGCCTTCGCTGTTGTCGTCGTCGCGCGCGGCCGGCTCGCACGCGGGCATGCCGTCGACGACGAGATAGTGGCTGCGACGCGTGATCAATTTGCCGGAATGCATCGGCCGGTAGAGCCGGCAGGTGATTTCCTCGTCAATGCCAGCGAGACAGAATTTGAATTCCGACACGAACATCACCGCATCGCGGATTGCGGGATCGGTTAACGCTTCGTCGCTGCTCCAGCTCATGCGCGGCAAAGTGACAAATTGAGCGCGGCGGCTCAATGTGAAAATGCGCAGCGCGAGAGATTTGCGCGTTAGCCAGCGCGCTCAGTGCTGACACTGCCCACACCACGCCGTGGTACGACCGCCGATGGTGGCGCGTTTGAGCGTAGTGCCGTCGCGCGGGCATTTGCCTTTGTTGTTCCAACGTTCGTGCAGCAACCACGTGCGCGGCGGATCGGAGAAATCCTTGCCGATGATGCGCAGCGCTTCGCGGGCGACGAACTTCGTCGCGCGAAAAAGCAGAGCGCGCTGTTTGTCATTCAATTTGCCCGCGCGATGCGACGGGAGCACGCGTGCGCGCCAGAGAATTTCGTCCGCGACCCAGTTGCCGACGCCGGAGAAACCCGCCTGCATCAACAGCACGGCCTTGATCGGTGCCTTGCCGTGTCGCGCGAGAAAACGATCGAAAAACGCGCGAGTAAATTTAGCCGACACGATTTCCGGCGGATCGGATTCGCTCCACCACGCCGGCGCCGTTTTGCCGCGATGATATTGCACGCGACCGAACTGGCGCGCGTCGCGAAAAACGAGCGCTCGCGATTTTTGGAAGAGAACAAAGTGTTCGTGTTTGCCCGGATGGAAATCAGCCGGCTCGATCCACATTTTGCCGGTCATGCCGAGGTGAAGGCCGAGCCATTGGTCATTCTCGAAACGGAAGAGCATGCGTTTGCCGCGCGCTTCCGAGCGGAGCAGGCGCGCGGCGGTTAAACCGCGAGACAACGCGCGTATGTTGGTGCCGCGAAAAATTCGCCTCGTCGCGTGCAACGAAACTTTGACGACGCGATCACCGATGCCGGGATTCCATTGGCTGCGATAATATTCGACTTCGGCCAACTCGGGCATCGCGCAAAGTAATCTGTCATCCCGAGCGCAGTCGAGGGATCCAGTGGAAGTTGCCTTTAAGCTTGCGCGACGGGATCCCTCGCCTTCGGCGAACAGGTCGCTCGGGAAGATGGGGGACGGGTTGGCGCGAGGTGCTTTGCCCTCATCGGCGGGCGTGACTAATGTCTGCCGATGGAAAAAGTGATCATCGTGGGAAGTGGCTGCGCCGGATTGACGGCGGCGATTTATGCGGCGCGTGCGCAGCTCAACCCGCTCGTGCTCGAAGGCCGGCAACCAGGCGGACAGCTTTCTACGACGACGCTGGTCGAGAATTTCCCCGGTTTTCCCGAAGGCATCGACGGTCCGCAACTGGTGATGAACATGCACGCGCAGGCGGAGAAATTCGGCGCGCGTTTTGCGTATGCGGAGGCGACGGCGTTCGATCCGACGAACTCGCACATCCGGTTGCAGCTGGACGATAAGGAATGGCTGGAGACGGAATCGTTGATCATCGCGAGCGGCGCATCGGCAAAATGGCTCGGGCTCGAGAACGAGCAAAAATTAATCGGCCACGGCCTGACTTCGTGCGCGACGTGCGACGGCGCTTTTTATCGCAACGTGCCGGTTTGCGTCGTCGGCGGCGGCGATTCGGCCGCGGAAGAAGCGCTCTTCCTCACCCGCTTCGCTTCGAAAGTTTATCTCATTCATCGGCGCGATAAACTGCGCGCTTCGAAAATCATGGCCGATCGCGTGCTCGCGCACGAGAAGATCGAGCCGATCTGGAACAGCGCGATCAAGCGTTATCTCACGGACGAGAAGGGCGAGATGCGCGCCGTTATCCTGCGCGATGTGAACACGCACGCGGAGCGCGAGCTCGCGGTCGCCTGCGTTTTTGTCGCCATCGGCCACGAGCCGAACGCGAAGCCGTATCGCGGCCAACTCGAGATGGACGGCGAAGGTTATCTGGTGACGAAAAAGCTGGTGGAAAGCAAACACGCGGGCGTTTTCATCGCGGGCGACGTGGCGGATCGCGTCTATAAACAGGCGATCACGGCGGCGGGAGCGGGTTGCGCGGCGGCGATGGAGGCGGAGCGGTATCTTAGCGCGCGGGAATAATGAATTTTCGAATTGCGATTTATAATTTGCGATTCCGGGAAGCGCTTTGAACGAACAGGAATTGATCGCGCGGACGAAGCAGTGTGCGCTGCGCATACTGAAGTTGGTCGGCGCACTGCCGAAAAGCGTTCAAGGTCGTGCAATCGCGGCTCAGCTCGTCCGCAGCGGCACTTCGGTCGCGGCAAATTATCGCGCAGCCTGTAAAGCCCGGTCAAAGGCAGAGTTTATTTCCAAATTAGGAACGGTCGAAGAAGAAGCGGATGAGAGCGCCTTCTGGCTCGAACTCATCATCGAAGGGGAATCGCTCTCTGAAAACCGCGCGCGCGCTTTGCTCGAGGAAGCATGCCAACTGGTCGCAATCACCGCGGCTTCGCGCAAGACCGCGGCCGCCTCGCTTGCGAAATTGGCAATCGGCAATCGCAAATCGAAAATCTCTTGAAAGTCTGCGATCTCACGCAGTTTTATTCACCGGTCAGCGGCGGGGTGAAGCGTTACGTGCATGAGAAAATCGCGTATGTGCAGCAGGAGACGGCGCACGAACATGTGCTCATCGTCCCCGGGGCGAAGACAGAATGTAGCGCCAGCGAACGCTCTCGCGTTTACACGATTCATTCGCCGCTGGTCTCGCGCTCATCGCGTTATCGCGCGCTAATCAATCTGCGCGCGATCGAAAACGTGCTCGAACGCGAGCGTCCCGATATTATCGAATCGGCGGACCCGTATCAGTTGGCGTGGAAAGCGATCGCGAGCGGCGAGGCATTGAGAATTCCCGTGGTGGGTTTTTATCATTCGCACTTTCCGGAAGCGTACCTGCGCAGCGCGCGTCGTTATCTCGGGCTGACGGCGGGCGACGCGGTGATGGATTTCGCGCGGCGCTATGTGCGCAAGCTCTACAATTGCTTCGCAGCGACGTTCGTCCCCTCGGACAGCCTCGCGAAAGTTTTGCAAAGCTGGGGCGTGGAAAACGTGCGGCCGGTCACGCTCGGCGTGAACACGAACGTCTTCACCCCGTCGTTAGCCGACGCGCTTACCACACGCGCGGAGTTGCAAGTGCCCGAGGCGCGTCGGCTGTTGCTCTATGTCGGACGGCTCGCGTCGGAGAAAAACACGAAACTGCTGTTTCGCGCTTTCGATTTGTTGAATGCGGAAGCGCCCGGCCAATTTCATTTGCTCGTCATCGGCGACGGACCCGACCACGTCGAGTTGCGCGAATTGCAGGGGCGCGTCGGCCACATCAGCTGGCTGCCGTATTGCGCGGAGTCGACTGATCTCGCGCGCTACTACCGCGCCGCCGATTTGTTCGTGCATCCGGGAACGCAGGAGACGTTTGGCCTTGTCGCGCTCGAGAGCCAGGCGTGCGGCACGCCGGTGGTCGGCATTCGCGGCAGTTACATGGATCGCATTATCCTGCACGATCAGGAAACGTGGGCGGACGAGAACACAGCGGAAAGCCTGGCGCGCACCATCGCGCTGACGGCCGCGCGCAACCT
>JALYTV010000107.1 GCA_030854105.1 Verrucomicrobiota bacterium | reverse complement strand
GAATTTCAGCACATCCAGAATACGCGCATTCGCAACTGGGTGCGGCATCGCCTCGAAGCGCGGCCGACGCTGCCGCCGCCCTCGCGCGAAACGCAGATCACGCTGCTGCGTTCGTTGCTCGAGGCGGAGACGTTCGAGGTTTTTTTGCACACGCGTTACGTCGGGCAGAAGCGCTTTTCGCTGCAAGGCGCGGAAGGTTTGATTGCGATCCTCGACACGCTGTTGCAGAAATGTCCGGGCGACGGTGTGGAGGAAATTTGCATGGGCATGGCGCACCGCGGCCGGCTGAACGTGCTGGCTAATTTTCTCAAGAAATCGTTCAAGCTCATCTTCACCGAGTTCAGCGAGAATTACATTCCTGATCTCGTGGCGGGCGACGGCGACGTAAAATATCACCTCGGCTATCGCACCGTGCGCAAGCTGGCGCAGGGCGCGGAAGTCGAGATTCGGTTGTCCGCCAACCCGAGCCATCTCGAAGCGGTCGATCCGGTGGTGGAAGGCACCGCGCGCGCGCGCCAGCGCATTCGCGGCGACACCGAGCATCGGCGCAAAGTTTTGCCGCTGCTCATCCACGGCGACGCGGCTTTTGCCGGCCAAGGCATGGTGGCGGAAACGCTCAACATGTCGCAGCTGCCCGGTTACTCGACCGGCGGCACGGTGCACATCGTCGTCAACAATCAGATCGGGTTCACCACGCTGCCGGAAGATGCGCGCTCGTCAATGTACGCGACCGACATCGCGAAAATGATCGAGGTGCCGATTCTGCATGTGAATGGCGAGGATCCGCTCGCGCTCAAATTTGTGACCGAACTCGCGCTCGATTTTCGCCAGGAATTCGGACGCGACATCGTGATCGACATGTATTGCTACCGGAAATACGGGCACAACGAAGGCGACGAACCGTCGTTTACCCAGCCCGATCTCTACGCGCGTTTACAAACGCGCCCGGCGGTCGATCAAATTTACAAGCGCCAGTTGATCGAGCGGGGCGTACTGAGCGCGGAAGAAGCGACGGCGCTGGAAAAAGAATTTATCGATCAGCTGGAGAGCGCGTCGGCTGAGGTTAAATCGCTGGAGAAAGAGCGCGCGAACAAGCTGGCGAGTTTCAAAGGCTCGACCGCTGTCTTCCAGCCGAAATACACGGCGAAATCTCCTGCGACCGCCATTTCGAAGGAGCAACTCGCTACCATCGTCGACGGGCTCACGCGCGTGCCGGAAGACTTCAACATCCTGCCGAAGATTCGCAAGATGCTGGTGGAACGCCGCCGGGAAGCGTTCGACAACGGCGGCCCGTATGACTGGGGTTTCGCGGAGGCGCTCGCGTTTGGCTCGCTGCTGCTCGACGGCACTCCGGTGCGGTTGTCGGGACAGGATTCGCGACGCGGCACCTTTAGTCATCGCCATTCGTATTGGTACGACGCCAAGACCGGTGCGCCCTACGTTCCGCTCATGCATTTGTCGGAGAAACAGTCGCGCATTTGCATTTACAACAGCCTGCTCTCGGAAGCGGCAGTGCTCGGGTTCGACTACGGTTACTCGCTGAATTACCCGAATTTGCTCTGCCTGTGGGAAGCGCAGTTCGGCGATTTCGCCAATGGCGCGCAGACCATCATCGACCAATTTATCGTGTCGGCAGAATCAAAATGGCAACGGCCCAGCGGGATCGTATTGCTCTTGCCGCACGGCTACGAAGGGCAGGGGCCGGAGCATTCCAACGGAAGGATCGAGCGCTTCCTGCAAGCGTGCGCGGAGGAGAACCTCCAAGTCTGTAACCTGACGACGCCGGCGCAATATTTCCATGTGTTGCGACGACAGGTGAAGCGCGATTTCGTGAAGCCGCTCATTATCATGACGCCGAAGAGCCTGCTGCGCGCGGAGTTCGCGACGTCGTCGGAGAAGGATTTCACGAAGGGGCGCTTTCAGGAAATCATCGGCGACTCGGCCGAGCTCGAGAAAGTCGAGCGCGTGATTTTGTGCGCGGGCAAAGTTTATTACGATCTCGTCGCGCACCGCGAGAAGCAGCAGATCACAAACAGCGCGATCATCCGCGTGGAGCAGTTGTATCCACTGGCGGAAAAACGGCTGCGCGAATTAATCGACGAGTATCCGAAGAAAGCCGCGCTCGTCTGGTGCCAGGAAGAACCGCAGAACATGGGCGCATGGACGTTCATGGAGCCGCGTCTGCGCGCACTTTTCGGCCGCGAAATCAAATACGCGGGCCGAGATGGCGGCGCGAGTCCGGCGGTAGGTTCACTCGCCCGCCACAAGCGCGAGCAGGCCGCGCTCATAACCGACGCGTTCTCGGTTTAGCGGCGTTGCGCTTAATCTTGTCGACCGCTTGCGCCTCATGCGCTTAGTTACCGCCCGATGAGCGTGCAGGTTAAAATCCCAGCGGTCGGCGAATCCATCGCCAGCGGCGTCGTTTCCGTGTGGCACAAAAAAAACGGCGAACGCGTTGCGAAAGGCGACCCGCTCTTCACGCTGGAGACCGATAAGGTTTCGACCGAAATCGTGGCCGAAATCGATGGTGTGCTCGAAACGAAAGTCGACGAAGGCCAGGAAGTGAAAATCGGCGAGATCGTCGCCGTGATCAATGACTCCGCTGCAGGCGCGGACGCACCGGCGGCCAGTGCGCCGAAGGAGGAAAAGAAGCAGGCGGAAAAGGCAGCCGGATCGCCCGAAGCATTGTCGCCCGCCGTGCGTCGCGTGGTGGAGGAAGAGAAGGTCGATGCTTCGAAAATTTCCGGCACCGGCAAAGATGGTCGCGTGACGAAAGGCGACGCGCTCAGCGCCGCGAAGAATCGCACCGAGCCCGGCGCGGAATCCAGCGAATCGGTTCCAGCCGCCGCGCCCGAAGTCGACGCCGACGAACATCAGGAAACCTACGGCGGCGACGACAGCCGCGTCACGCGCAAGCGTATGTCGCCCTTGCGCCGCAAGATCGCGCAGCAGCTCGTCATGGCGCAGCACACTGCCGCCATTCTCACCACCTTCAACGAATGCGACATGAGCGAAGTGCAGCATCTGCGCGCGAAAGTGCAGGATGATTTCGTCAAAAAGAACGGCTTCAAACTCGGCTTCATGTCGTTCTTCATCAAAGCCACCATCGCCGCGCTGAAAGCGGTGCCGTCGATCAACAACCGGATCGAAGGCGACGATTTCGTGCAGAATAATTTCTTCGACATCGGCGTCGCCGTCGGCACCGAGCGCGGCCTCGTGGTGCCGATCGTGCGCGATGCCGATAAAAAATCGTTCGCCGATCTCGAGCGCGACATCGCCGGGTTCGCGCAGAAAGCGCGCGAAGGAAAACTCAAGATTGAGGAGCTGACCGGCGGCACGTTCACCATTTCCAACGGCGGCGTTTACGGCTCGCTCCTGAGCACGCCGATTCTCAATCCGCCGCAGAGCGGCATCCTCGGCATGCACAAAATCATGGAGCGCCCCATCGCGATCAACGGAGCCGTCGTCGTCCGCCCCATGATGTATCTCGCGCTCAGCTACGACCACCGCGCCGTCGACGGCAAAGAAGCCGTCACCTTCCTCATCAAAGTGAAGGAAGGCATCGAGAGCCCGAAAACGCTGCCGATCGATTTCTGATTTCTTGGGTTCCGACGCGCGCCGGCCCCGGCGTCTTTGACAGCCGCATCGACGTAATACAAAGCATTACATCATGACGAAAACGATTACCAAGATCGGCAATTCGCAGGGAATCACTTTCGATGCCGCCTTCATGGATCTGGCGCGTTTGAAGGTGGGAGATCGCGTCGATGCGACCATAGTGCCCAATAGCGGCGCGATCATATTGATGCCGCTGCGCAACGCGCCCGCACCCAACGAGATCAGCGCGACGATCAAGAAGACGATGAAGGACTATCGTCGCACGCTGAAGAAACTGGCGTGAAGCCCGCGCCAAATGACTGCGTCCATCTCACCGTCGACATTGTCCTCGAAATTAATGCGCATGCGCTGAGGGACTTTGGCGGCGCGACCGGGATTCGGGACGCGGGGTTGCTGGCGTCGGCGGTATTCGCTCCGCAATCCAGCTTCGGAGGGAAATCTCCTTACGCTGACCTCATCGAGATCGCCGCTGCCTACCTGTTTTACTTGTGCGGCAATCATCCGTTTGTCGATGGCAACAAGCGCACGGCGATGGCGGGGCTATCGTGTTTGTGCGATTGAACGGAATCGAAACTGCGCCGGATGGCGACGACTGGGAAAAGTTGGTGCTTGATGTGGCCGCAAGCCGGATCGATCGAGTGATGACGACCGCGCGTTTGCGCAAGTTGATCCGCGCTCTTAAGCGCAAACGTTAATCGCGGACGCGAGCGAGCATCGGGAATCGAGTTGCACGAGCGTGGTTAGCGGCGATTGCTCTTCAGCCTGACTTTTTATGGAAAAATTTGACGTCACGATCATCGGCTCGGGCCCGGGCGGTTATGTGGCCGCCATTCGCGCGGGACAGCTTGGGCTCAAGACCGCCATCATTGAGAAGGAGAAGGAACTCGGCGGTACCTGCCTCCGCATCGGTTGTATTCCGAGCAAAGCGCTGCTGACTTCGAGCGATCATTTTCATTTCGCGCAAAAGGATGCAGCGCGACACGGCATCGTGATTGAAAATCCGCGGCTCGATTTGCCGACGATGCTGTCGCGCAAGGACAAAGTCGTAACGATGCTGACCGGCGGTGTGCGGGCGCTGATGAAATCGAACAAGGTCACGGTGTTCGAGGGCACCGGGACGATTACCGCGCCGGGAAAAATCGCGGTAAAAAACGAAGCGGGCGAAACGCAGGAGATCGAGTCGACTAACATCGTGATCGCTACGGGCAGCGTGCCGGTGGAATTGCCTTTCGCGAAATTCGATGGCGAGACCGTCGTCAGCAGCACGGAAGCGTTATCGTTCTCCGAGCCGCCAAAGAAATTTCTCGTCATCGGCGCGGGCGCGATCGGCCTCGAGCTCGGCTCGGTCTGGAGCCGGCTCGGCAGCGAAGTCACCGTCGTCGAATTTCTGCCGCGCATCGCGCTCGGCTTCGATCTGGAATTAGCCAACGCGCTCCAAAAATCGCTGACGACGCAAGGCCTCAAGTTTCATCTCGAAACGAAAATGACGAAGGTGAAGGTCGAGAACGGCCGCGCCATCGCGACCGCAACGAAGGGCGACGAGACGCTGACGTTCGACGCCGACAAAGTGCTCGTTTCCGTCGGCCGCCGCGCCTTTGCCGATGGTGTGATCGCGTCGTCTGTGGGTGTTGCGCTGGACGATCGCAAGCGCGTCAAAATTGACGAACATTTTCGCACGAACGTCCCGGGCATTTACGCCATCGGCGATGTCGTGGCCGGGCCGATGCTGGCGCATAAGGCCGAGGAGGAAGGCATCGCGTGCGTCGAGATTATCGCCGGCAAAGCCGGCCACGTGAATTACGACGCGATTCCGGGTGTGATTTACACGAACCCGGAGCTCGCCGGCGTCGGCCTCACCGAAGAGCAGGCGAAAGAGAAGGGGATCGAAGTGAAAATCGGAAGATTCCCGTTCCGCGCCAACGGCCGCGCGCTCGCGAACGCCGACGCCGACGGCATGGTGAAATTCATCGCCGACGCCGCGACCGATCGCTTGCTCGGCGCGCATATCCTGCATCACGCCGCCTCGGAGTTACTCACGGAAGCCACATCCGTGATCGAATTCGGGGGCAGCTCCGAAGACCTCGGCCGTACCTGTCACTCGCATCCGACCTTGAGCGAAGCGGTGAAGGAAGCCGCGCTCGCCGTCGAGAAGCGCGCGATTCACATCATGAATCGCTAGGCGTACGAGAACGCCGTCTAAACGGCAACTTGCTCGAAGGAAAAATGCGGAATGTCGGCTCTTTTCTGTGCGTGCTCGACCGTGATTCCGCAGATATTTCCGTCAGCGTCGACGTCGAGAAGCGTGTTTTC
>JALYTV010000106.1 GCA_030854105.1 Verrucomicrobiota bacterium | reverse complement strand
CACCAGACCGGCGCGGAAGGCCGCGTGGTCAATAAAGTGCTCGTCGCCGAAGCCGCGCACATCGCGCGCGAAATGTATTTCGCCATCCTCCTCGATCGTGCGTCAGCCAGCCCGCTCATCGTTGCGAGCACCGAGGGCGGCGTGGAAATCGAAAGCGTGGCCGAGAAATCGCCGGAGAAAATTATCCGCGAACAGATCGATCCGCTCGCCGGCTTGCAACCGTTCCAGGCGCGCAAATTGGCCACGCAACTCGGCTTCGCATCGTCGGAACTCAAGGCGGCAGCGAAATTATTCGACGGACTTTACCGCACGTTTATCGGTCTCGATTGCTCGATGGTGGAAGTGAATCCGCTCGTCGTGACCAAAGATGGCGACGTGCTCGCGCTCGACGCGAAATTTAATTTCGATGACAACGCGCTCTATCGGCATCCCGAAGTCGCGATGATGCGCGACACTTCCGAGGAAGATCCGCGCGAGGTCGAAGCCTCCAAGCACGGGCTCAATTACATCGGGCTGGATGGCAACATTGCCTGCCTCGTCAACGGCGCCGGCCTCGCCATGGCGACGATGGATATTATTAAATTTTATGGCGGCAGCCCGGCGAATTTTCTCGATGTCGGCGGCAGCGCGACGCAGGACCAGGTTACGGAAGCCTTCAAGATTCTCGTTGCTGACCAGCGCGTGGAAGCGATTCTCGTCAACATCTTCGGCGGCATCGCGCAATGCGATGTCATCGCGCAAGGCATCATCGGCGCGGCGAAGAGCGTGAAGCTTGCTGTGCCGCTCGTGGTGCGCCTCGAAGGAACGAACGTCGCGGCGGGCAAGAAATTAATCGCCGAGAGCGGGCTGGCTGTGATTACAGCGGACGATCTCGGCGATGCCGCGCAGAAAGCAGTGCAAGCAGCGAAGGAGAAAAAATCATGATCAAAGAAGTCGCATTCGTAGCCATCGCGGTGACCGATCCGGAACGCGCGCGGAAATTTTATCAAGAAACATTGGAACTGAAGCCGGCCACGACAGCTATGGAAGGCGCGTGGGTGGAATACGAAATCGGTGGTACCACCATTGGCGTCGGTTGCCATCCCGATTGGAAGCCGTCGCGCGACGGCACCACAGTCGCGTTTGAGACGGACGACATCGACGGCGCGATCGCCAAGCTGAAAGAGCGCGGCGTGAAATTCGACATGGAGAAACTTGAGACGCCGGTCTGTTTCATGGCGCAGTTCCGCGATCCGGACGAAAACAAACTGGTCATTCATCAGCGCAAAGCGAAATAGGGAATTGATGAATCAGGAACGCAGAAAAACAGGAAGAGGAGAAAATTTGGAAGCCAGGAAGCCAGGAAAAGGAGAGCCATTTTTTCCTGCTTCCCTGCTTTCCTTATTCTTTTCTCCTGGATTCCTGGCTTCCAAATTCATTCCTGCCTTCCTCCGTTCCTGATTCGTTATGTCCATTCTCGTCGACAAAAACACCAGGCTCTGCGTGCAGGGAATCACCGGCAGCGCCGGCGGATTTCACGCACGGCAATGCATGGATTACGGAACGAACGTCGTCGCGGGCGTGACGCCGGGGAAGGGCGGCCAGAAGTTCGACGGCAAGATTCCGGTGTTCGACACCGTGTGGGAAGCGCGGCAGGAAACCGGGTGCAATGTCTCGATGATTTTCGTGCCGGCGGCCGCGGCGGCGGATTCCATATTAGAAGCAGTCGACGCGGGGGTGGAGCTCGTCGTCTGCATTACGGAAGGCATTCCGGTGATGGACATGATGCGCGTGAAAGCGCAGATGCGCGGCAAAGCGAGCTGGCTCATCGGCCCGAACTGTCCGGGCATCATCACTCCGGGCGCGGCGAAGATCGGCATCATGCCGGGTTACATTCACAAGCCGGGCAACGTCGGCGTCATCTCGCGCAGCGGCACGTTGACGTATGAAGCGGTCTGGCAATTGACCAGTCGCGGGCTCGGCCAATCGACCTGCATCGGCATCGGAGGCGACCCGATCAACGGCATGTCGCATCTCGATGCCGTGAAACTTTTCAACGACGATGCTGGCACCGACGCGCTCATTTTGATCGGCGAGATCGGCGGCTCGGCCGAAGAAGAAGCGGCGGAATGGATCGCGCAGAATTGCCGGAAGCCGGTCGCGGCGTTCATCGCCGGGGCGACGGCGCCGTCCGGACGCCGCATGGGGCATGCGGGCGCGATTGTTTCCGGCGGGAAGGGGACGGCGGAAGGAAAAATCGTCGCGCTGGAAAAGGCGAGCATTGCGGTCGCGCAGACACCGGCCACAATGGCTGATACCTTGATCGCGCGGATGAAATGGAAAGAATAACGATGCCGGTAATCTCACGCGGACTCGAAGGAATCGTCGCCAACACCACGCGGTTGAGCGCGGTCATTGGCGACAAAGGCCAGCTCATTTACGCCGGCTACGACATCAACGAACTCGCCGGCAAGGTGAGCTACGAGGAGGTCGTTTATCTGCTTTGGAATAAGCGGCTGCCGAATCGCACAGAGCTCGAGAACTGCGCGCATCAATTGCGCAAGGAACGGCATCTGCCCACGCCGCTCATCGATTTCCTGAAAGGCGCGCCGAAAGATGCGAACCCGATGGATGTGCTTCGCACCGCGGTGTCGATGCTCGGACTTTACGATCCGAGCCGCGGCGGCGAATCGAACATGGCGGTCGATAAACAACGCGCTCGCAGCATTACCGCCAAGATCGGCGTCATCGCCGCCTATTTTCATCGTGCGCGCACGGGCAAAAATCTTCCGCCGGTGCGCGAGGATTTGGGTGAGGCCGCGCACTTTCTTTATCTCATGTTCGGCGAGCCGCAGCCGCAGGAAGCCGTCGACACGCTCGACGTCGCTTATGTGCTGCACGCCGATCACGGCATGAACGCCTCGACTTTCAGCGCCCGCGTCACCATCGCCACGCTCACCGATATTTATTCCGCGATCACCTCCGCCATCGGGACGCTAAAAGGTCCGCTGCACGGCGGCGCCAATGAAGGCGTCATCAACATGCTCGAAGAAATCGGCGACGAAAAAAATGTCGACGCGTACATCGAGCGGAAACTCGCGAACAAAGAAAAGATCATGGGCATTGGCCATCGCGTTTATAAAACGCTCGATCCGCGCGCGCCGCACTTACAGAAAATGGCCGTGCAACTGAGCGAAAAACTCGGCGAACCGAAGTGGATCAGGATGTCCGAGCGCATCGCGCAGTTGATGAAGGAGAAGAAGGGCCTCAACGCCAACGTCGATTTCTATTCCGCCACCGTTTACCATTCGCTCGGGATTCCGCGCGATCTCTTCACGCCTGTCTTTGCCATCGCGCGTTGCTCGGGTTGGTGCGCGCACGTGCTCGAGCAACTCGAGGACAATCGCCTTTACCGTCCGCTCAGCGAATACGTCGGCGAGCCGGCCGGCAAAAAAGTCGTGCCCATCGACCAGCGACCGTAGTTAGAGGAAATAACGACTTTGGCGCGGCGTCTTACCTTGCTTGAACCTTAACGAGATTGGCGGTCGCCGCCGGAAAAGTTCCGGATTATCGATTTTTCTCCAACCAACGTCGCAATGCGTTTCGCAAAGCGGGTGAAGAAGGGATGCGTTTGCCGGAAGAGGATTTGCCGGTTATGCGGCACCGCGCCGGGACGCGGCCGACGGCGGAAATGGTTCGCCGGGCGGAAGAGTTAAAAGAGCGAGGTAATCGCGCGGCGAATAAATTGAAACTGGAGCCAACCCTGCTCGCCCCGCGGCTGACTCTCGAGGCTTTGGCGATGGATGAGACGCGCGCCGCGACATTGCTCTCGCCATGGTAACGGGCATGAACTTACGCGAAACTGGCCTCTCCGATTGAGGATACGCGACCGCGCTTCTCCCCCCATCATCGCTTCCACACCTTGGCCGAGGCTCGCACCGCCGTCTTTGACTGCATCGAAACCTTCTACAACCGCACCAGACTGCACTCCAGTCTTGCCTACCAGTGTCCCATCACCTTTGAATCCAAGCTAAAACCAATTACCCTTTAACCACAATCTGAGAAATTTGGGCAATCCCACTCTGACCCCTATTTCATGCGATGAAACCGCCGATTAGGACATTGTCGCCAGTATCCACCGGCAGGCGTGTTGAGATGTTGCCCAGCGTGGATGGCGGAGCAGTCCAGAAGCCGCTGTTGATTGCGAATGCGCCACCGCTCAAAGAGGCGATGCGCCTAGGGCCATGCTACTTGCTTCATAGGCGAGCCGCCGGGACGGACGGCCTCTACAGTGCGGCAGCAAAGTCGCTTTTGAAGCTGGCTAACTGCTTCAAAGGACCGGCAATGGCAGACGCGGTTTATGCGGCAGTTCTTTGAACTGAACGTCGCCTTCGATTTTTTCCACCACGACCATGTCACAGGGCGACGCGGGCATCGGCGCGGTGCCCTTATATAAAGGGAATTGCTGATACTCAACCACGATCTTTCCCGCGTCTCGCACGATCCGCTCGATCTTTATCCCATCGTGATCGGTGGCTTCGCCTAGAAAAATTGCGAACACCATTTCCTTGCTGAAATCAATTGCTCTTGCGCCCGCAGGAGGTTGCACAGTTTCCTCGGGCAGCATTCGCGGCGCGGATTCCTTTGCGCCACCATCCGCTTCCCATGCGGCCATCAACTCAGCTTGAGTGCGGAAGACGCGCTCTCCTTTCTTCCGATGTGCGGAGCAAGGCCATTCCAGACGGCCAAGAATCTTCACAGTCGGCAGCAGCTCTTTTTCATCGGCGGAGTGTGACGCTTGTGCCTGGCATTCGATTGGGCCGCAAAGGAAGAGCAACACTGCGGTGACAAGCTTGTAAACATCCCGCCGTGTCAGCAAATTTCCGGCGAAAAGCGTCATCGCACTCGCGTGATTCGTTCCCATCACCAATCGCACGGTGTCATCAAATCATGTATTCGAAGCATGACGGGGCGGACCTCTTTGGCAGGAGCTGCCGGCGCCTCGTTTGTCTCGGATCCGGGCTCCCTCATCGGGACCGGAGGCTGCCACGGCATCTTGCGAATCCTTCGCCCGCCATTGCGCGGCT
The DNA here is from genome assembly GCA_030854105.1 of Verrucomicrobiota bacterium. Classification (GTDB taxonomy): domain Bacteria; phylum Verrucomicrobiota; class Verrucomicrobiia; order Chthoniobacterales; family UBA10450; genus AV69. The sequence goes on along the minus strand of JALYTV010000106.1, from coordinate 869 downwards.
GAGCTGGCAACGGTGTTGAAGCAGTCACATCTACGCCCGTTCCTCCGCCGCCCCGGAAAAAATTCGTCAACGTCCAGGCTCCGCGGCCGAGCGCGCCGGCCACGAGCACGTTGTCGGTATAGTCGTAGTGAAGATCGCGGAAGAGGGCGTGCGGCAGACCGCTACTGAGCGACGTCCAACTGGAGCCGGCCGACCCCGGGCGCCGCATCTGGAAGATGCCGCCCGCGCCGCCAGCGATCAGCACGGTGTTCTTGATCCCGGCGTCGGGGCTAAAGACCTCGATCGTGCGGATATCGCCGCATAACGTTGAAAGGTTCGCTGTGATATTGACCCAGGAGACCCCTTCGTTAAACGATGCCCACACCCTGCGAGAGGGAAACTGATTGTCCACTACATAAAGCTTCTGGTAGTTTTGCGGATCCATCGCCATCGCGAACACGCCGGAGCCCGGATAAGTGATCGTGCTGACCGCATCGGCCACGTTAACACGGTGCTCAATGTTTGAATCGACACTGCCGACGTAAAATACGTCCGGCTTCGCCACCCCATTCAACCTGCTGCCATACGCCAGAGCAGTGGCATGCAAACCTCCTGGAATGTAAGCAAGCCGGGTAAGGGAGTCCCCCTGATTGGTGGATTCGTAGATCGCAGTGGTCCCGATTAGCATCCGTGTAGGAGCAATCGGGTTGATGACGTATGGGGTAAGGAAGGCGACGCTGCCGGTGCCGTATAAGGTCCCACCCGAGATAACATTCAGCGGAATAAAAGCTCGGCTGATGAAGTTGTTCGTGGCGCTCCAAGTCGATCGCTGGAAATTTCCGAGGGACTGATAGGAGCTGTAACGAATCGTCGTCCCGGGATGAGCGGTT
>JALYTV010000105.1:3799-6110 GCA_030854105.1 Verrucomicrobiota bacterium | reverse complement strand
GGGCGTGGTGCCGGTGCACCTGAACGAACTTTCGCCCGCGGGCGTGCGCGGTACGTTCCCCGGTTTCGCCTATCAACTCGGGAATCTGCTCGCGGCCAATACCGCGGTGATCGAAACGCGCCTCGCTAATCATTATGCGGACGCGAGCGGGCGGGCGAATTACGCGAGCGCGATGGCTATTTTCATGGCCGCGATTTTCATCGCGCTGGCTGTGATCGCCGCGTTCGGCCGCGAAGAACGCGGCAAGGAATTCTAGCTGCCGTCGCCGAGTTTGCGCGGGACGAGCCCCGGTCCACGCCGTGTCGGCAGCGGACCTTCCCCCGGAGGTTTCACCGCAGGCGTGGCCGTTGGCGCAGGCGAATTTGCCGGTGCCGCGGCCGGGGCGCGATAGGTGCCCGAGCCGTAACGTTGATCGACGATCGCCTCCGCAATGCGATCGGCCAGAAGCTCGCGATATCCGTCGCTACGCGCTTCGTGGCCTTCGGCGCGATTGCTGAGGTAACCACATTCCACCAGCACTGCCGGATATTTCGCATTCCGCAGCACTCGGAAATTCGCGGTATGCACGCCGCGATTCACCGAGCCCGGGATGGTGCAGAGTTTTTTCTGAATGCGCACCGCCATCGCGGCCGCATAAGGCGAATGGTAGTAGGTCTCGAAACCTTTCACGCCGGTGCGGCCGGAATCGTTGAAGTGAATGCTCACGAAGACGGAATTCGGCTCGCGGTTTTCCATCTCGACGCGCGTATCGAGCGGAATGAAAACGTCGCTCGATCGCGTCGTGACTACGCGCAGTTGCGATTCGCGTAATTTACGCGCGAGCCGTTTTGCGACATCGAGCGTCGCCGTTTTCTCCGGCGGACCGAAGCGACGATAGGCGCCGCTATCTTTTCCGCCGTGGCCGGCATCAACGACGACGGTGTCGAAAGTCGTCGACGTATTCTTCAATCCGGTAACAGAGGTGGTCTCGCAACTGGCTAGCAGGCAGGCCATTCCCGCGCTCGCTAAAGTTGGAATCCATCTCGTCATTCGTTCAAATAGTCCATCCCGGTGATGCTGCAACTCGTCACTGCCGCCTCGTGTTGCCGAAAAACCACTTGTGTTTATGGCCAGCGGAATTACCGCATTAACTCGCACTTATGCTGATCAAATTCATTCCTCTTTTCGTCGCTCTTGCCCTGCCAACTTGTAAAAAACAGGCCGAGGTCGTGGGCACCGGTTCGTCCTCCTCCGCCGCCAGTCCAGCCGCCAGCGTGACGTCTGCTGGCGCCAATGGCGCTGCCGCTCCTGCGGCGGGCGCGCCAGCAACGACAAACTCCGGAGCGAAGGGGAAAATCGCCGTCGATCAAACCGCGCAGGTTATCATTTACGGCTTTCACCGTTTCGTAAATACGGTGCGTCGCCCCGATACGGAGATCACCCCGCAGGATTTCGAGAAGGAGATGCAAATGCTGAAGGACAAAGGCATCACCGTGATCAGCATGCAGGACCTGCTCGCGTGGAAGCGCGGTGAGAAAAACATCCCGGCGCGCGCGGCCGTGATCACGTTCGATGACGGCTGGAAATCGCAATACGAAGTGGCGTGGCCGATCATGAAAAAATTTAACTACCCGCTCACGCTCTTCATTTACACCGAGGGCATTCGCGGCGGAAAATTTGGCGGCGGCGAAGCGATGACCTGGGAGATGCTCGGCGAAATGCGCGACGCCGGCGTCGATATCGAAGGCCACTCCGCCACGCACCAGGATTTGAAGAGACCGTACGACAAAGTCACCAAGCGCCGGCTCACCCCGCCCGAGTATCAGCAGTGGCTCGAGAGCGAGATCGTGGCGCCCAAGCAACTGCTCGAACAGCGTCTCGGCATTAAAGTAAACTGCTTCGCCGTTCCCTACGGATTGTGGAACGAGCAGGTGAAGGAGGCCGTCGTGCGCGCCGGCTACGAAGCGATGTTCACGGTTTACGGGCAGCCCATTACCTTCCGCACCAATAACGATCTCATGGGGCGCTACCTCATCGAAGGAAACAAGCCAAAAGTATTCAGCGATGCGATTGCTTCCATCGGCGGCGCGGGCGGAGGCACCGCGGGCGTGCCGGTGGCCGAAATCGGCTCGATCAGTTTGCAAACCAAACCGGCCGATGGCGAAACGGTGCATAACGCGCTGCCCCTCATCAGCGCGAACCTGAGCGCGTTCGGCAAAATCGACGCCAACAGCGCGAAGATGCGCATCAGCGGTCGCGGCGTGGTGCCGGCCAGTTTCGATCCGAAGACGAACGTGCTCTCGTATCAAATGACGCAGCGCATCACGGACAA
>JALYTV010000105.1:0-3789 GCA_030854105.1 Verrucomicrobiota bacterium | reverse complement strand
ACGGACAAGAGCGTGAGCGTTTTCGTGAATGCATCCAGCGATGGCAAACGCGTGGAAGCGCATTGGACTTTCGGCATCGACGACGGCTCCGCGCCGCCCGCGCCGAAAAAATAGACAGCGCGATCTCGCGTTATGTTTTCACAGCTCGGCGATAAGCTGCAGGACATCTTCAAGGACCTGCGCGGTCATGGCACGATCAGCGAATCGAACATCAACGATGCGCTGCGCCAGGTGCGGCTGGCGTTGCTCGAAGCGGATGTCGATTTTCAGGTCGCGAAAAATTTCATCGCGCGCGTAAAAGAAAAAGCGCTCGGCGAAGAAGTGCTGCGCAGCGTGACGCCGGGGCAGCAGATCGTGAAAATTTTTCATGACGAACTCACAACATTGCTCGGTGGCAGTGCCGCGCCTCTGGATCTTAGCCGGCCCGCTCGCATTCTCGTGGTCGGTTTGAACGGCGCGGGCAAAACGACGTCGTCCGCGAAGCTCGCGCGTTATTTGAAAAAGCAGGGCAAACGTCCCGCGCTCATCGCATGCGATCTCATGCGACCGGCCGCGATCGAGCAGCTCGCCACGCTCGGCCAGCAAATCGAAGTGCCCGTTTTCAAACCGGACCCGAGCGAAAAAGATGTGACGCGCGCCGCCGCCGCCGGTTTGAAATGGAGTGAAGAGCAAACGTCAGACGTCACGATCTTCGACACCGCCGGTCGCCAGGAAATCGATCAGCCGCTGGTCGAAGAACTCGTGCGGCTGCGTGATTTGCTGAAGCCGCAGGAGATTTTGCTCGTGGCCGATTCCGCCACCGGCCAGCAGGCAGTCAGCGTCGCCACGCATTTTAACGAAGCGCTTCAGATCACCGGCATCGTGCTGACGAAACTCGACGGCGACGCCCGCGGCGGCGCGGCGCTCTCCATGCGCGAAGTCACGCAGCGTCCGATCAAATTCGCCGGCGTGGGCGAGAAGCTCGATCAATTCGAGCCGTTCGTGCCCGATCGCCTGGCCGGGCGCATTCTTGGCATGGGCGACATCGTTGGCCTCGTCGAAAAAGCGGCGGAAGCGATGGACGAAGAAGAAGCCGCGCGGTTGGAGCGCAAAATGCGCACCGCGCGTTTCGATTTCAACGATTTCCTCGCGCAGTTCAAGATGATGCGCCGGATGGGGCCGCTGGAGAATGTGCTTGGCATGCTCCCCGGAATGAGTAACGTGCCCGGCCTTTCGGTGGACGAAAAGCAGCTCAAACGCACGGAAGCGATCGTGCTTTCGATGACCTCGGAAGAGCGCGCGCGGCCGGACATTCTGAATGCCCGCCGTCGCCAGCGGATCGCACGTGGAAGCGGGCGGACCGTCACCGAGGTAAATGATTTGCTGCAGCGGTTCAATCAGATGCGCAAGCTCATGAAGAACGCGGGCAAGATGAAAAAGATGATGGCGCAAATGGCGCGAATGAAAGATTAAGTATGGCAGTTTCAATCAGACTACGCAGAGAAGGCTCGCTCAACCGTCCCTATTACAAAGTGGTGGTGGCCGATAGCCGCAAACCGCGCGACGGCAAATTCCTTGAGCTCGTCGGCACCTACGATCCGACCAAAAAAGATCACAACAGCACGCTCAAGCTCGATCGCATCGAGCATTGGATCGCGCGCGGCGCGCAGACGTCCGATACCGTGCGCAGTTTGATCAAGAAGAACAAGAAGATCGCCACCGCGGCACCGGCCGCAGCGCCAACTCGAGCCGAAACCGCGGCCTGAATTGCATGCAACCGCGTCGGTTGCCGATCGCACTGGGAATGCATCACTCGCCCGCGACTTGTCATTCTGAGCGGAGCGAAGAATCTTCCGTATCCATGAGCGAGTTTTTCGTCACAGATCAGTGCCTTGTCATTCTGAGCGGAGCGAAGAATCTTCCGTAGCGATGCGCGAGTTTTTAGAGTTCGTGATCAAGCAGCTCGTCGAATTCCCCGACGAAGCCGTTATCTCGGAGAGTCCGTCGGGGAAAACGACGGTGTTCCGCGTCGCCCTGCGCCAGAGCGACGTCGGCCGCATCATCGGCAAAAATGGCCAGACCATTCAGGCCATTCGCGCGCTGCTCACCAGCTCCGCCTCGCGCCACGGCCAACGCGCCACGCTCGAAATCGTCGAGTGATGCGGTAGGGCGACGCTCCGCGGAGCCATCGGAAATGCGCGGCTCGACGGAGTCTCGCTCTACCGGGAAATTCGTTGGACGAATCGGATACAGAGGCGCTCGCCGCGGCGAGCGCCCGCTCACAGCCAGCCCGATCTGCGACGCAGGCTTGTCGCGCGACCTCCGCGGATTCATCCTTGCGCTATGAAAGCATTCGTTTTTCTCGCGTTCCTCGTGCCGCTCAACTTGCTCGCCGGCGATGGACTACCCGACAAGCCTTATATTTATGCGGAGGGAAGTGCTCAGATAGAGAAGCCCGCCGATATAGCGTCAATCCATTTTGAATCGCTTGTTACGGCTGCGAATTTATCGGGAGCCTACGAGGCTTCGCAGACGAAGGTCAGCAAGATTTTTTCGTTGTTGAAGGCGAAAAAGATCGCCGACGCCGACATCGTCGCGGGCAGTTTCCATACGGAGCCTGCCCATGAATTCGATGCGACGAATCCTCGAGATCGGGGAAAGCTCATTGGTTACAGCGTCACGCGTGACTTCAAAGTCCAAGTTCGCGATTTGGTGAGTCTTCCAAAGTTTGTGGAAGACCTGATATCGATCCAGGGAATCCAGTTCTCTTCAGTGGAAGCCGTCCTGTCGAACAGCACTAAATATGATGACGAGCTCCACCGAAATGCACTCATCGACGCGCGGGAACAGGCAGAGAAAACAGCCAAACAGCTCGGGGTGAAGATTGATTCCATCTTTGCCGTCGCCGCCGTCAACTTTCCTGATATTGAACGCAACATCTTTGGCAACGGCGTTGTCGTTACAGGTATGAACGTTCCAACAGTCGAAAAAGAGCCATTCCCAGAGTATCGCTTGGCCCTATCACCGTGGCGCAAAGCGTTCACATCATTTACCTGATCTCGCCGGCGAAGTAATTGATGCGCGTCGATATCATCACGCTGTTTCCAGAGAGCTGTCGCGTGCCGTTGAGCGAGAGCATGATGAAGCGCGCGCAGGATGGCGGGGCGCTCGAATTGCGCGTGCACAACCTGCGCGATTGGACCGGCGATAAACATCACGTGGTCGACGACGCGCCCTTCGGCGGCGGGCAGGGGATGGTGATGAAACCGGAGCCGATTTTCGCCGCGGTCGAGTCGCTCAAAACGCCGGAGAGCGTGGTGGTGTTGATGACGCCGCAGGGAAAGCGCTTCAATCAAACGTTAGCCGACACGATCTCAACGCGAGCGCATTTGATCGTCATCTGCGGGCATTACGAAGGCGTGGATCATCGCGTGGTCGAGCATTTGGTCGACGAAGAAATTTCCATCGGCGATTATGTGCTCACCAACGGCGCGATTGCCGCCGTCGTGCTCGTCGACGCCGTGGTGCGCTTGATTCCCGGCGTGCTCGGCGACGAGCAATCGGCGCAGGACGATAGTTTTCGCGACGGTCTGCTCGAAGGGCCGCACTACACCCGCCCGGCCGATTTTCGCGGCTGGAAAGTGCCGGATATTTTGCTGAGCGGAAATCACGCGCAAATCGCTTCCTGGCGACGAGAACAGGCGCGCCGACGCACGGCACACAACCGACCCGATCTGCTCTCTGGGTAGCGTACGCGTCTCGCGTGCTGCCGAAGGCGTCTCGCCTTCGCAGACCCGAAGATTGTTTCGG
>JALYTV010000104.1 GCA_030854105.1 Verrucomicrobiota bacterium | reverse complement strand
GCGTCATCTTGCCCTTGCGCAAATCAGTCCCGAGCGTTTTGCCGATCGTCTCCTCCTGTCCTATGACATCGAGACAATCATCGTAAATCTGATACGCCGTCCCCAGTTGCAGGCCGAAAGTTTTCAACGCCGCGACTTTTGCCGCCGGCGCGCCATTCAGTTTCGCGCCGAGTTCCGCCGCCACCGCAAAGAGCGTCGCGGTCTTTAGCGCGATGATTTGCAGATAATCCTCCACCGCGAGATGCAGATCGAAACGGCGTTGCGTCTGCACGATTTCGCCGGTGCAAACATCGCGCGTGGCACGCGCGATCATGCGACTCACTTCGGGATCGTCGAAGCGGGTGGAGAGATCGAGCGCGTGCGCGAAGAGCGAATCACCCAGCAGCACGCTCAGCGCATTGCCCCAGCGCGCGTTCACCGTCGGCTGGCCGCGGCGGCGTTCCGCTTCATCCATGATGTCGTCGTGCACCAGGGTGGCGAGATGAATGAGCTCGACGATGACCGCGAGATCGACATGCGCGCTCGTCACCGGCCCCGTCGCGGCCGCGGAGAGCAGAGCAATCAACGGTCGCAGGCGTTTGCCGCTGCTTTGCAACGCGTAGCTCACGTAGCCTTCGATCGCGGGATCGAACTCCGCCGCCTGCCGCCCGATGCGCGCCGAAACCTCATCGAGTTCCGCCTGCACCAGCGTGGAAACTTGCGCCAAGGGGTTGATCAAAGTCGCGAACGTCGTCGGAGTCGGGCGCAGGGAAACTTCCACAATTTCAGGATAGGGGGACGGTTTTTTAATGTCAAAGCTACAGGCGCACGGCTCATCACCCTCAATTCGCCTATCATCCCAAGCGAGCCCGCAGGGAAAACTTGAAGATAGCGTCACGAGATTTTTCGACTCCGCTGATTGGCCGGCGAGCAGGGCGACGATCCCCGCTGTTTTGTCATGTCGAGCGTAGCCGAGACATCCTCGCAATCTTTGCCAGGTTAAGGGGGGATTCCTCGGCTTTCGCTCGGAATGCCAACGTGCGATGGCCTAACTGGCCGGCGGGCAGCGCGACGATCTCCGCTATTTTGTCATGTCGGGCATAGCCGAGACATCTTCACAATCTTTGCCAAAGTTAAGGGGGATTCCTCGGCTTCGCTCGGAATGCCAACGTGCGATGGTCTAGCGTCGATTGCGCCACCCATCGCTCCCGTACTTTTCCGCGACGAGCGTTTGCGCTACTTGCAAAATAGACGACCCGATTTGTTCCTGGCTCACGTTGCGGCTCAGTGCGCCTGTCATCATCTCACGGAATTCTTCCCCGAGATCGCCGCGCTGGATGCTGCCCTGTTGCAGCAGACCGATTCGCGTTTTGCGCTGCGCTGCGCCTGCTATTTTTTGATTCGCCACGAGCACGTCGGCGAGCACGGGATTGGCGAAGCAGGCGTCGGAAACTTTCGGCGCGGCGGCAGCCGCGAGCTGCGCGTGCACGCCGCGGATTTGCAGACACGAGGCAATCACTTCGTGAATGCGTTGATAAATGATCCGCGAGGAAAAAGCGAAGGCGTCGTCAGCCGACGCGATCATGAGCGAGTAGGTGAGATCGTCGCCGTGCGGCACGATGCCGCCGCCGGTCCAACGCCGCACGACGGCGCGCGCGCCCGCATATTCCTCGGCCTCGCGAATTTTGCCGAAGTAACCGAACGAAACCGACGCCTCCCGCCAGCGATAAAAGCGCAGCGTGGCAGATCGGGTCGTCTGTAATAGGACTTCATCGATCGCCATATTCAGCGCCGCCGCGCGCGGCGGCGGGTCGTCGATGACGTTGAGTTCGCGAAACAGCGCGCTCAGTTTTCCAGTTCCGCGAGAATCTTGCGCGCGGCCTCCGCCGGATCCGGCGCGGCGATGATCGGCCGGCCGATGATGAGATAGTCGGCGCCAGCGCTGATCGCGTCGGCTGGCGTCATGGTGCGTTTTTGATCCTGCGTTTCGGCGCCGCGCGGACGAATTCCGGGAATGACGAGCTTCACTATCGACGGCGCGAGTTTGCGTAACGCGGCGACTTCGTGCGCGCTCGCGACCAAACCACCAACGCCAGCATCGATGCCGAGCTGCGCCAGGCGCGTCGTCTGTTGCGCCACGTCGTCAGCCATCCCGATCTCGCGCAACATCAGTTCGTTCGAACTCGTCAAAATCGTCACGCCGAGCAAGCGCAAACCGGCCGGCGCCGCGTTCGCCGCCGCGCGTATCATTTCGCCGCCGCCGCTCAAATGCAGCGTCAACATTTGCACATCGAGCTTCGCCGCCGCTTCCACCGCGCGCGCGACCGTGTGCGGAATGTCGTGCAGCTTCAGATCGAGGAAAACGTCGACGCCGTTATCGCGCAAGGCGCGCACCAGATCGGGACCTTCGGCGATGAAAAGTTGAAGCCCTACTTTCATCGTCGCCGCAAAGGGTCGCAGTTGATCAGCCAGCGCGGTCGCTTCGGCGCGCGTCGCGACATCGAGTGCGATGATCAGTCGGTCACACGCGGATTTCATCTCGTCAAGCGGCGCAAATTCATGAACAGATGGCAAAGTATGGAGGAGTTGGCTCACGCCAAAGTGAATCTTTTTCTGCGCGTGCTGCGACGGCGCGATGACGGTTTTCACGAAATCGAGACGCTGCTGACGCCGATCACGCTCAACGACACCGTCGAGATCGTGTCGTCTGACGTTTTTCGATTTCGCTGCAGCGATCCGTCGCTCTCGGCCGGCGAAGACAATCTCGTGGTGCGCGCCGCGCGCGCGTTTTTCGCGGCGACGAAACTCGAGCCGCAGGTGGAGATCACGCTCTCGAAACGCATTCCGCACGGCGCCGGTCTCGGCGGCGGCAGCAGTGACGCGGCGGCGACGTTGCGCGGGCTCAATCGTTTTTGCGGCGCGAATCTTTCTTCCGAACGCCTGCAGGAAATCGCGGCCACGCTCGGCTCCGACGTTCCTTTCTTCATCGAGGAAACGACGGCGATCTGCCGGGGGCGAGGGGAAATCATCGCCGCCGCGCCTCAGCCGTCGCGCTTCACTTTGTTGCTGCTGAAGCCGGCGTTCAGCGTGCCGACGCCGTGGGCCTATTCGCGCTGGGCCGAGGCGCGCGAATTGCCGGAGGCAAAATACGCAGAGCAAACTTACGGCGACGCGACCTTCGTCAACGATCTCGAACGCCCGGTCTTCGAGAAGTTTCCGTTTCTCGCGCTGCTGAAAAATTGGCTGCTCGCGCAACCGCAGGTCGCCGTCGCGCTCATGTCCGGCTCGGGTTCGACCATGTTCGCCGTCTTGCGCGATCGGACGTCAGCCGACGCGCTCATCGCGCAGGCGCGGGAGGAATTGGACCCGCAGCTCTGGGCGTTTGCGTGCGAAACGGTTGATCGTCCCGAACGTTGACGCGCTACGGCGCGTGCATCGTCAGCACGGCGACGATTCCCGCCAGCAACGCGAGAACGGCGATGGCCACGCCGACAAACATCGCCTTGCGCGTCGCGTCCATCTTCGCGCCGCGCGCGCGGAAGGGCGACGCATTCGCAAAATCCGATGGACGCGCGCTCGTCTCCGCGGCTTTCGCGTCCACTTTCGCCGCCACCGGCAGCGGTTGCGTGGAACTCATCGGCGCGTCGCCTTCGAAACGCGTTTCCACGGCGCCGAAACGAATGCGATCGCCATGCTTCAAGATCGCGTCGGTAATGGAGGCGCCGTTGACCATGGTGCCGTTGGTGGAACCGAGGTCGCGCACTTGCACGGTCTTGTCCGCGATTTTCAATTCCGCGTGCCGGCTGGAAACGGAAGGATCGTCGATCTGGATCGCGTTGTCCGGCGCGCGACCGAGCGTGATCGTCTCTTCGCTGAGTTCGTGCGAAACGCGTCCGCCCGTTTCGGTGGTGAGATTCAATTTCGGCATTTTCTTATTTCGCCTCCTCCGCTTTGGAGAATAACCATTTCCTTAAATGTTCGTCTAACATTTCTTCGTCGGAATTCGGTGTTGGCGAGACGTGAAGAGATTGGCACGAGGAAGAGATCGGCGCCGTTAACTCCCAGAACGATGGCAGGTCGCACTTTGCGACTGGTCAAATCGCTAAATGGAATCGGCAGCAGGACGACGTCACCGCGCGAGCAATTCATTGAACACGTCGTCGTCCGCGTTATCCCACGTTTGCGTCAGCGCATTTTCGGAAATGCTTTGCCAGATCGCGCTTTCTTCGTCATCGGCCGTCGCCTCGATGATAACGCGAATCTGCGCGTTGTCCGGCAGGGGCAACGGTTGGCGCAAAACGATTTTCCCATCTTCGTAAACGCCTTCCACGGTTGTGGTCATGGAAAAAGAATAGCGTTTGCCGGTTGCTCCAGCAAGGCGCGTCGATTGACCCATCCTCCGCGCGCTCGCATAGTGCGCTCCGCATGTCCATCGAGCTCACGCGCAATTTCTGCATCATCGCGCACATCGACCATGGCAAGACTACTTTGTCCGATCGATTGCTCGAGCGCACCGGCACGATTCAGGATCGCGAACGCCAGGATCAGCTCTTGGATTCCATGGATCTGGAACGCGAGCGCGGCATCACTATCAAAGCGCATCCGGTGGCGATGCGTTACACCGCGAAGAACGGGAAGGAATATCGCCTCAATCTTTCCGACACGCCGGGGCACGTCGATTTCGCTTATGAAGTTTCGCGTTCGCTGGCGGCGTGCGAAGGCGCGCTCCTGATCGTCGATGCTGCGCAGGGCGTGGAAGCGCAGACGGTGGCGAATGTGCACCTCGCGCACAAGCAGGGACTCACCATCGTGCCGGTGATCAACAAGATCGATTTGCCCAACGCCGACATCCCGTCCGTGCATCGGCAGATCGAGGAAATTTTACAGATTCCCGCTGAGGAAGCGATTGATTGCAGCGCGAAAATGGGCATCGGTATCGAGGATATTCTCGAGGCCATCGTGGACCGCATTCCGCCGCCGAAGAAATCGGACGACGATATTTTGCGCGCGCTGGTGTTCGACTCGGTCTTCGATGTTTACCGCGGTGTCGTCGCTTACGTCCGCATTATGTCCGGCAGCATGGTAGCCGACCAGATGGTGCGGATGATGAATAACGATTCGCGCTACGAGATCAAAGAAGTCGGCGTCTTCACTCCGAAGATGTTCCCGCAGGCGAAGCTCAGCGCCGGCGACGTTGGCTACTTCATCGCCAATATCAAAACGACGGCCGATATCAAAATAGGCGACACCATCACCGACTTGCGGAATCCCGCGAAGGAAGCGTTGCCCGGCTTCCAGGAAATTCATCCGATGGTCTTTAGCGGCATCTACCCGATCAATACCGCCGACTTCGAGCATTTGAAGGCCGCCATCGCGAAGCTGCGCCTCAACGACTCCGCCTTCGTCTACCAGCCGGAGAGTTCCGTCGCGCTCGGCTTCGGTTTTCGCTGCGGCTTCCTCGGTTTGCTGCACATGGAAATCATCCAGGAACGTCTCCGGCGCGAGTACGACATGGACATCATCGCCACGTCGCCCAGCGTGGTTTACGAAATCCTCAACACGCGCGGCGAAGTCGAACTAGTCGATAATCCTGCCCATTTGCCCGATCCAAGTATCATCGAGGAAATTCGTGAACCGATTGTTAAGGCTTATGTCCTTTGCCCGAACGAGAACATCGGCGACCTCCTCCAGCTCATCCTGGAAAAGCGCGGCACCATGGACCACACCGAGACGCTCGATACCCGCCGCGTCATGCTGCATTGCGAATTGCCGCTGAACGAAATCCTGGTCGATTTCAACGACAAGATAAAATCCATCACGCGCGGTTACGGCTCGATGGATTACGAACACTCCGGTTATCGCGCGGCCAAGCTGGTCAAGCTCGACATCCTGGTGAACGGCGAACCGGTCGATGCCTTCTCCATGATCGTGCATCGCGACCGCGCCGAAGCGCGTGGCCGACAGCTAGCCGCCAAGTTAAAAGAAGTAATCCCGCAACAGCTCTACCAGGTCGCGATCCAGGCCGCCATCGGCGGAAAAATAATCGCGCGCGAAAGTGTCTCCGCCTTGCGCAAAGACGTCACCGCCAAGTGCTACGGCGGCGACATCACGCGCAAACGCAAGCTGCTCGAAAAACAGAAGGAAGGAAAAAAGCGGATGAAGAGCATCGGCAAGATCAACAT
>JALYTV010000041.1 GCA_030854105.1 Verrucomicrobiota bacterium | reverse complement strand
GTCTATGCCCTGGCGCGTTTGTTCTTGGAAAAACCGGAGCGCTACGACGTGCGCGTGACTGCGAAAAACGACGGCGTGCTTCTCCGCGCGGGCGAGAACGGCCCGATCTCGACGCATCGGCCGTCGCTGGAAAGCGGCGCCTTCCGTTCCATGCGCGATGAATTTTACAGCAGCGAAGTGACGCAGAACGAGCCGATCAAAGGCAACTTCGCGAGCGTGGCACGCGAGCGCACGACCGGCCAGGTGCTCGGCCCGACCAATCATCACAATTATCAGACGCAGTTACGCCGTTTGTTTGAGCAGCGCTTCAGCCGGCGTATGAGCTTCCAGGATTTTCAGCGCCAGATCGAGATGGTGAACGATCCCGCCGTGGTCGAGCAATGGAAGGAAGAGGCGCGCAACATCACGACCTACACGACGGCGAAGGAGGAGACGCCGCAGACTTTTGCCAGCGAGGCCGAAACCGAGCGGCATTTCCGCGAGAAATACCTGCCGGGGCTGATCCATGAAGTGCGCGAGGCGGAGATCGATGGAGTGACGAGCCGCACTTTGCGCGATCGCGGTATCGCGCTGGTGATAGAGAATGCGTGGTCCACGGAGGTGCGATCGCCTTCGAACATGATGCAGGAACTGACCGGGCGGATGCGCGGCGGCGGCTTGCACATTTTCCGTCATCGCAAAGGAATGCTCTTCGTTTCACCGATTCGGCCGCAGCCAATCGACGAAGCGAGCGCGTCGGATTCGGTGCGAGCCATCATCGATGCCATTCGCGCGACGCCGCGAATCAACCGCAAGGAGCTCGCCGAGAAATTGATCGCGGTGGATAAGAGCGCGGAGGAAGCGGAGAAACTAAAACTCGCGCTCGCGTCCGATCTGCGCTGGCTGGTGCGGGAAGGTCATTTGCTCGAGTTCAATGATGGCGCGCTGGACTTGCCGCGCGTGAAACCGCCGGCGCCGGAGAAGGAAAACGCGGTTGCGCTCGAAGGGGCGAAGCCGCAGAGCGCGTCGGCTAACGACCAAGCGCCGGCGACGTCAGATGCCGCTCCGGAGATCGCGTCGGCTAATGAGCCAGCGCCGGTGGAAATGAGCGCTGTGGTTGCGGAAGCGTCGCCGGAAGAAGCGCCAAAGTCAGCGGCGGCGGACGAGCAGCACGAGCCGGCGACGTGAAACGAAGGCGCGACGCCTTCGTGACGGACGATCTCGGTTTACGCGAGAATACGCGCTAGTTCGCGCGCGCGAAGCGCTAACTCGCGATGACGCCGGCTTTTTTCAGTGTCCGGTAGGCGCCGTTCTTATTGATCGTCTTCAAGCCGCGCGCGGAGACGCGGATGCGCACAAATTTCTTCAGCTCTGGCACCCAGATGCGATGCGCGTGCAAATTCGGGTGGAATTCGCGCGACACGTTCTTGGTCACGTGCCGGCCGACGCCGCCCTTCTTCTTCGCCATACCGCGGCGATGAATGATGCTGCCGCGACTGACGCGTGAACCGGTGATGCTGCAAACCTTGGACATATCGGGAAAAAGTCGCGTAAGGTGCTGCGGTCGGGTGCCGCGGTCAAGCGATTCTTGAACGAGGCGAACGGCGCGAGGTCAAATAGTGCTCCGCTTTTTACCATGAGTCGTAATGGGAATAGAAAATTGCGCGTCGGCATCGTCGGGGCCGGTGGCATCGTGCGCTCGCGCCATTTGCCGGCGCTATTGAAACGGTCGGATGTCGAGGTCGCCGCCGTCTCGAATTCGACCTACGAGAGTTCGGAAAAATTTGTCCGCGAGCTGGTGCCGCATGCGACGCCGATCGGTAACTGGCCGGACTTGGTGGCGTTGCCGGACCTCGACATCGTCTGGATCGGGACGCCTCCGTATTTGCACTCGGCGGTGACCGTGTCGGCGCTCGAGGCCGGCAAACATGTTTTTTGTCAGGCGCGCATGGCGATGGATCGCGCGGAGGCGGAGGAAATGCTGGCGGCGTCGCGGCGTTTTCCGAGCCAGATGACAATGCTCTGTCCGCCGCCCTACGGAATGCGCGGCGATAACGTCATCAAGAAAATGCTGGCGGAGAAATATCTCGGCGACATCCACACCATTCGCTTGCAGAGCGCGAACGGAAATTATCTCGACCGCGACGCGCCGGCGCATTGGCGACAGCGGATCGAGCTCAGCGGATTGAATGTGATGACGTTCGGGATTTACGTCGAAGTGTTGCAACGCTGGTTTGGCGACATTGCGGGATTATTTGCCCGCGGCAAAACGATCACACCAGATCGGGATGGCTATGATGTGCTCGTCCCGGATTCGCTGCAGGTGCTCTGCCAGTTCGAGCAGGGCGCGGAAGGCGTGCTGGAGTTCAGTGGCATTCACGCACTGGAAACGGGCGATCGCCTGGAAGTCTTCGGTACGCTCGGCACGCTCATTTACGACTTTACCGCCGATAAAATTCGCGCCGGCCGGATCGGCGATCGCGGTTTGCACGAAGTGAAAGTTTCGAAAGAGGAAGCGCGCGAGTGGACGGTGGAAGACGATTTCATCGACGCCGTGAAATCCGGCACGGACGATCGGCCGCGCCCGACTTTCGAGGACGGCGTTTCCTATATGCGCGTGGTGCAGGCGGTGGCGGACTCGCGTTCGCGGAATGCCTGGGTCGATATCGATCGCGTTTAGGCGACGTGCCGCGGCCGGCGACCGCGGCTACAGCAGCGAGCCGCGCATGATAACAAGCGCGATGGTGAAATAAATAATCAGCCCGGTCACGTCGACGAGCGTGGCGACGAACGGCGCGGACGAGGTCGCCGGATCGAGCCGGCAAAGGCGCAGGACAAACGGCAGCATCGAGCCGGCCAGCCCGCCCCAGAGCACGACGCCGACGAGCGAGATACCGACCGTCGAGGCGACCAAAAGCCAATGCGGACCGTACATGTGGAACGCGACGGCCCAGATCGAAACGCGGATAAATCCGATGAGGCCGAGAATTCCTCCGAGCATGAGACCGGCGGCAAATTCGCGCCGCATGATGCGCCACCAACTGCCGAGCGTGATTTCGCCCAGCGCCATCGCACGAATAATCAGCGTCGACGCTTGCGAACCGGAATTGCCGCCGCTGGAAATAATGAGTGGCAGGAACAACGCCAGCACCACAGCCTTCGCGATCTCATCCTGATAATTCGACATCGCGGTGGCAGTGAGCAATTCGCCAAGGAAAAGAACGATGAGCCAGGTCGCGCGTTTTTTCACCATCCGCACCAGCGAGATGCGCGTGTAGGGCTCGTCGAGCGCTTCCATACCGCCGATCTTCTGGATGTCTTCCGTCGCTTCTTCTTCGGCGACGTCGAGCATGTCGTCCTGCGTGACGATGCCGACGAGCACGCCATTGGAATCCACCACCGGCAACGCCGCGCGATCGTATTTGCGGAAATCGACCAGCGCTTCCTCCTGCTTCTGATTCACCGTAAGGTGCACGAAACTGCGATCCATGATGTCGCTCACGCGCGTCTCGAGCGGGCGCAGAAGAAATTCGCGGATGCGCAGATCGTCGACCAGCATTCCGCGTTCATCGACGATGTAGATGAAATTCAGCGTCTCGCGATCGCGCCCGTGCTCGCGCACATAATCGAGCACCTCCTTTACCGTCGACGTCTCGCGCACGGAGACAAAGTCCGGCGTCATCAGACGGCCGACGCTGCCTTCGGGGTAACCGAGGAGCGATTGCGCGATGCGACGCTCTTCCGGCGTGAGCAGTTGAATGAGCTGGCGCGCGGCCGCGCTCGGCAATTCCTCCAGGAACGCCGTGCGATCGTCCGGCGACATTTCGTTCAGGATCGCGACGACCTGCTCGTGCGCCATGGCGTGCAGTAACTCTTGCTGCGAATCGCCATCGATATATTCGAAAACATCCGCCGCCAGCGCCGCCGGCAGCACGCGGAAAACGATCACCTGTTCGTCGACCGGCATGTCGAGAATCACTTCCGCGACGTCGGCCGGCGGCCAGTCGGCAAACAGCGTGCGCAGCCCCGCGAAGTCGCGCGCTTCGATCATGCTGCGGATTTCGGGAAGGAGGATGTTGCCGACCATGGTGAATTGCTGCTGGCGGCGAAATGCGCGAGCCGACCGGTTTCTATCACCGCCGTCAGACCGGTGCAATGCCCGCAACTACCGCTTGGAATTTAATCCGAAGCGGACAAAATGATTCCTATGCCAGCCGACTTTTCCGCCCGGACCACTCGCCGCGAAATCGGAGACGACGCGATCTGCGTCCTGACCTTTGATCGGCCGGATTCGGGTGCGAATATTTTTGACGCCGCCGCCATGCGCGATCTCGCCGCGCAGCTCGATTTCATCGAAAAAGAAAACGCGCTGCAAGGCGTCGTGATCGTGTCGGCTAAAAAATCGATCTTCGTCGCCGGCGCGGATCTGAAGACGTTGCTGCGGCAAGCGCAAACGGGCGAGCTGCGCGCCTTCATCGCGGAAGGGCAACGCGTTTTCAATCGGCTGGCGGCGTTGAAAATTCCGACTTGCGCGGCCATTCACGGCGCGTGCGCCGGCGGCGGCTACGAAGTGACGCTGGCGTGCGATTGGCGGGTGGCGAGTGACGATCCGGCGACGAAAATCGGTTTGCCGGAGACGACGCTCGGTCTCGTGCCAGCGTGGGGCGGCGCCACGCGCTTGCCGCGACTGGTCGGCGCGGAGAAAGCGGCCGATGTCATTCTCAAAGGCAAACTGCATTCGGCGAAGGAAGCGCTGGAGATCGGGATGGTTGATGAACTGGCGTCGCGCGAAAATTTGCTGGCGGCGGCGAAGAAAAAGATCGGTGCAGGCAAACGCCCGGCGCACGAGCACAAACCGGCGGCAACGGAATTGCGCGCGCCAAAAACTTCCGGCAACGACGCGCCGCGGCGCGCGTTTGACCTCATCCAGAAAACGCAGGGCCTTTCCGTCGATGAATCGCTCCAGATGGAACTCGATGCCATCGTCGAACTCGGCGAAACGGACGCGACGCAAAATTTGATCCGCAATTTTTTCCTGGCGGAAAAGTATCGCAAGGGCAGCAGTCATGCGCCGGTCGAGAAAATCGTGCATGCCGCCGTCATCGGCGCCGGCGTGATGGGCTCGGGGATCGCGCAATGGCTCAGCGCGCGGGGCGTTTCGGTGATTTTGCGCGACGTGAATGCCGAAGCGATTAATCGCGGGCTGGCGAACATCGAGAAGACTTATGACGACGCGGTCAAACGTGGCCTCGTCTCCTGGGACAAGGCGAAGGAAGGCCGTGCCAGGGTGGTTTGCTCGACTGCGCAGGACGCACTGCGCGATGTCGAGATCGTGATCGAGGCTGCTTCCGAGAAAATCGAAATCAAACGCAAGATTTTCCAGACTCTCGCCGAGCAGGCGGGTCCGAAAGCGATCCTCGCGACGAACACTTCCGCGTTGCCGATCGGCGAGCTGGCTGCCACTACGAAAGCGCCCGATCGCGTCGTGGGCCTGCATTTTTTCAATCCGGTTTCGCGGATGAAACTGATCGAAGTCGTGGTGGCGAAGGAAACGTCGGATGGGACGCGCGACCGCGCGCTCGCCTTTGCACGGCAAATCGGAAAGCTGCCGGTGGTGGTGCGCGACGCACCCGGTTTTTTGGTCAACCGCGTGTTGTTTCCTTACCTGCTCGAGGCCGCGGAATTATTCCAAAGCGGCGTGGCCGCGGAGGAAATAGACAGCGCGCTGTTGCAATGGGGCATGCCGATGGGGCCGCTGCGGTTGATCGACGAGATCGGCCTCGATATCACCGTTGATATTGCGGACACGCTCGAGAAGGCCTTCGGACGCCGCGACGAGACGCTAAAGATTTTGCGCCAAATGCTGGAGGCAAAAATGCTCGGCCGCAAAGGCGGGAGCGGCTTCTATCGCTACGAGGGCAAGGCGCAGACGCCGAACGAGAAATTGAAGGAATGGCAGACGCCGACGGGTGAGAATTTTGCCTCCGAAAATATTACGAATCGCCTGACGTTTCTGATGGTGAACGAGGCGACGCGCTGTCTGGAAGAAAAAGTCGTCGCCATGCCGGAGGACGCAGACTATGGCATGGTGCTCGGCACCGGCTTCCCCGCTTTTCGCGGCGGCCCTTTGCGTTTCGCAGAAAATCTCGGAATCAAGAAACTTGTCACCGAAATGGATGGAATTCATGCGCGCGGAGGGCAGAAATTTGCGCCGTGCGCGTTGCTCCGCGAGCACGCCCAGAACCAAACGAAGTTCTACCAAAACTAACGATCTATGAAAACTCCACTCGACGCGCCGCCCGCACAGATCAAAACCGATGTAAAATCAGCCAGCCCGATCATCGACACGTCGAAAATGTCGGCGGGCAAAGCAGCGGCGCTCGATCTCGCGGAAAGCTCGCGCGATCCGCTCGACGAACGCGGCAGTTTCGCGAGCAATTTGTTCATCGGGAAGTTTGCCTTCGATCGCATCTTTCCATTTCCGGCGCAGAGCGCGGAGGACAAGGCGAAGGGCGAGCCGTTCCTGAAAGAATTGCGCGAGTATCTCGAGCACAACGTCGACGCCGACGAGATCGATCGCACCGGCGAAATACCGCAGAAGAACATCGACGATCTTTTCGCGATGGGCGCGTTCGGCGTGAAAATTCCGACGCAGTACGGCGGCCTCGGTTTGTCGCAGGTGAACTACGGGCGCGCGGCGCAGTTGCTCGGCAGTTGGGACGCTAATCTCACGGCGCTCGTTTCCGCGCATCAATCGATCGGTGTGCCGCAACCGCTGCTGATTTTCGGCACGGACGAACAGAAGGCGAAATTCCTCCCGCGCGTTGCGCGCAAAGAAATTTCCGCCTTCGCGCTCACGGAAAATAACGCTGGCTCCGATCCAGCGAACATGAGTCTGCGCGCCGATCTTTCCGAAGACGGCACGGAGTACGTCCTCAACGGCGAGAAACTCTGGTGCACGAATCTGATCAAAGCCGGCGTGCTCGTGGTCATGGCGCGCACGGCGCCGAAGATGGTGAACGGCAAAGAACGCAAACAGATTTCCGCGTTCATCGTCGAAGTGAATTCGCCGGGACTCGAGATCGCGTATCGCTGCCATTTCATGGGATTGCGCGCGCTCTACAACGGCATCATCAAATTCAAAGACGTGCGCGTGCCGCGCGAAAATCTGATCGCGAAAGAAGGGCAGGGACTCAAGGTCGCACTCACGACGTTGAACACCGGGCGTCTCACCATCCCGGCGGCGTGCGTCGGGTTGTCGAAGCGTTTGCTCGAAATTTGCCGCAAATGGGCGGGCGAACGCGTGCAATGGGGCGCGCCCATCGGGCAGCATTATGCCATCGCGGGCAAGATTGCGGAGATGGCGGGCAACGTTTTCGCGATGGAAGCGATCACGTTTTTAACCAGCGCGCTGGTGGACAAAAAAGCGGGCGATCTGCGCATTGAAACCGCGATGTGCAAAATGTGGGCGACGGAAGCGACCTGGCGCATCGCCGACGAAGCGATGCAAGTGCGCGGCGGCCGCGGCTACGAAACGGCGGAGTCGCTCGCCGGTCGCGGCGAGGAACCGATCGCGGTGGAGCGTTACCTGCGCGATTGCCGCATCAATATGATTTTCGAAGGCTCGAGCGAAATCATGCGCCTCTTCATTGCGCGCGAAGCGCTCGATCCGCATCTGAAGGTAGGCGGCGCGATCTTCAATACGCAGTTGCCCATGTCGCAGCGCATCAAGGCGATGTTTGGCTCCGGCTCGTTTTATTCGCGCTGGTATCCGCGCCAATACACCAAGGCGAGCGCAGGCGATCTCTCGAAATTGCACGCCGAGCTGCGGCCGCATATGCGCTACGGCGCGGCGACGGCGAAGAAACTCGCGCGCGGGCTTTTCCACGCCATGATGCGTTTCGGTCCGAAACTCGATCGCGAACAATTGTTGCTCTCGCGCTTCTGCGGCATCGCGACGGAATTGTTTGCCATGAGCGCGACCTGCTCGTTCGCGCAGCATAAGATCGATAGCGGCGAGGATGCCGCGGAAATTCTCTCCGTCGCAGACTATTTTTGTCGCTCGGCCAGGATGCGCATCACGCAACATTTCGCCGGCACTTCGGAGAACGCGGACAAGCGCGGCTACGATCTCACCCAAGAATTGCTGGCGGGGAAACACGCGGACCTGCGCCAGGGCATCGTCTAGTTGCGGCGGCAGCGCGCGGAGCGCGCCGGGCACAATTTGGCGCGCCGCGCGGAACGTGGCACGCGAGTGGCTTTTAAACAGCGCGCTCCCATGAGAATACCGACGCTCCCACAGAAGCTTGTCCTTTACGGAATCAGCGCCGCCGCGGCGGCCGGCGCGACTACGGAAGCTGGCGCGGCGATTGTTTATTCCGGCCCGATCAGCCTCACCGGCGGCAAGATTTATTTCGATCTGCAAAACACCATCGCTCCTTCGACGACGTCGAACGCGGCCGATGATTTTGTCTTGCGTCAGCAAACGACGACCGACGGCTTCGGCCATACCTTGATGGAGTCCTTCATCTACGAAGTTAACTCGGCCAGCGCCGGTATTTCCTACGCCACACGCAAGGAAGGTTCCGCTTACGTAGCCTACGCGCTCAAGCTCACCTCCGGTCAGACGATCGGTTCCGGGATGTTCAACAATACGCCCGATTTCAATAGCTTCGGCACCACTTCGAGTAGCTCGGGCGGACAGGGCAACGGCGCCGGCGATTGGTTCACTAATGGTGTTGGTTTCGTCGGGCTCCGTTTGCAAGTGAGCCCCGGCAATTATTACTACGGCTGGGCCGAGGTGTAGACGAACAATTTCGACAATAGCGCGCCCGGTGCGTTTACGCTTTTAGGCTACGCTTTCAATAATGTGCTGAACCAGGACATCGTTGCCGGACAAGTGCCGGAGCCGAGTTCGCTCGCGCTGCTCTGCGCAGGTGCGGCAGGCGTCGCGATGTTTCGCCGCCGCAAAAAGTAAGCGCGCACCGTGAGCCGCGTTCTCCTCGTCGGCTGGGATTCGGCGGATTGGAAAATCATCCAGCCGCTGCTTGATCGCGGCGAGCTGCCCGTCCTGCAACGCCTCATCGAAGGCGGCGTGATGGGCAATCTCGCCAGTTTGCGACCGATGATTTCGCCGATGCTCTGGACGTCGATCGCCACCGGCAAACGTCCGTATCGACACGGCGTTTGCGGTTTCATCGAAGTCGATTACGAGATGAACACCGTCGTTCCGGTCTCGGCGTCGACGCGTAAATGCCGCGCGGTCTGGGATATTTTGCATGAGGCCGGCCTGCGCACGCACGTCATCGGCTGGTTTGCCACGCATCCCGCGGAGCCGATCAACGGCGTCTGCGTGAGCGACCGCTTCGCGTCGCCTGCGCCGCATCCGGGCGCGCCGTGGCCGCTCACGCGCGGCACCGTTCATCCGCATCGTTAGCCGACACGCTCTCGGAACTGCGCATTCGGCCGGAAGAAATTCCCGGCGACATTTTGAATCTGTTCGTGCCGCGCGCGGCCGAGGTCGACCAGGAACACGACAAACGCCTGCACGAACTCGCGCAACACCTCGCGGAATCGTTTTCCGTGCACGCCGCCGCGACTTACGCGCTTGAACACGAGCCGTGGGATTTCGCCGCCGTCTATTACCGCGCCATCGATTGGCTCTGCCACCACTTCATGGAATTTTATGCGCCGCGGCGCGAACACATTTCCGAGCGCGACTTCGCGATCTATCACGACGTCGTCAACGGCGCTTACAGACTACACGATCTGATGCTTGGCCGGTTGCTCCAGCTTGCGGGCGACGACTGCACCGTGCTGCTCGTTTCCGATCACGGTTTCAAAAGCGGCGCGGCTCGTCCGTTGGAAACGCCGAACGTTCCGCTCGGCATCACCGTCTGGCATCGTTCGCACGGCGTCCTCGCCATGCGCGGCGAGAAATTGCGCCGCGACGAACTCATTCACGGCGCCAGCATTCTCGATATCACGCCGACGATTCTTTCGCTCTTTAACCTGCCTGTCGCCTTCGACATGGATGGCCGTCCGCTGGCCGAAGCATTTTTGGAAACGCCCGCGCCCGGTCATCGCGACACTTACGAAAGTAAGCCGTTCGCCCGCGCGCGCGCGCGCAACGCCAGTGATCGCGAACTGATCAAACAATTCGCCGACCTCGGTTACATCGACGACGCCGCGGCGAACGCCGACGAAAATATTCGCGCGACGACGCGCGAAGAAAACTGGGCCCTCGCGCAATCGTATCTCGACGCCGGAAAATTAGCCGACGCGCTCCCGTTGCTGGAAAATGTTTTCGCGCAATGGCCGACGCGCGGCGATTACTGCATCGAGCTTGCGCTTTGCCAGATGAATCTCGGTTTGCTCGAGGAAGCGGAGGCGACGTTGGACACGCTCGCGCCGGAACGTCGCCGCGCTGGTATGCTCGTGCTGCGCGCAAACATCGCGCTTCGCCCGCCGCGACTTCGACATGATGCGCGAAATATTGCGCACGCTGGAAAACGACGCCGCGCTTAGCGCGAATCTGCAACATCAACTCGGCGCGTTGAAATTGCGGCTGCACGACATTGCCGGGGCCGAAAAACCTTTCCGCGCCGCCGTCGCGAAAGATCCCGATGACGCGGCCGCGCATCTCGGTCTGGCGCGATCGCACTTGCTGGCGCGTCGTTACGAAGAGGCGGCGGATTCCGCGCTGCGTGCCATCGCCCTGCGTTTTCATCTCGCGCACGCGCATCTGGTGTTAGGCATCGCGCTCGCGCGTCTCCGCGAGAATGCGCGTGCGATTCAAGCCTTCGCCACATGCCTGCGTTATCAGCCAGCGGAAATTCGCGCCCATCGTTATCTCGCCTGTTTGTGGCAACGCGTCGACCAAAGCGCGCGCGCCGATTTTCATCGCGAGTATTTGCGCGGCGCGAACGAGCGCAGAAAAGCGGCGTCTGCTTACGTCGCGCAGTTGCGCCACGAGGCCGCGCAGCGTGCCCGCGCGCGCGCCGCCGCACGCGCAACAAAACCGCCGCCGCCGAAGGTGAAATCGACGGACGATCCGGCGCAGGAATTTCTCATCGTCTCCGGCCTGCCCCGTTCTGGCACTTCGCTCATGATGCAGATGCTCCATGCCGCAGGCGTCCCGACTATGACGGATGAGCGGCGCGCTCCGGACGAAAATAACGAACGCGGTTACTTCGAGTGGGAAGATATTAAAAAGCTGCCGCAAGAAACGCGCATCATCGAAAAAGCGAGTGGTCGCGCCGTGAAAGTGATCTCGATGCTGCTGCCGTCGCTGCCGCGCCGTCATCGTTTTCGCATTCTTTTCATGAACCGCGATCTCGCCGCCATCGCCGCCTCGCAGGAAAAATTGCGCGCGCGCCTCACGCCCGGCGGCGTCACCGATCGCGACGCAATGATCGAGCGCCTCGGCGAACACCGCGCCCGCATCCTCGACCTGCTCGAGCAAACGCCGACCGTCGAAGTTCTGCCGTCGACTACGACGCGCTCCTGCACGATCCCCGCGCGCTCGTCGACGAGATCATCAAATTCGCACGCCTCGATCCAACGTTAGCCGACACGATGTGCGCGGTGGTCGAGCCTCGCCTTTGTCACGAGAGCGCGCCGGTGCTGGCGCGCTGATTCGCTTTCGCTCGAGCAAGAGCAGGGCATTGTTTGCGCAAGATGTGGAAGCGTTTGGCGGTAATGGTGGCAGCGCTCGCTGTCCTTTACGTAAGCGCGCTATTTATTTTCGGCTGGCTTTACAGTTATCCGGTTCAACGAGCGGTTGGATCGCCGCCATCAGAGCTCAACGCGGCAGCCGTCTCGTTTCCCAGCGCCGGCGGCATGACCGTCCACGGTTGGTGGTGTCAAGGCGCGGAGAGTCGCGGCACGATGCTATTGCTTCCCGGAATCAGGGCGAACCGCGTGAGTATGATCGGACGGGCGCAATTTCTCCACAGTGCCGGCTATTCCGTGTTGTTGATCGATCTACGTGGCACTGGTGAAACTGTTGGCCGCCATATCACGATGGGCTGGGACGAGCGGCACGATGTAGAAGCAGCGGTCGATTTTATCCGCGCTAAGAACGCGCCGGGAAAAATCGGGATCGTTGGCACTTCGCTAGGCGGCGCGGCGGCGTTGCTTTCGATGCCACCGGTCAGAGTGGATGCGCTCGTGCTGGAAGCCGTCTATCCGACGATCGCGCGCGCGACCCGCAATCGCCTGCGCCCGCGGCTTGGCTCGCTGGAACCGATCACAACGTCGCTGCTGCTAAGCCAAATTCATTTTCGCCTTGGCATCACCGCCAGCGCGTTGTCCCCGCTCGATCACATCGCGTCGGCTAATTGTCCCGTGTTCATCATCGGCGGAACGAAGGATCGCAATACTACAATCGAAGATACTCGGATGCTCTTCGCCGCAGCGCGCGCACCGAAAAAACTCTGGCTGATTGACGGAGCTGCCCACGTCGATTTCCATCGTTTCGCTCGCGAGGAATACGAAGGGCGCGTAATTGTGTTCTTGACAGACTCGTTTGGCGGAAAGCGGTGAAGGGGAGCGTGCGGGCGCTGGCGATCGTGTCAGTAGTCGTCCGAGCCAATCGGTGAGCCGTCGGGGATGCGCGCGGGCTGCGGCCAGTCGATCGTTTTCGGAGCGCGGCGGAAGCGATCGATCTGGGCGAGGAGGTAACTATTGTGCGCGGTCTCGGCGGCGTCGGAGGAAGTGTGCGTTTTGCATTTCGCTTCGAGACTGTTGATGCGCTGGAGAGCGAAGGCGTTGACCTGCTGGTCCGTTTTCGGATCGAGGGCGAGCCGGAATAGCTGCTGGAGAAATTGCTTTTCTAGCGCGCGTCCGATTTCCTTTTGCGCGCCGGTTTGATTGGCGGCGCGCGCCGCGGTTTGCAGCACTTGGTCGAACAGTTCGTTTACAGACAGCGCGTTCGCGTCGTTTTGCGCGATGAGTCGCGCGAGACGCGCAGGGTCGAGGAGCAATTTCAATTCGGTGTCGATCCAGCTTTCGGCGGCGGCTTGCGGATCGAAAACGAGACCGGTGTGCGAATCAAAGGATTCGCGATCACGCGGATAACCGGGCGGCGCGGGCGGAATGAGCGCGCTCAATTTTTCCGGCAACGCCAGAAACTCCGGCCGCAACGTTTGCAGCACGGCGGCGAGCGCGGCGCGCTGTTGCTCGGCGGAGAGCGGGTAGTCTGTCGGCTGATTGTCGCCGCGCGCCGCGTAAGTGTAATTGACGCCGCCGATGAGTTTCGTGGCCGCCTCGGCCTGGAAGCGATGCATGAGATAAACGGGCACGAGCACTTTTCCGAGCGTCGCCATCGGCGCGCCGGGCGGAATATTTTTCTCGCTGAAATGGCTCAGCGCGAGCGCGCGCACTTTGACGAGGCGATTGAGCTCGTCGGTCGCGGACGCGCCGCTGTCCCACAAATGCGCGAACGGATTCGCGCTGCTGCCGGGCCGCGCGTCTTCGTCGGTGAGGTAACGAAATCCTTTCGCAATGTTTTCCTTCAGGATGTCAGCCAGCCCGCTCACCTCATTCGTGCCGCTGGGAAAATCCTGGTAGCCGTAGAGAATAGTGCGCTTGTCCCACGCTCCGATGCCGGCCGCGTAGGCGTGGCTGAGATCGATGTTGCCTTTGTCGTCGATCGTCACCACCGGCGGCGGATAGTCCATGACCGACGCACGATCCTGCGTGCTGGCGGCGAAGTTATGCTGCAGGCCGAGAGTGTGGCCGACTTCGTGCGCGGCGAGCTGACGCAGACGCGCGAGCGACATTTCCAGCAATCGTGGATCGGGCTGGTTGCCGTTCGCGTAAGCGTCGACCAAACCTTGCGCGATGAGAAAATCCTGGCGCACGCGCAGCGAGCCGAGCGAGACATGGCCTTTGATGATTTCGCCGGTGCGCGGATCGACAATCGAAATGCCGTAGGACCAGCCGCGGGTGGAACGATGGATCCATTCGATGACGTTGTAGCGCAGGTCCATCGGGTCGACGCCTTCCGGCAATTCCTTCACTTGAAACGCGTTCTTGTAGCCGGCGGCTTCGAACGCCTGATTCCACCACGACGCGCCTTCCATCAGCGCGGAGCGGATCGGCTCCGGCGCGCCGCGGTCGACGTAATAAATGATCGGCTCGACCGGCTCGCTCATCGCCGCGCCCGGATCTTTTTTGCGCAGCCGATGACGCATGATGAATCGTTGCACCAGCGATTCCTGAATCGGCGTCGCGTAGTCCGCGTAGCTCATCGGATACAAGCCGGAGCGCGGATCGAAGAGGCGCGGCTGGTAGTTTTCATCCGGCAATTCCACAAACGAGTGATGCTCGCGCACGGTGACCGCTTGCGGCGTCGGCGTGACCGAGCGAATCCAGTCGCCTTCGGGTTCACCGGCGAAAGTGAGCGTCGCTTCGAACTCGGTGTTTTTCGGAAAATTTTTCGTGAACGGCAGGTAGATCGCGGAGCGCTCGTCGTCGACTTTGTAGGTGCCTTGTTTGCTCGATTTTAATTTCTCGGCCACGCCGTGCGCGTCTTTGAGCAGGAAAGGCGTGGCGTCGACAAGCACGCGGCCGTTTTCCTCCGCCTCGACTTTGAATCCGCCGAGCACCGAGCGGGCAAACGCTTGCTCAACCGCGCGCTTTTCGTCTTCGTTTTTGGTGATCGCGCGATAAGCGAGATTTTGCTCGATCAGCAATACCTTCGGCCCGACGCGCTCGAATTTAACCAGATGCTCCGGCGTCGCGGTTCCGTCGAGATCGCCAAACTGTCCGCGATCGAGACCGATGTCGTTTGAGCCGATGCCGCTCGAAAGCGAGACGACGTAGAGGAAGTCGACGTCAAACTTCCCGATCTCGAGCCAGATTTTGCCGGTGCGCGCATCCCAGTAGGTATTGAAGAAACCGGGCATTGCCTGCAGGCCGCGCGTTTTGCTGGTGATGGTCGGTACCGGCTTGTCGCTCTCGGATTTCGCGGGTTCGTTTTTCTCCGCGAACAACGAAGCCGCAAGTGAAAGCGAAAGCAGGCCTGCCAGGAACGATCGAAGCATTCCTCTTTGAAGCAGATCGCGCTGGAAAAAGCAGCGCAAAACCATCGCATGCCGTAGCACGAGTGATCGGCTTCACGCGCGGCCTGTCACTCCGAGGGTGAGCGAGGGACCTTCCGGCGTTCGAACGCGCGGGAGCAAAAAGGGGGATTCCTCGCCGTCTTCGCGGATCGGAATGACAAGGCGCACGTGGCTCGGAATAGCAAAGCGCGCGCGGTTCGGACGAAAGCGGGCGTGTGGTACGAATGCGAGGGCGGCGCGGCGCGGGAGCGTTAGCCGACGCGATCTGCTGGCGGTGGTCGGGCGGCATGGAAGCTTTACCACTAGCCGCGCCGGGTGAAATTGACCAAACATCGCATGCCAGCTACGTTCGCTGATGAGTATGCATTCCATGCTCACCGAGCCGGCGCGCTCGTCGGGTCGCCGCTCGACTGAGACAAACGCTTCGAAATCCATTGATGCTCCGCACGTTCTGCAGGAGCTGGAGCAACACATCCTGATGGATGGGTTCAAGATCGTGATCGATTTGGACAAAAGTCGCGGCTCGTACATGGCCAATGCCGCGACGGGCAAGACGCTGATCGATCTCTACGGCTTTTTCGGATCGCTGCCGATTGGTTTTAATCATCCGTATTTCGACGAGCCGGAGGTGAAGAACGACCTGGCGCGCGCTGCGAAAATCAAGATCGCGAACTCCGACGTTTACTCGGAGGACTATGCGGAGTTTGTGGAAACGTTTTCGCGCGTAATGCCGTTGCCGCCGCTCGGCCGCTATCTTTTCATCGAAGGCGGCGCGCTCGCGGTCGAGAATTGCCTGAAGGCCGCGATGGATTGGAAGGTGCGCAAAAACATGGCGGCCGGTCGCGGTGAACGCGGCACCGAGATCATGCATTTCCGCAAGGCGTTCCATGGTCGCTCCGGTTACACCATGAGCCTGACGAACACGGATCCGCGCAAGACGGATTTATTCGCCAAATTCAACTGGCCGCGTGTCTCGACACCGGGGATCGATTTCTCATTGAACGAAGGCGAGCGCGAACGCGATGTCATCGGGCGCGAAGAAAAATCCGAAGCGGAAATTCGTAAAATCATCGCTGAGCGCGGCGACGATATTGCGGCGATCATCATCGAGCCGATTCAAGGCGAAGGCGGCGACAATCATTTCCGCGGCGAGTGGCTCAGGAAACTGCGCGCGATTTGCGATGAATCGGAGATGCTGCTGATTTTCGACGAGGTGCAATGTGGCGCGGGCACAACTGGAAAAGCCTGGTGCTGCCAGCACTTCGATGTCGTGCCGGATCTCGCGGCCTTCGGAAAGAAGGTGCAGGTGTGTGGCGTTTTGGCCGGACCGCGTCTCGATGAAGTGAAAGACAACGCCTTCCGTTTGCCATCGCGCTTGAACTCGACCTGGGGCGGCAATTTCACCGATATGGTGCGCTCGAAGCATTTTCTCCGCGTCATCGAGCAGGAAAATCTGGTCGAGAACGCCGCGAAGGTCGGCGCCTATTTCGTCGAGCAGTTGCGCGGGTTACAAAAGGAATGCGATCGGATCTCGGCCGTGCGCGGTCGCGGCCTGTTCATTGCGTTCGATCTGCCCGATGCAAAGACGCGTGATCAAGTCTGGCGTGAATTGTTCGATGCCGGCGTGCTCACGTTGAAATCGGGTGAGGACGCCATTCGTTTCCGTCCCGCTCTCGACATTTCCAATGAGGTCGTCGACGAAGCGCTCGATCTGCTACGTCAGAAATGCAAAAGTTGAAGCGCGCGACAAAAAATCGCGCGTCTGGGGAGCGCACGCCCCCTCGCGTGCTGGTTTCGGCGCCCTCGTCGAAATTTCCCTCTGTCTCGGAGAACGGGAAATCTCCCGGCGTTCGCAAAGTGACGTCATCGGCGACGAAGAAGAGTTCGTTTGGGCGAGGCGCGTGCGCTCCCCAGAGCGGGCTATTGGCACGTCTTGGCATTGGTGAGGAGAACGACGGCGCTTTCTCCGGAAAATGGGGCGGCAGCGGCGAAATGATCGAGAAGTTTTCGCCGATCGACGGAAAATTGCTCGCGCGCGTGCGCACGGCGTCCGAGAGAGATTGCGAACGCGCGATCGTCGCCGCGCAAAATGCGTTCGCGAAATGGCGAACCACGCCTGCGCCGGTGCGTGGCGAAACGGTGCGTCAACTCGGCAATGCGCTACGCGACGCGAAGAACGATCTCGGCCAGCTCGTCACGCTCGAGATGGGCAAGATCGTGGCCGAGGGCGAAGGCGAAGTGCAGGAAATGATCGACATCTGCGATTTCGCGGTTGGCCAATCGCGCATGCTGTACGGCCTCACGATTCAATCGGAACGCCCGAGCCATCGCCTGATGGAGCAATGGCATCCGCTGGGAGTCATCGCGATCATTTCCGCGTTTAATTTTCCAGTCGCGGTCTGGTCGTGGAACGCGGCCCTCGCGGCGGTTTGCGGCGACGCCACCATCTGGAAGCCGTCGGAAAAGACGCCGCTCACGGCGATCGCGGTCATTAAGATCGCCGAACGCGTGTGCCGGCAGACCGGCGCTGATCCGGCGATTTTCTCGCTCGTCGTCGGCAACGGTCCGGCCATTGGCAAAAAGCTCGCCGCCGACAAGCGCATTCCGCTCGTCTCCGCGACTGGCTCCACGCGCATGGGGTTTGATGTCGGGCAAACCGTCCATGCCCGACTCGGCAAAAGCATTCTCGAACTCGGCGGCAACAACGCGCTGCTGGTGAGCGCGGCGGCTGACATCGATATGGCGGCGCGCGCGATCTTTTTCGGCGCGGTCGGCACCGCCGGGCAACGTTGCACGTCGACGCGCCGGGTCATTGTGCACGAATCGGTCGAGAGAAGACTGCGCGAAAAATTGCTCGCGGCTTATAAATCGATGCGCATCGGTAATCCGCTCGAGCGCGAGACGCTGGTCGGCCCGCTGATCGATCCCGCCGCGGTGGAAAACGTGCAGCGTTCGATGGCAAAGCTCAAAAAGGAAGGCGGCAAAATTTTGTTCGGTGGCGAAAAATTGAGCGGCGCGAAATATGCCGGCGGTTGTTACATGCGCCCGGCCCTGGCGACGGCAAAGCCCAGCTTCGAGATCGTGCGCGAGGAAACTTTTGGGCCGCTGCTTTACCTGATGAGCTATCGTCATTTTGCCGACGCGCTCACCATGCACAACGACGTGCCGCAGGGCTTGAGCTCGGCCATTTTCACCAACGACATGCGCGAGGCGGAGAAGTTTCTGAGCGTGGTCGGGAGCGATTGCGGAATTGCGAACGTGAACGCCGGCACCAGCGGCGCGGAAATTGGCGGCGCGTTCGGCGGTGAGAAAAATACCGGCGGCGGACGCGAGAGCGGCAGCGATTCGTGGAAGAGCTACATGCGACGGCAGACGAACACGATCAACTTCTCCACCGAGCTGCCGCTGGCGCAGGGCATTACCTTCGGCGACGACGCGGGCAGCGCGACGGCGTAAGTCCCATTACCAGATCGGGCTGGCTATGATTCCAGCGGACCCGCGCCTATGACCGACTCACGTTGCAGATTGGCGCCGGGAACTTGTTTTTGCCTGGGATTTCGCGCGGCGCTGGGATGCCGGAATTGAACGATCACAAAACTCCTGGGATGAATCGCTTCACCCGCGTTGCATATTCGTTGTAGGCAGCGCCAAAAGCGTTCCTTAGCAGGCGTTCCTCGATTCGCACTCGAATGGCAGTCCCCAGCGCATAGAGCGGGATGGCAACCTCGAGCCGCGCGACGTGCCCGAGGCCGATTGCCAGCGCGATCATCATTAGAAACATGGCGGTGTAAATCGGATGGCGGACCCACGCGAACGGCCCGGCGGTCACGAGCGCGTGGTCACTTCGCGTCCGGGCGACCAGGCTCCAGTTCCGGCCCATCGTCCACGACGCCCACACGAAGAGCCCTACCGTCGCCGCCATGAGAAGCGCGACCGCGACCGCCTCGCTCAACGCCGTGGCACTGAGAGGATCGAGCGTCGCGCGCTGTGTGCCAACGCTGACAAAGCCAATAGCCAACCCTTGAGTCGCAATCCCGACGACTGAAGCGCGCGAACGTTTAGCGGTTGTCTCGCCCTCTCTGGAACCGCGCCTCACGCACGCGGGAATGAGCGCGACCAGGAAAGCGCCAAATCCGATCGCGACCGCGAAGAGTCCGGGTGCGCCGACGGGATCGCCTACCATCGAAAAGGGGCCGCTCATCGCCTTGTCCTCCGGCTCGTTCGCGTATGCAAATGCCACATATCTTAAAACCTCCCGCGGGCCTTGATCGCCTTTTCGCGACTTAAAAAGCAAAGTGTAATTCCTTGCCAGGTCGAATCAAACCAAGTTCGAAGTCCAAGGCTGGTAAACATGCCTTGATCTCAGTGGTGTGAGGATTCATCGCGTTGTCCGTAAGACCTAATGGGATGCAAGATCAGCGACCACGTGAATTAAAAAGCGACGTTGGCCTGCTCTCAGATCTACGCCGCCAAGCGGCTGGCTGCGTCGCCTGTTGAGGCCATTTGGGTCATGGTTTCTTCTCGGGTCGGTGCTCCTCCCTTTAAACTCTCCGACAAGATTGTGAACGTGAGCGGCGTAACGGCTTTGAGGCTGATGTCCATGTACATCAACGCGGTTCCGTCTGGAGCAGAAATCTTTTTGCGCGCTACCAAGACCGAAGGATCGATCATATAATTCTCATCCTCAATGCGCCCACCGGTAGTGGATCCAGATGTTCTCTTGAAATACGACCACCGCCACGCAGGCCCGAATAACTTGCCTGAACCATGGACGGTGCCGTCAGCGTCGCAAAAAGCTTTCGCGAGCAGGCTGGCTGATTATGCCGGAAATCCAGATGGTGCGGGTCAAGGTTGCTGTCACAGAAAGCATTTTATGATCGGGTCGGCTACGAACGCAAGCCTCCAGCCGGCCCGCTCGCGACACCTGTCGGAGCTGGTTGCGGCGCCTGGTTAGGTCTCTCCATTTCTCCGCCTCACAAATTCCTGATATTTCTTCTCCGTGAATGTCCATACGATCCAACCATAGCCAACACCCGCTAGTGCCCAGATGGACGCATGCAGCAGGATTAGCGTGGGAGTCAGGGGATACTTCTGACTACGGCCGAACACGAAAGTCATGAAAATGAACATCGGCAGTCCCCATGCTAAAAGTCCGTTTTGCACGATAAACTTCCGTTTGCCCTTTTGGCGCAGGCTCTCCCAGCGCTGGAGGCTCCTTGGCATCTCATCGGTCGCAGCGTTCACAAAGACCTAACGAAAACAAGATCAGCTACCGCGCCGGAGCGGGTAGCGGTATCGCCTGGTTAAACGTTGCGGTCATTGCGGATTGGTTGGAAAACTACTGGCCGCAGGTGCTTCAGAACGCAGCGCATTTGCCAGTTGCGTTCTGTGGTGACCCCGGCTGCGGCGACAGCATACATGGCGGCGTGACGCGCGTGACTGGCGACGTGTGCGGTCGCAGCGGCGTGACCAGCCGCACGGGCAGCGGCTCTCGCGATAGCTGAGGCCGAATCGCGAGCGGCGGCATGGGAAGCAAACGCAGCAGCACGCGCTGCGCTCATCGGGATAAGTCCGCCCACCCAAGCGCGACCTGCTTCGAGTGCCTTTCGTGGGCGGTCATCGTTCGGGTGTGTTCGCTCGAAAAGCGGAAGGACGTGCTCGGCGCAATCCGCAGCCCAGAGCACAAGCGTCTTATGGTCTTGTTCATCGAGCCGATTCACTTCAGGACGCGCGTAGCATCTAACGAGAACAAGATTAGCGACCGCTCTCCCCCGGCGAGTCTGCGACTGGCGAGAAGATCGCGTGCCGTGGGGCTGCGGGATGGACGGGAGAAAAGGTTGGAATCATGTGAAACTCGTGCGCACGCCGGTCCGCCGCAAGACAGACTGGCCGTGGCGAGCCAGTGGTTGGCTGCATCGCCAGGTTAGGCGTTGGCGTGGCTGCTGGCTGCTTGATCTCCACGCGGAGTCAATAACGCGAGAACGATAGCGACGATGAAAAGCGCAGGAACATCTCCGGCGAAATGAGCGTGACTGTTCGGGGCAAGTGCTTGCACGGCCATGATGCCGCCGTGAACGACGCTCGACCAGACGGTAAACCAGATGAGACTGCGATGCGCCAGCGGATCGCGCGCGGCGAGGAGAAGGAAGACGCCCAGGGTGGCGTAAATGCCCACGATCATGAGCGGGTAGTCAGAATGGCCGCTGTGCCATGTCCAACCTGATGGCCACACGATCATCAGCAGGTAAATGC
>JALYTV010000040.1 GCA_030854105.1 Verrucomicrobiota bacterium | reverse complement strand
TGCCGAAAATGCCTTCGAAATCGGCGAAACTGCGGCGGGACTCGAGCGCGAAGCCCTCCAGCCCGACGCCGAAATAACGATGGAAGAAATACTTCGCATCGAGGCCGCCGCCCCAGGCGTGATCGCTCTCCAGGTAGCGATCGCCGTTGTTGTCCTGAAGTAGGGTGCCATT
Organism: Verrucomicrobiota bacterium; assembly: GCA_030854105.1. GTDB lineage: Bacteria > Verrucomicrobiota > Verrucomicrobiia > Chthoniobacterales > UBA10450 > AV69. Next base: position 21,413 of record JALYTV010000040.1, on the reverse strand, counting down.
GACCAGCCGCGGGTATTCCTCTCCCGTAAAGGCGTAAGCGCCCCAGATGCTGACGTTGAACTCGGTGTCGCGATACCATTGCGGGCACGGCGCCGGCGCAGTCGCGATCTGTTTGTCCTTGCCGGAATAGTCGGTGCCGGCAAACCCGATGCCAGCCGACGCGATTAAAACGGTAAATAAAACTGCTGCTGTTCTCATGGAACGGCATTTAAACCGAAGCGCGCGCGATAGCAAATCGATTAACAACCGGTGTCGTTTCAATGGACCGAGCCCCGCGCTTTTTGTACGAGCCCCACACTTTTGTCATTCCGAGCCGCGCACTTTTTTGTCATTCCGAGCCGCGCAGACGGCGAGGAATCCCCCCTTTGCTCCCGCGCCTTCGAATATCGCCACCAACAGCTTGGGCGCGCGCGCATCGTTTTCGGAAAATCGAGAGCGCGCTGTCTAACATCCCCACGCCGACGGGCAAAACAAAACGGCGGCGTCCGATCGCTCAGACGCCGCCGCTCAAATTAAAACGCTGTTCTTAGAACGCGAAGTTCAACCCCGTGCGCACCATACCGAAGTTGTTGTGCGGACCATCGACCACGTTCCAGCTGAAATCGCTCAGGATGCCGATGTGCGGGGTAACGCGCACTTCGATACCGCCGCCGAATTGGCCGACTGCTTTGGTTTCACCGTCGGTGCTGCTGGTCGTCACCGTCGGCGCCAAGTTCCCGAAGGTCAGCCGCGTGCGTTCGCCGCCATTAACCATCGCGCCGGCACCGGCGAAGACATAAGGCGCGAAACGCGTGCAACCGATCGGGTAGCGCAGGGTGAACGTGCCCAAGCCGCCGCCGACCACGCGGTCGTCGTGATTGGTAAAGCTATTGCTGCCGAAAATGCCTTCGAAATCGGCGAAACTGCGGCGGGACTCGAGCGCGAAGCCCTCCAGCCCGACGCCGAAATAACGATGGAAGAAATACTTCGCATCGAGGCCGCCGCCCCAGGCGTGATCGCTTTCCAGATAACGGTCACCGTCACGGCCTAAGCGCGGGTATTCCTCCGCGGTAAAGGCATAGGTGCCCCACACGCTGACGTTGAACTCGGTGTCGCGATACCATTGCGGGCACGGCGCCGGCGCCATCGCGACTTGTTTGTCCTTGCCCGCGTATTCCGTGCCGGAGAATCCGGGCACAGCCGACGCGATCAACACTGCTAAAATAGTGACTGCTGTTTTCATGTGGCGCACCTGTAGCGCAAGCCGTGCGGGAAATCAACCCCCGCGGCGCCGCCGCCGCGTAAAAACTCCGCGCAGCAACGCCGGCAAAACCCGTCGTCAGCCGACCCGATCTAGACGCGCTTGCGCCGCGCCCGCTGCAACAGCGCCAACGCCCCTGCCCCCATCCCCATCAGCACAAACGTGCCCGGCTCGGGCACGGCTGTCAGCACGGTGATCGTGCCGGTTCCCGCGAACTCGGGAAGAATGAATGTCGCGCCGCTTCCGCTACCGCCGTAGATGCCTACCGCTTGGCCGACGCCCGCAAGGGTGAACGTGTTCACGATATCCGAAGCGCCGGTAAAATTGAGGTTCACCGTATCGTTGGTGAATCCGATACTGAAGTTCCCGGCATCGGGCAGGTAATTGTTCACCACACCGTTTTGGAGCGTCAGCGTCACACTTGCAGCTGTGAGGCTAACGTTTCCGGTCCCAAGCGCGCCGTCGGCATTTGCGATGGTGATTCCGCCCGACATTAACGTCCCGCCCGAATAAGTGTTCGTGTTGTTCAGCCTAAGCGTGCCGCTGCCACCGTGACTCAACGTACCCGCCGTGCCGGCACCGTTAAAGTCTGATACCACTCCACTGATTGTCGTATTACCGGTGCCATTGATCACCAACGTCCGGCCCGTGCCGGACAGATCGGAGAGATAGACATTTCCTTGAATGGTGGTCAGGCCGGTGTTGTTGACGGTCAAGGTTCTCGTTACCGCGCCCGCCGCAGTCACGCTGTTGGTGAAGGTGATGTCGTTGCTCCCGGCGATCGTCGCATCCCCTTTCAGGACCGTCGCGTTTCCCACAACTCGCGCGCTGCTCGATTGAATCGTGGAAGTCTGATTGACGGTGAAGGTCCCCGTCCCGAGGGCGCTATCGCTTCCCAAAACAAGGGTCAACCCGGCCGAGTCGATCGATGTTCCAGTGGTATAGCCGTTTGTCCCGCCGAGTTGGATGATACCGCCGCTTGTCGCGCCATTACGTAGACTCAACGCAGCAGTGCTGGACGAGGAGATATTCCCATTGACGACCAAAGTCCCTCCTGCCACCTGAACAAAAGTCGAAGGACCACTGGCTGATGCAAGTAGGATGTTCGAGCTGACTGTATTGGTTCCAGACGTGTTCGATCCGCGAATCGCGGCAGCGTTTGAATTCGAGCTACCACTTGAGCCGCTGGTGTCCGTGCCGTGAGCGTGAGGGTAAAAGCGCCGCCGACATTGAAGCCTGAAACCGCCGCTCCATTGAAAAAGATGCGCGCCGTCGATATATCGGCGGTCAATGTGGGCTGAAACGTGCCAAGCGCAGCATCGAATCTCGCTACGTTATTGCCGGACGGTGAACCTCCCGTCCAACTGCCGGCCGCATTGAAATCCGTCGAAGAATCACTCCAAACTCTCGCGGCGGCTCGGGCCGGATAAACGCATGCAAAAGATGCGAGCGCGATGGCGGCAAAAGAGAGAGCGATTTTTTTCATAGAATTCGAAAAGGGGAAATTGAGTCCCGATGTTAGCGGTCGACTTATCGCTGACAAGGTTTTTATGCCGTTTATCTGCGATAATTTCGTCGCAAAAAATAACCCGCATGCCGACGGGATTTTACAGCGTTGAGAGAAAGGAAATCTGCTCGGCGCGGGCAGGGCAAAACCCCCCGGAATCGTGCAGACCCTTCTCCGGGGCGCGCGGCCAGCAGCCAGAGTCAGCCAGCGCCAAGTCCGGGTTGCCCGGACAGCATATCGGGGCAAGCCTTCAACGGGCCGGTAGGTTCGTTCAAGGAGACGGCACGCTAGTCCGAGAGGCCGGCACGTTCGTGCACAGGAAGGCGCGCCGGGCGCCCATAATTGTCGCGGGGGCCACCGCGACCCGAATCAGCTCAGCAGTTCGTAGCTGAGCACGCTCAGGCAATAGATGGCCGCGGTTTCCACGCGCAGGATGATGGGGCCGAGGGTGACGGGGCGGAAATGGTGGGCGCGGGCGAGGTTGAGCTCGGCGGGGGTGAAGTCGCCTTCCGGGCCGATGCCGATGAGGACGCTGGCCGCGCGCGCGCCGCGCTCCTGTTCGTCGTCAGCCAGCACGCTCTTGAGCGGGCGGGCGTCGGGCTGGAGGGAGCCGATGAGGCGCAGGTCGCAGCGGGGTGCACCGGCAAAATAAGTGCGCGGGGTCTGCGGCAATTGCACCGCCGGCAGCCAGTTCTGGCCGCATTGCTTGGCCGCTTCGATCGCGATCTGCTGCCACTTCGCCTGTTTCGCCGCGGCGTCGCCGGCATCGAGCTGCACAATGGTGCGCTCGGAGATGAGCGGCACGATTTCGCTGGCGCCGATCTCGACCGCTTTCTGCACGATGAGGTCCATGTTTTTCCCTTTCGGGATGGCCTGCGCGAGAATGATGCGGCAGCGCAACGGCGGCGTGCGCGCTTCGTGCAATTTCCGCAGCTGAATTTCGCCACGCGCAGCCGACATGATCTCGGCGGTGATTTCGTGCCCGCGTCCGTTGAAAACAACGACGCGCGCGCCGGGTTCGAGCCGCAGGACATCGCGCGCGTGATGCGCTTCGGCGCCAGTGAGCGTGAGCGCGTCGAAATTGGCGAGGTAGAAGCGGTGCATGCGGGGATGATGTTATCCGCAGATTACGCAGATGGACGCAGATTTTTTTGGAGGAAACCCGAAAAGAAAATCTGCGGACTCCGATCGTGGCGCGACGGGATCCTTCGACTTCGCTCAGGATGACTGCTGTGGCGGCGCGCTGGTGTTCGCTTCGCTGGCGAGCAACCCAAAGAAAGAAATCTGCGGACTCCCTCTGCAGCGGCCAACGTCAGCGAAAGAATTCCTTAGCGCGGTCGAAGAAGCTTTTATGCAGCGGCGAGTTGTCATCGCCGCAGAGCGCCTGGAATTCCGCCAGCTTCTGGCGTTGTTCGCCGCTCAATCTCGTCGGTATTTCCACGATGACGCGCGCGAGCAAGTCGCCCCGGCCGCGGCCCTCGACATTCGTTATCCCTTTGCCGCGCAGCTTAAAGGTCTGCCCGCTTTGCGTGCCGGCGGGAATTTTCACGCTCGCCTTGCCTTCCAGCGTCGGCACCGGCGCTTCGCCCCCGAGCGCGGCGAGCGAGAACGAGATCGGCACTTCGCAGTAGAGATCGTCTTCATCGCGCTGGAAAACAGCGTGCTGCTTGAGGTGCATGACGACGTAGAGATCGCCCGCGCCGCCGCCGCGAATGCCCGCTTCGCCGTTGCCGGTGGAGCGCAAGCGCGAGCCGTCGTTGATGCCGGCGGGAATCTTGAGCTTGATGCGGCTCGCTTTTTCGACGCGGCCTTCACCGGCGCATTTCTGGCACGGTTTCTCGACCACTTTGCCGACGCCGCGGCAACGCGGGCACGTTTGCGAGACCTGGAAAAATCCGCGCGAGCTGATGACCTGGCCGCGGCCATGGCAGGTGGGGCAATTGATCGCGCGCGAACCGGTCTGGGCACCGCTGCCATCGCATTTGTCGCAGACGTCGAGCTTGCGAATTTCGATTTCCTTGTCGGTGCCGAAGGCCGCTTCCTCGAGCGTGATCTGCATGTCGTAACGCAAATCCGAACCGCGCTGCCGATCTTCCGCGCGACCGCCGCCGCCGAAAAAGCTCTCGAAAATTCCGCCGCCCGTGCCGCTGAAAACGTCGCGAAAAATATCGAAGGGATCGTGGAAACCGCCGCCGAATCCACTGCCGCCCTGCGCGAAAGCCGCGTGGCCGAACCGATCATAGGCAGCGCGCTTCTGTTCATCCATGAGCACGTCGTAAGCTTCGCCGAGTTCCTTGAACTGCTCCTCGGCGTGCGGGTCGTCCGGGTTTTTATCCGGATGAAATTTCACCGCGAGCTTGCGATAGGAGCGCTTGATTTCCTCGCCGGTAGCCTCGCGCGTGACGCTCAGGATTTCGTAATAGTCGCGCTTAGTGACCTTCGGCATGGCAAAAAATGCGCGCGCTTATTTCGCGCCGCTGGAAACGACCACCGCCGCGGGACGCAGCAGCCGATCTTTCAAGCGATACCCGCGCCGGCTCTGGCGAATGACGTGTTCCTCGGGAACGTCGTCGCTCGCTTCGTGCGCGATCGCTTCATGCAAATTGGGATCGAACTTTTGGCCAACGGCGTCGATGACAGACAGCCCGTTCTCGGCCAGGAAATCGGTGAGCTGTTTCAACACCATGCCCATGCCCGCGAGCACGGCCGAATCTTTGCCATCGCCGCGCGCGGCGGCGAGCCCGAGCTCGAAGTTGTCGATGATGGCGACGAGGCGTTCGAGCAGCGAACTGTTCGCGTACTTGATCGCGTCCTCTTTTTCGCGCGCCGTCCGCTTTTTGTAATTCTCGAAATCGGCTTGCGTGCGCAACGCGAGATCGCGAAAGCGATTCAAGTCGGACTGCAAACCCACCATGGGGTCGTCTGACGTCTGGTCGTCAGCAGGCGCGCTCTCGGGCGACGCCGCGATGGGCGGCGGAATTTTATCTACTTCGCGAGGCTCGTGATCTTTCATGTCTTGCGCAGGGCGATCAAAGTGATGTCGTCATTTTGCGGCTGGGCGCCGGTGAACGTCTGCACGTCGTCGATCAATCGCTTTACCACGGCGGCGGCGCCGTGCATCGCACTCGCGCGCACCGATTGACTCATACGTTCGGGGCCAAATTCGTCACTCTCGGCATCGAGCGCTTCGGTGACGCCATCGGTGTAACAGACGAGGCAATCGTCGCGTTCGAGCGGGATGACGAAGTCGTTCACGACCCTATCGAACACGCTCCCACTGTCAATGCCGACGACCATGCCCGGCGGCTTGATTTTCTCCACCGTTTTCGACGCAGCGCGATACAAAAGCGGCGCGTCATGCCCCGCGCGCGCCATCGTGACGGCGCCGCTTTGATGATCCACCACGAAGTAAGCCATGCTGATGAACATGTCCTCTTTGATGTCGGGATAAAGCTGGCGATTGACCAGGCGCAACACTTCCGCGGGCGAAGAATTTTGCGAGGCCTGGCTGCGCAAAACGCTGCGGCAAATCGCCATGATGAGCGAGGCCGGCACGCCTTTGCCGGAGACGTCGGCGATGGCAATGCCGAGGCGATGTTCGTCGATGCGGATGTAGTCGAAGTAATCGCCGCTGACGTGCCACGCGGGGATGTTGATGCCGGCAATTTCGAAGCCGGGAATGACCGGCGATTCGTCCGGCAGCAGGATGCGCTGGATGTCGCGCGCGATCTCGAGGTCGTGATCGAGCCGCTTCTTTTCGCCCGCTTCGGAATAGATGATGGCGTTGTAGAGCGCGAAGGCGGATTGCTCGGCGATCGATTTGAAGACGATGAAATCGCTCTGGGTAAAGGGCGTGCCGAGCGGGCCGTTGGCCACGGCGAGCACACCGAGATTTTGCTTGCCGTAAAGCAGCGGCGTGGCGAGCACCGAGGAAGTCGCCAGCGGCGTGTCTTTCAGCCGCGCCAATTCCGGCACGTCGCGCGTGTCGGCTAAAAACAGCGGCTCGCTCGTTTGCCAGACGCGACCGATCAAGCCTTCGCCGGGTAAGGCCGGGTGCAGGCGCAGGAAACCTTCGAGCGCGATGGGCGTGATCGCGGCTTGCTCCTGAATACGCGGCGGAATTTCCACCAGCGGCGGGCAACCTTTCGAGAGAAAAGCCGGCGTCAATTTCCCGCCCGTACGATCGGTGAGATAGAGCGCGCCGCCGTGCGCGTCGAGAATACGCGTGGCGCCTTCCACGATGAGCCGATGCAAATCGGAGGACTTGATCGTTTCGCGAAACGCTTCACCGAGGCCGTGCAGGAAATCGAAGACGAGCGTTTCTTCGACCTGAATTTCCTCTTTCGACCGCTCGAGCGCGTTGATTTTGCGCCGTTGCAGCAGCGCGGTGAGGACCCAGCCGCAGATCGCGATGGCTAAGAGCGCGATGAGAAGCGTCGGCCACATGTGATCGGGGCCAACTTAGTTCGTGGCTGGTTCGCGATGAAGATCCTGCTTGAGGTAATCGAGAACGTCTTTGAAACGCAGAAAATTTTCCGGCGCGGCGTCGCACAGCGCCTGGTGCGCATCGAGCATCTCTTCGGCCTGCTCGGTCTTGCGCGCCTCTTTCTCGGCGGGGGCCGCGCGCGCCAGCACTTCGCATTGCGGCGACTGGGCGCCGTTGCTCTGAATTTCGAAAAGCTGATCCAAGCCCAGCCCGGAAAGCAGATCACGGCTGCGCTCGCCGCAATGCACCACGCGCAAATGGCCTTCGCCCATTTCCTTCAAGCGCAAGGCCACGCCGGCCATCGTACCCATGAAGGTGGAATCCATCATCGCGCATTTGTTCAAATCGATGACGAACTCGCGGTAGCCGCGCTCGACCATTTCGCGGGCGAACTGCTTAAAATTGCCGCTGTTCAGGAAACTCCCGCGCCCTTCGACTTTTACCCAGACGTCGGGGCCGTTCACACCAACCTGAATCGAAGAATCCACAGCTACTTACAAAAATTACAGTTTTTCACGAAGTGAGTCAAACCACCTATTTCCAGAGAAAGGAGCGCTTCTCGGCCACCACGCGACCGTTTTCCACCAGTAAACAGCGCCAGGCCAGCACGCGCCCATCGTCGAAAAACTCGTCGCCGACGACCCGGAATTCGCTGATGATGGTGCCGCGGGCGCCCTCGTACTTCAATTCCTTCGCCTGCACCGCCGCCCGCAACACCTCCTGTTTGTACTCGAAGCGCACCGTCACGTCCGCGCGTCTTTTCGCCCGCCAGAAGAAGTCGAAATACTGGCCCATGCGTTGCCGGCGATCGTAAGCCGAGATCGCGCCGTAAAGGCGATAGGCCCTCTCGAACGTGACTGCCGCTTCCTGCGTGCCACGGTTCGAATTGACGTTTGTCTGCGTGCTCACTTCCTTCTTTTTCGTCTTGTGGCGCCCGAGAACGTGCTCGTTCTGATCGACCAGAGTGAAGATCTTGAATTTGCGAAACTCGAAATCGGGATCGTGCGCGCGCGCGTCTCCGAAAATTTTCCCGGGGCCGCTCACGCATAAAAGAACGGCCATCGCCCAGACCAGTCGCATTCCGTGCATCAAACCGGCTTCGCGCCCGCGTGTCAATCGGTCGTCAAACGACGCGATCCTCCGCACGAAATTCCGGCGCATGTGATTTGCGGGCCGGGCGCGTAAATTAATTCGTGATCGATGTGCGTTACGACCGCGGTCTTTTCCTGCCCGCGCAAAATCTCTGGCTCGATCCACGCGACGCGAAACCGTTCGCGTTCGTTTCGCACGCGCACAGCGACCACATCGCGCCGCATCGCGAGATCATCGTCTCGGAACGCACCGCGCGCCTGATGCAGGCGCGCATGCCGGACGAACGCGACGAAATCGTTTTGCCCTTCGGCGTCGAAACCGAAGTGCGCGGCATGCGGGTCACGCTCCTGCCGGCCGGCCACATCTTCGGTTCCGCGCAATTTTTTCTGCGCACGGAAAACAGTTCGCTGCTCTATACCGGCGATTTCAAATTGCGCGCCGGCCTTTCCGCGGAAGCGACCGAGTGGACGCCAGCCGACACGCTCATCATGGAAACCACTTACGGTTTGCCGCGTTACCGGCTGCCGCCGACCGATGCCGTCATCGCGCAAATCGTCGCCTTCTGTCGCGACGCGCTCGCCAGCGGCGAAACGCCGGTGCTGCTCGGTTATTCGCTCGGCAAAGCGCAGGAAATTCTTTGCTCGCTCGCCGGCGCCGGTCTCACGCCGATGCTGCATGGCTCCGTCTACCGCATGACGCGCATCTACGAGCAGTGCGGCCAGAAGTTTTGCGACTACGAACGCTACGACGCCGGCGCCATCGACGGTAAAGTCCTCATCTGCCCGCCGAGCGCGAATCGCTCGCGTATGCTGGAAAAAATTGCGCGTAAACGCGTCGCCATGATCAGCGGCTGGGCGGTCGATCCGAATGCAATCTATCGCTACCAGGTCGACGCCGCCTTTCCACTTTCCGATCACGCCGATTACGACGACCTCCTGCGTTACGTCGAACTCGTGCAACCGAAACGCGTGCTGACCTTGCACGGATTCGCCGCGCAATTTGCGCGCGATTTGCGCGAGCGCGGCATCGAAGCGTGGGCGCTGACGCAAGAAAATCAGCTCGAACTGACGCTCGGTGGATTTCGTCCAAGCGCGCAGATCGCGTCGGCTAACATCGTGTCGGCTGACGTTCCTGCATCGGAGTTTCGCTCCTTCGCCGAAGTCGGCGAAGCGATCGGTGCGACGCCGGCGAAGCTGGAGAAAATCCGATTGCTCGCGGAATTTTTCGCGATCCTCGACGACGAACGCCTCGCGCTGGCGACGATTTATTTTACCGGCCGCGCTTTCGCGCAAAACGATGCGCGCACCTTGCAGGCCGGCGGCTCCGTGATTTATCGCGCGCTCGCCGCCGCCGCGAAGATCGGCGACGCCGAATTCCGTCGCATCGCGCACAGTCACGCGGATTCCGGCAAGACCGCGTTCGAAGCGCTCGATGGTCGCACCCAGCCGGAGCCGTTCGCATTACCCGATGCGCACGCATTTTTCGAAACGCTGCGGCGCGCGCGCGGCCCGCTGGCGAAGACCGCGCTCCTGCAGGATCGACTGGCGCGGCTTTCGGCGCGCGAAGATCAATACCTTGTCAAAATTCTCAGCGGGGATTTGCGCATCGGTTTGCGCGAAGGATTGGTCGAGGAAGCGATCGCGCAGGCCTTCGACGCGCCGCTGGATGACGTGAAAGAAGCGAACATGCTGCTCGGCGATCTCGGCCGCGCCGCCGTGCTCGCGAAAAACCAGCAGCTCGATCGCGCCGAGCTCTCTTTGTTTCGGCCAATTAAATGCATGCTCGCGAGTCCCGAGCCGACAGCCGACGCGATCTGGGCGCGGTTCCACGAGGAGAGCGCGGTGGTTTACGTCGAGGACAAATTCGACGGCATCCGCGCGCAGTTGCACGCCGGCGGCGGGCGCGCGGAAATTTTTTCGCGCGATCTCAAGCGCATCACCGAACAGTTTCCCGAGATCGCGTCGGCGTCGCGCGAGATGACAGACGACACGATCCTCGACGGCGAAATCATCGCGTTTGCGGAAGGCCGCAAGCTGACGTTTTTCGATTTGCAGAAGCGGCTTGGCCGCAACGACGAAGGCGCGGATTTGTTTGCCAGCGCGTCGGCTAACGTTCCGGTCTCGTTCGTCGCCTTCGACATTTTGTTGAAGGGAAAACAGTCGCTGCTGAAGACGCCATTGCGCGAACGCCGCGAAATTTTGCGCGCGCTAAAATTGCCAGCACGCTTTCAAATTTCCGCAGTCGTCGCGGCAAAATCAGCCGACGCGATCGAGAGTGAATTCCAAAACGCGCGCCGCCGCGGGAATGAAGGTCTAATGATCAAGGATCCCGAAAGCTTTTATGCGCCGGGACGCCGCGGAATGTTTTGGTTCAAGCTCAAAAAGGAGCTCGCCACGCTCGATGTCGTGATCGTCGCCGCCGAGCTCGGGCACGGCAAACGGAATCGTGTGCTGAGCGATTACACCTTCGCCGTGCGCGATGAAAACAGCGGCGAACTGTTGCCGATCGGTAAAGCGTACAGCGGGCTGACTGACGTCGAGATCGCGGAGCTGACCGAGCATTTCAAACGCAACACCGTCGTCGAGCGCGGACGTTATCGCGAAGTGAAGCCAAACGTCGTACTCGAGATCGCATTCGATTCGATCCAGCCGAGCACGCGGCATGCGAGCGGCCTCGCGCTGCGCTTTCCGCGCATCAAAGCGATTCGCCGCGACAAGACGGCGGAGAATATCGACACGCTCGCCTACGCGCAGCGGCTCGCCGCAGAGCGCTGATTATTGCGACTCGGGCGTCGGGCGTTGCCGTGGGCAGCGGGTTGAAGCGCTGATGCTTGTTTTTGTTCGGCCGATTCGCGGCGTCGCTCTGGTCTGGGCTCGGGGAATTTTGCACGTTCGTGTTGAAAGCGCGCCGCCGTTCCTGCGTCGCCCGCACGCGATTGGGATTAACCGTCGGCGATTGGATGTTAGCCGATGCATTCTCGGGAGTCGGAGTTGGCGTCGGCGTGATCAAGGGCAGAGGCGCCCGTGATGGCCGCACCGTCGGTGTCGAAATCGGAGTCGCGCTTGGCTCCGGCGTGGCCGTCGGAGTCGCGATCGCTGGCGTGGGTCTCGGCGTCGCGGTTGGCGTTGACGTGGGACTCGGCGTGGCCGTCGCCATTGGGGTCGGCGTCGCTTCTACCGGCGACGCCGGCGTCGCCGGCGTCGATGTCGCGTTAACGGTCGGTGCAGGCGTGGCGACACGTCGCGGAGTGCTCAGCGGCGTCATCTCCGCGATGGGCGCGCTGGTCGCTGGCGGAGTCGCTTCCGTCGCGGCGACGGCGGCCTTGTTGAAAACTTTCGGCGGCGCATTCGGCGGCGGCGTGGCTTCCGCTTTCATTTTCTGCCGCGTCTGCTCGGCTTCGCGCTGATTTGCGATGCCGGCCCAGCCGAGGTCGACCGCCGTCCGGGCGATGGTTTCCTTCACCGTGCGCGGGCGTTGATGCGTCTCGACCGCAATCGCCGGTGCGGGCATGGCAACCACTTCACCGCGCACGACCGCATGCGGCGTGTCGGATTGAAGATTCGCTTCGCGCTCCAGTCGCAAGCGCTCGATTGGCCGCTGACTTTGCCCGCGCAATTCCTCGAAGTTCGGCCCGCGATTCACCACCACCGAATTCTCGTAGGTGATGTTGGTCACGTTCGTCGTCTGATTCACGATGGTGAGGCTGCGCTGCTCGGGCAAAATGGCGCGCTCGAGACGCTGGTCACCGAACTGCTGCGCGGCGACGAAGACGTATTGGTCGGGGCCGACGTTGTAATAATTGTCGGACCAATTGTGAATGCCGCTGCGGCGATCGAAGCGCGCTTCCGGCGGCAACGGCGCCCAGCCGACGAATTGGCCGCCTTTGCGCCACGACACCCACGCGGGCGCCCATTGTTCGCCCGGCACCCAGACCCAGCCGACGCCATGCAAACGCGTCCAGCGTCCGTAGTGATACGTCGCCCAACCGAACGGCTCGTCCGAAATCCAGGTCCAACCGGCGTCGGTATAAACCCAATGGCCGTTCGTGTAGGGGCGCCAGCGGCTGCTTTGCGCTTCGCGCGGACGATAAACGTAACCATAATCGCCGGTCTCGATCCAATCGCCGTAGGGCTCGAGCTTGTTGTAGAACATCGAATAGGAGCGGGTCGGCTGACGTTCGTCGGAAGCGCGCTCGCTCGTGGTGGTGGTGCGCGAGGCGGCGGGAGCGGGCGTCGCGTTTTGCTTTTCGTTTATCGCTTGTTCGCGCGCGGCGATATCCGTTTCGCGTTGCGAAAGCTCCTGCGCCTGCTGCTGTTGATGCTCGCCGGCGAGACGTTCCTGCACCTGACGCTCCACTTCGGCGCGGCGTTCTTCATCAGTCTGTTGTTTCTGGCAAGCCGGCAGACTTACCGCCAGCACGACGAGCAGCAGGAAATTTTTCATCTTCAAAAGAGCGCCGATGCGGGCGCGGATCAAGGCGCGGACGAAATTGTCGGCGATGGGTACGGCGTCGCTGCCAGCGGCGTCACAGTCGTTTTTTCGAAACGATCGCGGTGGGTGCGCTGCCAGTTGGAGAATAGCGCCACGCACGCGAGCACGAACACGATGCTAACCATCGCGATCACGGCTCCGCGGGAGACCGTGTCGGCTGACGTTGGCTTTGTTTCACTCATCGATTTGCAGTTCGGCAATCGCATCCATCACGCGCTGGCTCAAGCGCTGATACAAATCTTTGCCGCCGCCAGCGACATCAGCGGCGGTGAAATAAATCGGCTCGCCGACGACGATGGTGATCGGATGCAGGCGAATTTTCGAGCGGCCGCGCGGCCACGCGTCGAATGCGCCGAAGATGCGCATTGGCACCACGGGCGCGAGCGTTTTTGCAATCACGAGACCGAGCCCGGGCTGCGCCGGTTGCAGCGCGCCGTCCAGCGTGCGCGACCCTTCCGGGAAAACGAGCGTCGCTTCGTTCGCGCGCAAAATGCGAATGAGCGCCTTGAGCGCGCTGCGGTCGCTGCCTTCCTGGTCGACCGGAATGACGTTCAACTTCGGCAGCAGCCAGCCAAAGAACCAGTGCTCGAGCAGGGTTTTGCGCGCGAGAAAAAAAATGGCACGGTCGGCGGCGTTGCCCGCGAGCGGCGGATCGAAATAGCTCTGGTGATTCATCGCGAGAATCACCGGGCCGCGTTGCAGCATTCGCTCGCGATGCAGGATGCGGAAACGAAAGAAGATTTTCGCGAGCCAGCGCGAAAACGTGTAGCCAGCGAAATAATACGGATTCATCGGGACGCGGCGGGCAATCCCTGGCGCGCGAGTTGCGCGAGAATTTCCTGGACGACAGCGTCGATCGACAGCGTGGATGAATCGATCACGATCGCATCCGACGCGATCTTCAGCGGCGCGGTTTGCCGCGAAGAATCGGCGCGATCGCGCGCGGCGATTTCATCGCGCTGGCCTTGCGCGTGGCGGCGTTGCGCGCGGACTTCGGGCCAAGCGTCGATGTAAAACTTGAACGGCGTTTGCGGAAACACGACCGAGCCGATATCGCGTCCCTCCATCACCAGATCGCGCTGGCTAAGATACGCTCGCATTTTCGCGACGAGAATTTCGCGCACTCGCGGCACGCTGCTGACGGCGGAGACGGCGCGATTCACTTCGTCATCGCGCAAATGCGCGGCGGGATCGATGCCATCAATGGAAATGTGCGAGGCACCGTCGCGCCATGCGCAAGTGATGTCGGCCGCGGCTGCGGTGTCCCCGATCTTTTCGGAATCCGCCACATCGATGCCGCGTCGGATGATGTGCCAGGTGACCGCGCGATACATGTCGCCGGAATTGACGTAGAGAAATCCGAGCCGCTGCGCGAGAGCGCGCGCGACGCTGCTTTTGCCGGAAGCGGCGGGGCCGTCGATGGCGATGACGTGTGGCATGGAACGACGTCTTTGATGCGCGCGCGACGGCGCGCTGGCAAGAATTACTCGTCCACCGGCGTCATCGAGAGCGAGCCGATGACCGGCGTGCTCGACCGCATGCGCTTCGGACTCATGAATGTTTCGAGCATGTTCTCAAAACCGGGATACGAAATCTCCACGCAATCGGCATCCTGCACGATCGTTTCGCCATCGGCGAAAAGGCCGGCGATGGCGAAGGCCATGGCAATGCGATGATCGCCGAAACTGGCGACGCGCGCGCCGCGCAACGGCGCCGGCCCATGAATTTCGAGGCCATCGTTGAGCTCGATCACCTGCGCGCCCATCGCCCGCAAATTATGCGCGATGGCGGCGATGCGATCGGTTTCTTTCACTCGCAATTCCTGAGCGTGCCGGATGATAGTCGTCCCGTTCGCCAGCGCGCCAGCGACAGCGAGCACGGGCAATTCGTCGATCAACTGCGCGACTTCGCGTCCTTGAATGACGGTGGCGCGCAACGGCGCACCGTTCACTTCCACGATGCCGCGCGGTTCGATCTGGTCGACGTCTTCAATCGCTTCGCGCACCTGCGCGCCCATGCGCACGAGCACGCCGAGCACGGGCGTGCGGGTCGGATTCAAACCGAGATCGCGCACGAGCAAATGGCTGCCGGGCTGGGCGGCGGCGGCAGTGAGCCAATACGCGGCCGACGAGAGATCGCCTGGAATGCGGAAGTCGCGCGATTCCGGCTGTTGATCGCCGAAGGTGCTGATGCGGCCTTTTTCGTCCTTGCTGGTGCGCACGAAAAAATATTTCAGCATCAGCTCAGTGTGATCGCGCGTCGGCACTTGCTCGGTGATGGTGGTCTTGCCTTTCGCGAAAAGTCCGGCGAGCAAGATCGCGCTTTTTACCTGCGCGCTCGCGACCGGCATTTTGTAATTAATGCCCTTGAGCGAACCGCCGCGAATGCGCAGCGGCGCGGTGTTTTCCGGGCCTTCGGCCACAATGTGGGCGCCCATTTCGGTGAGCGGCGCGACGATGCGATCCATCGGGCGTTTCGAAAGTGAATCGTCGCCCACCAGCCGGCTCTCAAAGGTCTGGCCCGCGAGCAGCCCGGCCATGAGCCGCATGGTGGAGGCGGAATTGCCGCAATCGATTTCGTCTGCGGGCGGATTGAGCACGCGCTTCTTGCCATGCACGAGGAGCACGTTCGGCTCCGGTTCATCGATGCGAATGCCGAGCGCGCGCAAGGCGTCGACGGTGCGCATGCAATCGTTGGCGTTGAGAAATCCTTGGAGACGGCAGACGCCGTTGGAGAGGGCGGCGATGATGGCCGCGCGATGTGAAATGCTCTTGTCACCCGGAACGGTGATCTCGTTGTCGATATGCGCGGCGCGTTTTACCCTGAGTTCCATCTGGAAGAAAAGACGCCGGCACAGCCGCCAGCGGCAGTGAGCATGCGTCAGCCGACGCGCTTGATCAAACGATCCTGTGGCCGCCGCTTAAGGCACGAGGAAGATCTTGTTCGTGTACGGATCCTTGACCTCGGTGCCCGGCGGAAATCCGCGCACGTCGACGTAACCCTGGTTCGGCGCGTAAGGACTGGTGACGAAGCCCGGCTTATTTGGAACCGGCACGCCGTATTTGATATCGCCGTGCGAAGCGGTGGCGGGCGTCGCCGCAGATTCGGAAGCTGGCGCGGTGTCGACAGGTTCCGGTGGCGGTGGCGGCACATCCGCGTTGTAAGGCTGGGTGGGTGGCACGGTAGGCGACGGGACCGTACGCGGTGGCGGCTGCCCATAACGGCCGTAACGGCCACGCGCCGGGTATTGCTCGGTGTCGTCACAGGCAGCGAGAGCAAAAACAGTGAGCAGAGCAAGACAGGAAAATGATTTCATAAGAGCGCGCGTGTCTATCTTTTCTAATTCAACGCCCCGGCACTGACAACCGCTAAAATAGCGGCGGCACTTTATCGACCATCGAATTTTGTTACCGTCCGGTTCGTCTCCTGCTTTGCTCCTTAACCTACGTAAATGCCCGGCAGCGAAAATCCCATCCTGGTAGTCGACGACGATAACGTCTCGCGGCGCCTGCTCGTGCGCATGCTGGAAGCGGCTGACTACACCTGCCGGCAGGAAGAGAGCGGCGAGGCAGCGCTCGCGAGCCTGCGCGCGGATCCGCCGGCATTATTACTCCTGGACTACGACATGCCGGGCTTGAACGGCGCTGACGTGCTGCGCCAATTGCGCAGCGATGGCTCCGACCTCGCGCAGATTCCGACGATCATGCTCACCGGCCACGGCGGCGAAGAGAGCGAGGTGCATTGTCTGGAAGCGGGCGCGAATGATTTTGTGACGAAGCCGATTCACCCAGCCGTGCTGCGTGCGCGCATCGAGACGCAATTGCGCCTGCGCTCCATGCGCGATCAGTTGGTGCAACAAAACGAAGAGCTGGAAAACTGGCACGAAATCCTCGAGCGCGACCTGACCGCCGCGCGTGCCACGCAGCAGGCGCTCATTCCGCACTCGCCGCCAGTTCTCGCTGGCTGGGATGTCGCCGCGTTTTACCGGCCGGTGATCCAAGTGGGCGGCGATATCTACGGGTGGCTGCGCATGCGCGATGGCCGCACCCTTTTCTGGATCGCGGACGCGACCGGCCACGGCGCCTCCGCCGCGCTCATCACCACGCTCGCGAAATTATTATTTCATCACGCGAACGCGGAATACGAGAAGCCGGTGGAAATCATGCAGGCGGTCGATCGCGATTTTCGCAGCATCCTTGGCGCGCGGTCATTCATGACCGCGATGTGCGTGGCGCTCGATCCGAAGACGGGCGTGGGCAGCGTGGTCGGCGCCGGTCATCCGCCGTTGCTCGTCGCGCATCGGGACGGCGCGATCGAAACCATCGCATCGCACTCGCCGCCATTGGGCCTCGCGCTCAGCGCCGGCTTTCGCGAGACAACCTTCACGCTCGCCCCCGGCGATGTGTTTCTCCTCTACACCGACGGACTCTACGGCAGCGCCAATGGTCGCCGCCGGCGTCAGACGCCGGAGCATCTCGCCGCCCATCTCGACCACGCGAGCGCGTCAGCCGACGCGCTCTTGCGAAAAATTATCACCGCCGCCGTGCCGGAGAATGACGAAGCGCAACCCGACGACGACATCGCCGCGCTCGCCGTCCGGCGCCGTCACGGACAAAATTAGTTTTTCCAGAGGCAAAAATTGTGTTGCCCTGCTCTGTAGTTAGGTATTAATCAGCGGACATGCCGAAAACCAAAGCCAAGAAGACTTCTACTAAACGCAAACCGAACGCCGCGTTCATGCGACCCGTCCAACCGGACGAAAAGCTCTCCGCGATCGTCGGGTCGAAACCAATCCCTCGCTCCGAGCTCACCAAGAAGCTGTGGGATTACATCAAAAAGCACGGTCTGCAGGACAAAAAGAAACGCACGCAGATTAATGCCGACGAGCACCTCAAGCCGGTGTTTAATGGCAAGAGCCAGGTGAGCATGTTCGAGATGACCAAGCTCGTCTCCGGGCACATCAAGTAGCTCTCGCGCGAACCAAAAAAACTTTAAAGGAGCCTGGTGCACCTCGCGCCGGGCTCTTTTTGTTTTAACCGCCCGCACTTGCGTAAGCGCGCTGCCTAACGGACGTTTGCCTGTGCAAAGAATCCTCCTCGCGCTGATCGCGCTGTTTGTTTCCGCCAGCCTCAGCCACGCGGAATTGAATTGGCTCACAGATTTCAACGCGGCCAAGAGCAAGGCCAAAGGCGACCACAAATTGGTGATGCTCGATTTCACCGGCTCCGATTGGTGCGGCTGGTGCAAACGTCTGCACGCGGAGGTTTTTTCCAAGCCGGAATTCCAGGAATACGCCGCGAAAAATCTCGTCCTCGTCGAGCTCGATTTTCCCCGCGCCAAACCGCAGAGCGATGCGGTGAAGAAACAGAACCAGGAACTCGCCGGCCAGTTCAATATCGAAGGATTTCCGACCTTGATCATCCTCGACTCCGAGGGCAAGAAGGTCGGCGAACTCGGCTACATGGAAGGCGGGCCGACCGCGTTCATCGCCGAGTTGGAAAAACTGCGCAAAAGCTGATCAGCACAACACCGGCTGATTTTTCGCCGCGAGGAAGGCGCGCTGGAGCACGTCGGCGAGATCGCGCCGGGTAAACGGCTTGGGCAACGCCGCCCGGAATCCGAAGCGCAGGAATTCCGCGAGCGCGGCTTCGTCGGAATAACCGCTGCAGATGACCGCGACCACGCTGGGGTCGATGTTGCGCAGGCGCTCGATCGTAGCCAGGCCGCCCATGCCGCCGCGGATGGTCGCGTCGAGGATCACCGCCTGGAAATTTTCGCCGCGACGCATGGCGCGTTCGTAGGTCTTCACCGCTTCCACGCCATCGGACACGGCGACGACCTCGTAGCCGAGCGTGCTCAAAAGCGCGGCGGTGAGATCGCGAATTCCTTCTTCGTCGTCCATCACCAGAATCCGCTGCGCATTGAAATTCAGCGAGGGCACGCCGTGGCTTTTCTTTTCCGCCGCCGGCTCGGTTTTCGCCGCCGGCAGGTAAATCGCGAACATCGCGCCGCCGGGCGAAGAATGCTCGAGATGCAGCAACCCGCCATGCTTTTTGATAATCGAAAAACTGATGGAGAGCCCGAGCCCGCTGCTGGCGGATTTGGTGGTAAAATAGGGATCGAATATTTTCGTCTGCAACGCGTCCGGAACGCCGGTGCCCTGATCGGCGATGCAAATTTTCAAGTAGCGGCCGGCTGCGAGCACCGCGCCGGGCTTGCCCTCTTGCTGCACGTTGCGCGCGGAGACTTCCACGGTGCCGCCGTTTGGCATCGCTTCGCGCGCGTTTATCAGCAGCGCGTTGATCACCTGCTCGATCTGCGCGGGATCGACTTCGGCCGACCAAAGATCGGACGGGACGTCGACTTCGGCGCGCAGACTGGAACCGTGCAACGCGAAGTTTGTCGCTTTCGAGAGCAGCTCGCCCACACTCACGACTTTCTTCACCGGAGTGCCGCCTTTCGAGAACGTCAGCAACTGGCTCGAAAGATTCGCCGCCTGTTGCGCCGCCTGTGCTGCTTTGTTTAGGCAACCGAGCAAGGCGTGACCGTCCGTGGGCGCTTCCAGTTGCGCGAGCCCGATGTTCCCGGAGATGACGGTGAGAATATTATTGAGATCGTGCGCAATGCCGCCGGCCAGCGTGCCCAGCGATTCGAGCTTGCCGGTGGTGAGCCGATCGTCCTCCACCCGTTTGCGCTCGGTGACATCGCGAAAGAAGGCCGAGACGCCGCCGCCGCTCGGATACGCGTGCACTTCGAACCAGGTGCGGCCCGCCGCGTCGCACGCTTCGAATTCCACCGGCTCCTGCCGCGCCATCACGCGTCGATAATTTTTCTCGAATACGGTGCCGCAAAGTTCCGGGAATTTTTCCCAAAGCTCGCCCCCCATGAGCTCGTCGCGCGAGCGACCGAGGAGCGTCTCCGCTTCCGGATTCAAATAGCTAAAGCGCCACGCGTAATCCAACGCGAAGAAACCGTCGGTGGTGTTCTCGAGAATGTCCGCCAACGTGCGCGCTGATTCCTGCAAATCGCGTCGCGCCTGATTACGCTCGCGCAACTGCCGAATCTGCCGTTCCGCGACCGCGAGACGAATATTGAGCCGCGCCAGATCGAGCGGCTTCGTCAGGTAATCATCGGCGCCCGCATCCAGCGCAAGCTCAAGGTCGCCCTGATCGCTCCGGGCCGTGACGAGCAAGATGAACATTTCGTCGCCCTGCACCCGGCTGCGCAATTCGCGGCACAACTCGACGCCGCTCTTGCCCGGCAGCATCCAATCCAAAATCAAAAACGGAAACGAATCCTCCGCCAGCGCCCGCTCGGCCTCCTCCGCTGTCGCCACCGCACTCACCTCGTGGCCGCGCATTTCCAGCAGCTTCGAGAAAGTATGACGGCTATCCGGTTGGTCTTCGACAACGAGAATCTTCATGGGTAATGGCAAAGGCGACCTGCGAGACCATTTGTCTCTCCCCCCCGAGCGACAGCCAACCTCCCACGTCGACGCTCTTTCCCTTGGAGCAGATTAGCTGCCAAACAGCGCGTTGTCGCGGCGGGAATCGCGACGCTTTCGGAAAGTGCGACCGGTTGCGAGGTGACCTTCGCTCTGCTAAATAAGCACCTCTCAATGTCACTCCTTTTTCGAGCCAGCCTCGCATTCTTTAGCGGCACGTTACTGGCTCTCGCGCAGGATCCCGCTTCGCCGGTCGCAAAGCCCAAGGCGGAACCGAAACTCACCATCAGTTCCGTGAATGTGGACGGTCCCTACATTGCTATGACGTTCGATGATGGCCCGAGCGAGAAACTCACGCCGCGCCTGCTCGATCTCCTCGCCCAGCATCACATCAAGGCCACCTTTTTCGTCATCGGCGAAAACGCCGCGCGGTATCCCGACATTTTGAAACGCGCCGTGCGCGAAGGCCACGAGATCGGCAATCATAGCTGGTCGCATCCCAATCTGGCCAGGATGTCGGAAGATGCCGTGCGCAGTCAGATCAAGCGCACCGAAGACGCCATCGTGTCGGCTACTGGCATCCGCCCGACTTTACTGCGACCGCCCTACGGCTCCCTCACGGCTCACGAAAAGCATTTCATTCATGATGAACTTGGCTATGAAATTATTCTCTGGGACGTGGATCCGCTCGATTGGAAACGCCCCGGCCCGAGTGTGGTGACGAGCCGCATTCTGCACGAAACGAGGCCGGGCTCGATCGTGCTCTCGCACGACATTCATCCCGGCACGATCGAAGCGATGCCGGCGACTTTTAGCGAACTCGAAGCGAAAGGCTTCAAGTTCGTGACTGTTTCCGAGTTGTTGAAAATGGCTCGGGCTCCCTCCGCTGCGCCGGTGAGCGCGTCGGCTAAAAGTCCTGCGCCGACGGCCACTCCTCCCGCCCAGAACTGATCGGCCATGCTCGCCGATCAATATCTGCAGCTTCGATCGCAACTCGAAACTGCGCTGATCGGATTGCTGCGCCTCGGCAGCGAAATCTCGCGGCCACCCGCCGCGCTGGAGACGTTGCACGCGCTCCTCACCGACCTGCGCGAGCCGTTGCTCTTCGTCGTCGTCGGCGAAGTGAAAGCCGGAAAATCATCGCTGCTCAACG
>JALYTV010000039.1 GCA_030854105.1 Verrucomicrobiota bacterium | reverse complement strand
GATCACCCACGCGCAGGAGGGCCTGGGCAAAAGAGCCAGCGGCGGTGGCGAGCAGGAAAATCGCGACGAGGGAGAAGGTGCGCATGTTAATACTGATCGTTGCCGTGCGCGCCGTTGCTCTTTGCCGAAACGGTCGCGGTGGAACGCTCGCGGCGCCGGGGTTCGCCTTCGCGCGGCGTGTAATAGCTGTAGTAATTCGTGTAGTAGTAGTAGTTCTGATCGTGGCGGAGATCGACGTTGTTGAGCACCACGCCGAGCACGTTGCCGCCGACACTGATAATCGCCTGCTTCACGCGGGTGAGCATGGCGCGCGGGAACCGGCGATGCTGCACCACGATGATGGTCTGGTCGACTTCGCTCGCCAGCACGGAAGCATCGCTCACGCCCAGCATAGGCGGCGAATCAAAGAAAATGATGTCATAGCGCGTCTTCAACTCCGCGATCGTATCCGACATGCGCTGGGAGTTGAGAATGCCAACCGCGTCTGAGGGCAGAATGCCACTCGTCAGGATCGAAAGATTTTCCACCGGAGTCGGGCGAATCACCTCTTCGAGGCTCATTTCCGTCGTCAGATAATTAGTCAGCCCGATCTTGTTATCGAGATCGAACAGGCTGTGCTGCTCCGGCCGGCGCAAATCCGCGTCGACGATGAGCGTGGAGTAACCGCCCTGGGCACAGATGTAGGCGAGATTTGCGATGGTGGTGGATTTTCCTTCGCCCGGTCCCCCGCTAGCGACGGAGATGGTGTTCGCTTCGGGATTCTTGCGATTGAACTCAATGTTCGTGCGCAAGATGCGATAGGCTTCCGCATCCGGCGTGTCGCCCGCTTCTCGAAAGAGAATGCCGACGCCCTGGGGAATAATGGCGAGGACAGGCACGCCTAGAAGCGACTCGACGTCGTCCATCGTCTTCACGCTGGTGTCGAGATATTCGATGAAGAAGGCGAGACCCAGGCCGAGGACGAGCCCGACCAGTGCACCCAGCGCCAGGTTCAGCGCCACCCGCGGCCGGGCGGGGTAGCTCGGCGGCTCAGCCACCTGCTTTACGCTGATGGCAATACGCGGCATCGCCATTTCCATCGCTTGCGTCTGCGCTTTGGTGCGGACGCCATCGAGTAGGACTTTCTCCTTGATGTAATTGTTCTTCGCGCGCGTGTAATTCGAGGACAGATTTTTGGCCGAAAGCTGGCGCTCGTTGATCTCATCCAGGCTTTTCTTGAGCTGGTCGCGGGTGGCCTCGGCCGTTTGCAGATTTTTCTGCAGCGCGTCGCGCACGATGCCGACCTGCTCTTCCAGTTGACGCGTGAAGACGGCCCGCTGCGCGCGCAAAGCCTTTACCTTCGGATGATTTTCGCCGAGGCCGGAATTCAGCAACGATGCTTCCTGCGCCACCGCGTCCTGGTAATTGGGCAGAATTTTTTGAATGGTCGGATCCTGGATGTTCAAGGTCGCGAACATCCGCATTAAATCTTCGCCTTTGAGGTGTTCGATCTGATCCAACTGCGACTTCAGCGTGGCCACTTTCGTCTCCGTGTCGTTGACTTCGCCCTCCTGCTTGAGCACGACCGAATTCAAAGGCGTTTGCGTGTCTTCGGTGCCTTCCGGATTGAGATCGACGATGTGTTCAGTATCGCGAATGCGCGCCACTTCGGTGGCAGCGTCGTCGACTTTTTTCTGTTGCTTGTCCACTTCCTCGTTCATGGAACCGACCGCGCGATTCAAAATATCCTTTTCCTCTTCTGTGCGGGTGTCCTGATAAACGGCCACGATCTTATTCGCGATATCGGCAGCCAACTGCGGGTTCTGGTCGAAGACGCTGACTTGGAGAAGGTCGGTGTTGCGCACTTCGTCGACATCCAGCCGGCTCTTCAGAATTGCGTAAGCCTGCTCACGCGACAGACGACCGCCGCCTCGGCTCCAGCGATCCTGCAATTTTAGCTCATCGATGACCGGATAAAGAACGCCCGTGCGTTGAATAACCTGGTAAACCGTGGGGGCGAGCTGCGGGTCGCGCACCGGCATGTTCGGATCCGTCTGCCCGAAAATATGCGGATTTTGCGCGGTGGAGCGGACTTCGACAAAAGCGGAGGATTGATATTCTCGCGGCTGAAAATAGGTGAAAACAGCGGCCGTCAGCAGCACCAGGAGGAATGCCAGGAGGACGAGCACCCAGCGCACCCTGATGACGCGCCAGTAATCGAGAAAATGCAGTTTACCTTCGTCTTGTTGTGCCATAAGTGCCCTGGGGGAACGAGGGCGGAACCTAACCGAAAATCGTAATTAGTAAACCGCGGAAACTTCGTCCGCTGGTTCCCTAGAAGGTGAAATCGACGCCCGCGTAAATGCGATTGCGGTCGTATTCACGCAGCACGATATCGGAGAAGATTTCGGTGTGACTGTAGCCGATTTCGAACCCGAGATAGCGCGTGGCGGCGTAACGCAGGGAGAGCGCGATATCGAGCACGTTCTCGTCGAAAGCGGGGCTCACCACCATGATGTTATTGATGCCGTCATACGAATCGTGCTGATAAAACGTGGCCAGGCGCGAAGAAATGCGCGGCGTAAAATTGTGCGTCACGATCAAGCCGGTGCGATAGCTGGTGCGGCTCGGATTCGATGGCACATCCGGCTCATCGATGCCGTAGCGATTCGTCCACGTCACAGTGGTGTCCTTGCGCACCGCGTAGTTCGCAGTGGCTTCGAAATACGGTGAAGTCTGGTCGCCGCCGTTGATATTATTGTTGTTGTCGTCGTAAGACCGGAATTCGACGCCGCCACGGAACGAGACGTTAAAGCTGGGGCTGAAAGTATGATCGAACCCGGCCAGGGCAAAGTGGGTCAGCGAATCGCGCTTGATCTTGTCGTAGTTGATAAATTCCGCGCGGTATTCACCGACCAGCGTCGTTGTGGGCGTGAGCAGGAAGCGGAACTCGTTGCCGAACGTGTTCTCGATGCGGTCCTCGTAAAAGCCGATGGCGCTGTTGTCGTATTTCGTGGCGCCAAACGTGTAGCTGGTCGCGGTCGAGAACCGCGGCGTCCAGAGATAGGTGAGGGTGAATTTATCCAGCGTATAAAAGAAATTTCCGCTGCGACGGATCGTGCCGACGTTGAGACTGAAATCGGGTTCCACTTGATAGGTGCCGTAAACGTTGGCGTCCAGAATGAGGCGTGGGCTGAATTTGTGCTTCAGGATGAGCGCGAGGTAGGCGTTGTAATCCGGATCTTCCTGGCCCGGACGATCGAAGTAATAGGTGAGACCTCCGCCGGCTTGCAGCGAAATTTGCGTGCGCGGGCTGCCGAAATCGTAGGAGAGACCGATCGAGCTGTTGATGAAGCCCGAGCCCTGCTTGTTAAACGTGGTGGTATAAACGTTGTCGTCGTAACCGCCCCGCACCGCCACCGTCACGCGAAATGGAAAGCGCGAAAAATTTCCAGTGTCGGAGAGGATGGGAGCTTTGCCGTCGCTGAGATCGGTCTTGCCATCCGATGACGAGAGATTGGAAGTGTCGATGGGATCGCCACCGGCGCGCGAGGCGCTCGTAATAAAGGCAAGATCAAGCAGGCAAAAAGCTGCGAGGAGAGTGCGGGAGAAAGGGTAATGCATGCTGAAGTATTTCCGTGTGAAACTTACGTGGCCGAGCCTAGGTGAGATTGGCACCGCTGGGCAAATGTTTTCTGGTATCAATTTCGCGTCGAAGAATTGGTGGTTTTTTCAGTCGCTTTCGGGTCCGCCATGGCCGACCGATGCGCCTCATAGGCACTCCGTATGGGAATCGACCTTGGATCCCATGCAATGGCCTTCTGATAAAGCGCTTCCGCTTCGTCTCTCGGGCCGAGCGCATCCTCGGCGAAGGCGAGATCGAGCATGTAATGATCGTCTAAAGGAGCGAGGGCGCGGGCGTTTTGGAATGAATCCGCGGCCAGCAGGAGGAACGATTTTTTCATTCCGTCGTCGTTCGCCGCACGGCTGAGCTGCATGCGCGCGCGCCCGAGATATTCGTGCAGCGCTGGATCGTGCGTTTCCCATTGCAACGCGCGCCGCGCTTCCTGCACCGCGCCGATCGGGTTGTGATCGCGCAAGGCGACGCGTGCGCGTTCGGTAAAATATTCCGGCGGCAACAGTCGCGCGGCCTGGACGATGAGCACCAGTCCGATCACAGCCGACACGATCACCGGCCAGAGCGCGCCGCGCGTGCGCTCGGTGTCGCTTGAGATGGCGACGCCCGGATTGGCGAGGATGCCAAGCAGGAACGCCATGAGCAGCGCGTTCGCCGGAATGTGCATGTTGAAATCGAAAGCGCCGTGCACGATCAACGCCGCCACTCCGGTGATGGCGCCGATGTTGAGCGCCATCGCGTTGCTCACCAGCCGCGAGGAAAGCGCGATTCGCTTCGGGCCGAGGCGCATGAAATTCCGCCAGCCATGGCGCAGATGCGCGAACAGCATGGCGCTGAAAACGAGCGCGCCGGCCAGGCCGTATTCCGCCAGCAACGCCAGGTAATCATTGTGCACCTGCACCGGATCGAGCTGCATGCGGTCGGTGCGAAAATGGCGACCGTAATAAAGATAAGTCGCGCTGCCGGTGCCGCTGAGCGGCTGCAATTTCCATTGCTGCAACGCGGCGTGCCAGAGATCGAGGCGCATGTTCTGTTTGTCGAAAACATTTTGCGCGCGGTTGGAGAGCACGTCGTTGTGCGCGAAGAGCGCGACCCCGACGACAGCGGCCGCGAGCAACGCTGCCGCCACCGGCAACGTGATGCGCCACGCGATTTGTTTCCCGGCGGCGCGGATGACGAGAAAACTCAGCAGCGAAAAGATGAGCGCGCTGGCCGCGATACTGAGGTAACCGCCGCGGCTGCCGGTGAGCGCTTCACCGACCAAAAGCATGGCGGCGAGGTATCCGAAAATCAGTTTCGCCCATGGGCGCAACCGGCTCCAGCAGGCGATGCTGACGCAGAAGCCGCCCAGCATTTCGAAAAATCCCGCGAGATGATTTGGGCAAATGTAAAAGCCGCTCGCGCGTTTCCCGTAGTCGTAGCGCTGCAGGAAAGAGATGGGCATGTAATTGTTCCCATCGCCAAATTGAATGGCTCCGATCACAACATTTGCCAGTGCGAGCAGGATTAATGCGAGGATGATTCCGAGCCGGACTTTGGGCGACGTCACCACCATCGCGGTGAGCATGTAAACGACGAGGCACGCGCCGACGCTGTAGAGATCGGGGCGGGCGATGTAATCGACGGGCGAGAGGAGCGCGCGGCCGGCCACGAAAGCGGTAAAGAGCGCCGCCGTGAGAAGGCACGCGCTGTTAGCCGACGCGCTCTGCGCCCGGTTCACAAACAGCGCGATCACCGCCGCCACGCCGAGCAGGGCGTAGCTCGGGTAGGCGAAAAGGAGACGCGTGCCGCCAATGAGGATTTGGATGGCGACGAGCGCGAGGAGAAGCAACAGCGCGATGAACCATTCGCTGCCTCGTTCGCTGGTTTGCCTGCGGCTCATGCGCGATGTCGGGAAAGAAAAATGCCGCTGCGCATTACGACGCAGCGGCATTTCTCGAGAGAAACTGCGTTATTTGTTCGTGGACGGAGTCGGCTGGCAGACGCCGAGATACGTGCCGGGGTGATTCTCCACGTACTCGTTCACTTGCGAAGCGAACACGGAAACTTGCATGCCGTTGTCGCACAGGAGGACCTTTCCTTCCTCGGGATTGAAGCCGCCGCCGCCGCCTGCGGTCGAGCCCGACGGAGGATTGATGTTGCCGACTGGATTGCTGAATCCGCCTTCGCCGCCGCCGCCCGCGAAGCAGTCCGGTGCATAGACCGTGAACGTTTCCAGATAACGCGCCTTGTCCTGGTCGTTCATGCCATCGGTGACGCCGTTGTAAATTCGCTTGATGAGTGCGCAATCTTTATCCGAGCAGCGCACGGCCGTCTGGATAATGCTGTCGCGCCATTTCGCTTTCAGGTCGAGAGCGGCGCGCACGATGGCCGGCTCCGAGCCGCGGAATTGATGGATGGCGGCACATTCCGCATCGAGAAATTGGGCTTTGCTCGCGGTCGCGAGCGTGGCGCGCGGTGCAATCTGCTTCAATTCTTGCGCGATCATTGCTTCACCCGTCATCTGCTGCGCTTGCACGAGCGGGGCGGTGAGTTGCCACAGGCCTGCCCCGAGCAGCAAAGTGGCGAAAAAGATTCCCGTGGTTTGTTTCATAATAATTGGTGGTCGCTGGGTTATTTGCCGTGCGCGTCTATTAACTGCAAGCAACGCGCCGCGGTCAAACAAAATTTAGGCAAAAAGCGGGTGAAGGGAATCGAACCCTCGTCAGTAGCTTGGAAGGCTACAGCTTTACCATTAAGCTACACCCGCGAGGCGGCGTTAAAGTGCCGTGCGGTCGCGTGACTGCCAAGTCTTTTTACGCCCTCGCGGCTTGCTTCGGCGGCGTCGCAGCGCAAGCTACTCGCCATGATGAAATACATCGCGCTGTTTATTTTTCTCGGCAGCGCCGGCCTGGTGCGCGCTGACCTCAGCCTGGTGCAAAAAGTCGAGGGAATCTCTCCGGCCAATGCCGCTGGTATCAACGAGATCACCATCAAGATGAAAGGCACCAAGGCTCGCATCGAAACCGGCGCCAAAGCCTCCACCATCGTCGATGCTTCCACCGGCGAAATGATCACGCTCATGCATGATCGAAAAGCGGTGCTCCGCATTTCTGGCGAACGCGCCAAAGCGATGGCCGAGATGGCCAACAAGTATGCGGGCAAAAACGAGGACAAAACGAAGCCGGAATTGGTGCCGACCGGCAAGATGGAAACCGTTAATGGCATGGACACGGAGATTTATACGACCAAGGGAGGCACCCGGCCGGTGACCTACTGGATTGCGAAAAATTATCCCAACGCCGCCGCCATTTTGAAACAAATGCAGGCCATGCTGCCGAAGCAATGGACCATGACCCAGGGCGGCATGCCGGATTATCGCGATTTCCCGGGCCTGCCGGTCAAGACGGAGTTTGATATGGGCGGCAAGAAAGTGACGACCACTTTGGTTTCAGTAAAAGAAGATCCGATCAGCGACGCCGAATTTACCATCCCGGCCGATTACTCGGAGTTGAAAATTCCGGGGCTCGAGCCCGCGAAGGCTGCCGCTTCGCCAACGCCCTGACCGGTGGTCGCGCGGTTCCTGCTGGCTTCGCAATCGCCGCGACGACGCGAGCTTTTGCGCGACGCCGGCTTTGCCTTCGAGGTGATCGCCTCGTCTATGAACGAGATCAGCTCGCGGCATCTCTCCGTGCGCGAGCTCACGCTGGCCAATGCGATGCGCAAGGCGTGCTCGTTCGCGGCTGACGCAAATGCTGTCGTGCTCGGCGCCGATACCCTGGTCGCTTGCGATGGCGAGATCATCGGCAAGCCGCGCGATTTGGACGAAGCGCGCGAGATTCTGCAGCGCCTCAGCGGCCGCGCGCACGACGTCTGCACCGGCGTCTGCCTGGCGCGCGCCGGCGTCGCGCAAATTTCCTTCGCCGAATTTTCCAGCGTGCGTTTCAAGCGATTGTCAGACAGCGCGATCACCGCCTATTTCGCGACGATTAATCCGCTCGATAAAGCCGGCGCTTACGCCGCGCAGGGCGACGGTCGCGTCATCATCGAGAAAATCACCGGCTCGATCTCGAACGTCATCGGCCTGCCGCTGGCAAGCACCACCCGCGCGCTGGCGCGTTGCGGCATCATGCCCGCGCGCTAGCGGGTTTCCACTTCCTGCCGCGCGCGCACTTCGTTATCCTCTGCCGGCCCCCGCCGCAGCAGCGCATAGAGAAACCAGACGATGTAACAATTCACCACCAGAATGCCTCCGCCGACGATGCCCGGCCGATACCAGAGGTGATGCACTTCCAGCGGAATCAGCGCCGCCGTCGCGCATACCATCAGATATTCCGCCCACCGCTGTTGCAGATAAACGCCGATGCCCTGCACGTAAAGAATCGTCGCGTAAATGAGCGCGATGATGCCCGTCACCACCAGCGCTTCGCCTTCCACCACGCTCTGCAATTTCCCCAACACCGCTTTGAAGAGATGGCTGTGATCGAGGAGAATTTCGTCCGCTGCCCAGTTGCTGATGGCGTCGAGCCACTTCTCGCGGCTGTTCAGAAAAATGAGCGACGCGCCGACGATGAGCAGCAGCGTTCCTTTGCCGATGTTATACAGCGCGATCAGCTTCAACGACCGCACGCTCCGCTGCGAACGCGAGCTGGCGGAGGGAGCAGCGACTTCGAACACGGCGAATACTTCGTCGCGCGCCGCCTACTTCGCAACGGGCAGACTGCCGCGACAGCAAACCTCGAGGCGATTCCCTTCGGGATCTTCGAAAAAGAGGGCGTAATAGCCGGCGCTGTATTCCGGCCAAATCTGCGGCCCTTCGATCCGCAACGCTCCCGCCTCGCGCGCGATCGCTGCGATGCGATCCACCGCCGCGCGGCTCTCCGCCCAGAACGCGTTGCGATTCTCGTTCGGCCGATGTTGCGGATCGACGATGAAACCGAAAAACGGTTGCGTTCCTTCACCCGGCGCGGTGAACCACCACTCGTCGTCGTCGCCCGCGTTCTCGGTGAAACCGATCGCCGGCAAGAGCGCGCGGTAAAATTTTTTCGCCGTCGCGCCGTCGCGCACGCGCAGGTCGATGTGATCGAAGAGACGCACGGGAAAAATTATGCGTGCTTCCGTTCCGTGCGTCGAACCATCAGTTTTAATCCCGACCACGTCTCATCGACCGCGCACACTTTCACATCCACGAAGCCGAGCGGCAGCGCGACTTCGCGAATCGTGTCCTCGGTAATATCCGTCGTCATCTTGGCTGCTTTCTTCGGCCACGAAACCCACAGCCTCCCGTCGTCCGCGAGTTTCGCGCGCAATTCGCGCAACCGTTTCTCCAGCAGAGCGCGCTGGCTGACGAACAAATGCACGAAGCCCGCGTTCGCCGTCACCCGCGCCGTGATCGTGACGCCTGACGGCAAATCGACCAGCAGCCGCGCATAATTTTCCGGCGGCCGAGCGCAACCACGCGCGCGCCTACCTTGATGTCGAGCTTCTTCGCCAGCGGCGTTCCCGAATAGCCAGCCATAAGTCAACGCATGACGAGTTAGCAATCGGCCGCAGCGGCTGACTAGAGTTTGGTGCGCTTCCTCATAAAGCGCGTGCGAAGGAAGGTCAGAGTATAGGCGCCAATCTTTTCCATTTCTTCATCGGCTTCCCGAACCGCAGCCGGCGAGAAATCCTGAGTTCCCTCTACGCTGTCCGCAATGGCAACTGCAAGTCCGCGCCGTGCCATCGCCATGCGCTGCTTCTCAAGCTGCTCAAGAAAGCGAAGCGGGTCTCCGGGTCCAACAATCTCTGCCGGCATATATCGCTCGATGATAAAAGCGAATGACTTCTTGAGCTTCGCGTACTCGAAGTCCCGATACATCGCGTTCTCCGATCTAATTCACGCGCCGAATAAAACTTTGCGCACGGTGAGCGCGAGAATCACCACGACGATGAACACCGCGAGCGGCCAGTAGCGCAGCAGTTGCCGGTCGGTCATCCATAATTTGAAGACGGCGAGGTTGCGCAGGCGCTGCCAATTCTCGTTGGTCATAACGACGCGCTCAGCCGCGGCTCTTGATCAGGCAGACCTCTTCGATCTTTAGCGCGAGCGCTTCCGGCACATCCAGCGCGTGACGCATCGCGCTCAGGGTCGAGCGCTCAGCATCCGCGATCCTGCCATCGGCAAAAGCAAGGTCGGCCGCGAGCGCATACATGGTGTCGTGCAAATGCGCGGGGATCATTTTCGCGGCGGTTTCGAGCACTTCCTGCGCGCTCACCGTGCGCAAGAGCGCGCGCAGCTCATTGATCATGGCGTTGAATTCCTCCGGCGCTTGCCCGCGCAGCAGCCTCATCCGGTTCGAGAACGCGACCACCAGTTCCTCCTCGGCCTCGTCGATGTTGCCATCCGCCGCGACCGCGAGAAACAGAACGACCGCGACCGCTTCCCTCTTCGTCAGCGCCAGCCGTCCGGATGCCGGGTCGCGCATCATCGCGTTATTTTTTCTGCAACTGCGCGAGATCGGCCAGCACCTCGCCGGTGTGCGTCGCCGGTTCCACGCCGGTGTAAACCTTCGCGATTTTGCCTGCGGGATTGATGAGGAAAGTATTTCGCTGCGCCATTTTCGTGCCTTGGTAATCCATCACCGAGCCGTATTCCGTCGCCACTTTGCCGCCGACATCGGCGAGCAATTTGAAATGCAGCCCTTCCTTGGCGCAAAAGCCCGCGTGCGATTTCGCGTCGTCCACGCTCACGCCGAGCACGACCGCGTTTTCTTTTTCAAACTGCGCCAGATCGCGCTGGAAATTTTGCGCCTCCAGCGTGCAACCGCCGGTAAAATCCTTCGGGTAAAAATAGAGGACGACCCATTTACCTTTGTATTCCTTGAGATCGACCGGCTTGCCGTCGTTGGAGGTGAGTTGCACGGGCGGCGCTTCGGCGCCGACGGCGGGAGTGTTTTCGGCCATGAGATTGAACGGGGTGAGCGCGAGCGCGGCGATGATGGTGAGGATCGTTTTCATGAGACGCAGGCAGTGTCGGCCTCGGCGCCGACTTCGTCCAGCAATTGCCAACGGACCAAGGCCGCGATGGTGCGCGAAGGGCGCGCGGCCGAAAAGCGGAATCTCAACGGCGCCGGATGCAGACGAACAACAAGAGCGCGCTGCCTGTGATCAGCAGCAGCGACGACCGCGGTTCCGGAACGACGACCACGGTGAGCTCGTTTGGTTCCGCGCTACCGCCGAAACCAAAGGTGTAGCTGTAAGTGGTGCCGGGGGTGAGGCCCATCTCGGCCAAAGTTGCTCCTGTGAACGTGGCGGTGTTCGCGACCGATGTTCCCGAAACGTAACTGCTATCAACGGCAATCTCCTGCGAGAAGCCGAAGAGCGCGATCGCGTAGCCGGCGGTGGAAGAGGCCAGGTATTCTCCAGTGGTATTGGTGAACGAGGTGGGCCCGTTAATCCCCTGGTAGACGGTCATCGTCGCGACAGGGTCGATCGCGATCTCGGCCGAGTTCGGATTGATGTCGGAGGAGTTTAATTTGATCGTGCGGAACGGCGCCAGCAGGCTGAGATCGAGCGTGCCCGCTCCGGTCACGACCACGTCATTGCCGACCTGGTCGATGGTGAAAGTGAAGGCGGCCTGAGCGCAGGGAACCGTCGCCCAGGCGATCGCAGCCAGCGCGATTGCGCGCATCATGAAAGAGTTTCTCATCACCCGCTTTTTCGCAGGCCGGTACGAACTTGCGCGGCGCAATCGAACCGCAATCCGCAAAAACACCCTCCCGGTTTCGCGTTCGTCATTCCCTCCTGCCTCCCGCGGTTGATGAAACTCCTCTCAGGCAGCGCAGGCCACGTCGGCTTCGACGCAAACTTCATCGAGTAACTGCCAGTACGCATCCAGCGCTTTGTTGGCCGCGGCCATGATCGTGTCGGCTGACGTTCCCGCGTCGAGGCAACGCTGCAGCGCGTCGCGTTCGCCGGCGCGATGCGCCACATCCGCGGTCGCGTGCACGGCGAAATAGCGCAGCGCCGTTTCGTCATCGATCGCGTAGTGCTCGCGCAAACCGCGCAGCTTCTCGCTCGCCACCACCGGCTGCTGCGATTCGTAGGCGTAAAGCGCGGCCACGCCTTCCGCGGTGCTGCTTTGCGTGAGCTGATGAAACGTTGCCGTCGTCGTCGCCGCTGTGTCGAGTGAAACATCGGTGCCGAGCGCGCGCGCGAAATCGACCTAAAGCTCCGGGTGCGGTGCCGGATGCGCCAGCTCGTCGGCCAAATTCTCCTTCAACTCCGCGCAGATCGCGTCGTCTGACGTTAGCGCGATGGTGTTGCGCAAATAATCCGGGAACGCCGCCACGTGCGGATAATAGACGCGCGCATAGGTCGCCAGTTGCGTGCGCGTGAGCGTACCCTCCTGCCAGGCGCGATAAAAACGGTGCTGCAAAATCGAGCGTTGCTGAATCAATTCATCGAGAGCGGAAAGGACATCATTCATAAGTCGCAAATCCTGCCGCCCGCCGCCGCGCGTGAGCAAGCACAAATGCGCGCTGGAATTCCCGCGCGCTCTTCTCTACAAGACAGCGATGGCGCCAGGGGAAAAGAAAATCGATAAACCGGAGCCGCGCTGGCAGGCACTGCTCGCGCTCGTCGTGGTCGGCTGCATTTACCTGGCGTTGCCGCGCACGCTCGTCTTCGGCCCCATCTGGCTGCTGCCGGCCGTGGTCGCGGTGCTGCTGGTGCCGACGATTTTCGCCCATCGCACCGGGCGCAATAGCGTGAACCACTGGCTCGGCATCGGCATCGGCGCCGTTACCACCGTGGCCCTCATCGCCTCGGTCGCGCTGCTCGTCGTCACTTTGCCCAACAAACGCGAATCGCCCGAGACGCTGCTCGGCTCCGCCGCTTTGCTGTGGGTGTGCAACCTCATCGTTTTCGCCCTCTGGTACTGGCGGCTTGATGGCGGAGGGCCCGCCGCGCGGCAGGAGAAGAACGAATTCGGCAGCCGCAGTTTTGTTTTCCCGCAAATGCAGATCGAGGAAAGCATGCAGGCGTTCTTCGGCGTGAAAGGCTGGCGGCCGGATTTCGTCGATTACCTCTTCGTCGCCTTCACCACCAGCACCACCTTCGGCCCCACTGATTCACCGTTGCTGGCGCGCTGGGCGAAACTTCTCACCATCCTGCAAAGCCTCATCTCGCTCGCCATCGTCGTCCTGCTCGTCTCGCGCGCCGTCGGCGTGATCTAAGGTTTCTTTGTAGCGGCGGTCAAGTGCAGCTGCCGTGCATCTACCGCGTCGGCCAATGGAGCGTGCAGGGAAGCCGCGAGATGAATTAGCCAACCCGGCAGGGTGAGCCGCGGGAAGCGGCGAATCAATGGAGCAAACCGGTGACAGTCACCGCCGTTTTGCTTGTTGCGTACGCGTCAGGGATTTTTTCCGTCGGCAACCACTCGCGGACGAAAGCGACCATAGGGGTCAGGGAAGATTAGAACCGTAACACGAGGCCAAGACTTGAGGTCAGTCTCAGCAAAAGATTGTGCGGACTTTCCATCAGGCAATTTCGTCTCTAGGAGGAGCGTCGATTTCACCAAGGGCAGGCCGCTGATCGCCGTAGACTGTCCATACCCTAGTGATTCGACGAGGACTTGCTTTCCCTGGGTTACCCGTACGGTCGTGTTCGGGAAATAATTTCGCAAAGTAACGGATCCTGCTTGGGGGCGGGTGGTCAAAGTATCTTCGAAAGCATCAATTCTTCCTGGAGAGACGAGGATTGTAAAAAAAGTGTTCGGAGAAAGATTAACATCGAAAGCCTTCAGCGGAACGCTAGTTCCCCTTTTCACTACAGCTAAGCGGTATTTACCAGCAGGGAGTTCACGATAGTTAGAATATGCGTAAGCGTTGGCGGTTGCGATCGGCGGTGCTTTGGGCGTGCTGGTGTCCAAAAGCTGAAAAGATCCATTAGTCGATGGCAGCATGTCCCAAAAGCGGATGAAGCCAGGAGTACGAGGGGTAGCAGTCGGTGCTTGCGCCCAGACCAGAAGGGGAAAAAACAACAGGCAGAGATTAGTCGCCAGCGTATAAAATCTTAATCGCATATTTATCCGGCTTCTTTAAGCGAGCGTTCGGGTTGGCGGGGTCGAAAGGGTCAGTTGTCGCGATGGTATCGTTCCATACGGGATCAATTCGAAAGGTAACCTTGATCCGTGCAGTAGACGTTACCACAGGGGTGCTGCCCGCGCCCGGCTGCGGCACCAAGGATTGCCCGACGGCGTGAATGCTAAAAACGTTTCCTCGCGTGGTAATTAGTTCAGCGAGCCGCCGAAAAATCTCCTCCCGACCGCGATCATAGATGGTGGCCATATCCTGGCCTGTCAGCTGGGTGCCGGAGTTGAAGGCCGGCATCTCAGAGAGCTCTCCAAGTTCGGCAAACGGCCCGATTGTGTTGGTGAACGCGTTCTTGTTACTCACCCGGTCCTGCATCCGGGCGATTAGCGAAGTGACCTGAGCGTCAGTCAACATCTGCGCGGCGATAACAGGATCAGAGTCCGGGCTGGCGGCGAAATTATAACCGTAGAGCGCGGCGCGAAATGCCGCACCACCGTCGCGATTGACGCCGTTGACGTTGATCCGACCGTCGAGCTGAAGGTAGTTGTTCGCGCTGAAAATGTCGGCCAGTCGCCACGAAGTCCATTCGCGGCTGGCAGAGTTGCTGTTGCCGTCCCACAGATCGTCAGGTTGGCCGACTCTCAAGGTCCGTCCCCCCCACGGCTATATTGAATGTCGCTACTCCCGCTCGTGTCAACCGTGCGCGCAGGATCGAAAACGTTCCCTAATTCAGCGATCGAAGTGATGGGTGCGTTAGCCATTACGGCTGGCGCATGATTTGCGTCGCCGGTGTACGGAGAGGCAGGGTTTGGAAAAGGGTCCGCCCATGACGTGAAATTCACGTAACTACCGGGAGGGGCGCTGTCCAACATCGTCAACGAGCTGTTCCCGGGGACGGCGTTGTTGTTTAGGCCGCTGTCGACATAGCGCGTTTGGTCATTTCCAAGACTCGAATTATAAACCGCAACAGAAAGCTGCTCATTATTAGTCCGGGGGTCGCCCGACAGAGATCCCGGCGGCGCGCCGGTGTTGCCACGTAAAGAGCCTCCGCGAAGGAAATAAGATTTGCTGTCAATCCGATCACCGGTGTCGTTATTAACCGAGATATTCGAAGCCACCGGTAAAGCTTCAAAAGTCTCTAGAATTCCAATGTCATTGCCTAGAACAACCTCCGTCTCGTAATCGGTCACAGAAGTGTCTCTGGGAATCATGTTGATCCTGAGCGCCCGCGCTTTCGAGGGGTAACCAACAACCTTCGTGGTGCTATCCCTGAACGTTTTTCCAGCATAACGCCGGAAGTCGTCCGTGGTATGCGCAGGAGGCGGCGATACCGCCGTAAGATTGTTGGCTACAAACACATTCGAACTATTGGGAACAAGAGTCGCGAGATTGTTCGGATCCGTGGTGATGACTGTTGCGGTGCCGGCCTTGAAAACCAAGCCCGTGATCGAAAAAAGTGGTATTTTGAAATCCCGATTAGGATCTGATGGAATGTCGATCGTTGAAGAAAGATAAGGCTGAGTTGTGCGGGCGCCCCCGCCGGCGTCCCAGCCGAATTGGTTACTAACAAGTAAAAAGGGTTTTGGCCCGAGATCGCTAGGATTAATATCCTTTGAGGTCATATTCCAGAACTCAAAGTAATAATCTAAGTAGAATTCGTAGTCGGCTCCAGGATTGCTGGCTTGCGGATTGGCGGGATCCGTCGGAACGTACGCTGGCGGCGAAAATTTCGTGAGACGGATTCGCTGCGCGTATTCTTGAAGGAACGGCACGCGCTTTTTCCCGATGGCCATTACCTCATTGGGTCCCGCGGTGCCTCCACCCGAACTTCCTAGCGCTGTCTTAGGAGGAGAGCCAATACGTATGGAGCCCGCGGGATCGTTATTTACAATCGTCGGCTGAGAGTCGGACGTGATGTAATCCCGAATATTGGCCGCGATCTTGTTAAGATAAATCGTCTGATCGGACGGCGTTCCCGTGCTGACAACGTCCATCGAGTTTTTATTCACTCCAAGCCGGTAGAAGCGCTGAGCGAAGTTTGGAACCTCGGTGGTGATAGTCTTGATGATCTCATCCAATTGCTTGCGAATCTCGACGGGATCTGTCGAGGTGGAGACGATCTGATTCAGATTCACTCTCTTGGCTCCGCTGCGGGAGAGGTTTGCGCTGCCCGAATAAAGTGTTGTTTCAAATTTGGCGTTTTCAGCTAACGCCGCTTGTCCGTTGACTTGATTCATATCGCGAAAATTAAAGAAAAGAGAGCCGGGGAATTGACTCCTATAAGCGACAATGCTGCCGGCAATACTGTCGTAGTCGGGACTGCCCGTAAGAACACTCTTCAATATTCCTTGGAAAGGAACCTGGGACGGCGAATTTCCTAGAGTAGCGGAGCCACGGGCGGTGTTGCCCATGAGGTTGGCGTTAGCTTTAAAACTCTCGTCCTCCATCCAAAATGCATATCTTCCCGTTACTTTGGTGTCGCTATTCGTTGTGTTAATCCATTTTCCCCGGAACGCCTGCGGAGCGGTTGGGGTAGTTGCGAGCCACTGGGGGGACGATCCGATCAATCCGATCGTGTCGGTTGCAGTCCGCGGTCGGTTCAAATTAAACGCATTTGCCGGCACCCCCGGCACATCCCTTTCGGTCAGCGCCGGGAGCGCGCTCGTCTTGTTGACAACGAGTTGCGCAGTCGCGCCTGAAGCCAAGGGTAGAACGAAAAGCTGCGCCGCGGTTGCACTGGTGATCGCCTGGTCAGGGGTTTTGTCGTGATAGTACAGAACCGTCCCGTCATTGCCATTGATCGTCTCCCAAGTCGTCGCCGAGTCCGGGTATTGGTTTAAGGTATCAACGAGCTGTGCGATCGCGGCATTCACTGCCGTTTGTGCAAGGAGATCGGTCTTTGCTTTGTCCGCTACCGCTTTTGAGCCGCCGCGATCGACTCCGCTGGAGAGCAACAAAGCGACGGCCATGCCCGCAAGTAAAACGAGGATTACGAGAGTGACAACAAGAGCTACACCTCTTTCAGGCCGCATGGCGCGTGAATTGATCACTGGTTTTGCTGGAGCAGTATCCGTGTAACGAACTGTTGTTCGTTCGGGAGGATGTAGGTTTTGTAAGCGGCGGTGGTCGGGTCGGCCCACGTTGCCTGCCCGACCGCACCCGACGACTGAAACTTGCGAGCCGCTTTCACGCTCATGGCTTTAAAACGAACTTCTATCCACTTCCACTTCGTCGAGGAATCCGTGGTAGGTGTTAGGGTATTAATCACTTCTCCTGGGCGAATCTCCATGTCCCATGCATAATTAGCCAGAGTCTCCGGAGTCGTCCGAGTGTATAGATTAGTGAAGCTCAGAGGAGGGGTCGTTAGAATGGAAGCCGTGGCATCGCTGTCTTTGAATGATCGACTTAGAGAGTAAGCATTAACGCCGCCGTTCCAATTAAGGTAATAGGTGACGGCGCACAGATCGCTCTTCCCGGTGTTCTTCATCGGCGCGACTGCCGACGCAGAGCCGGCATACGTCCCATCCGAGGAGATATCGCCCAAGGTGAGCATCTGCGGGTCGCCATTGATATCGGCGCGCCCAAGGTCGTTCGTCATTAACTGCATCGCCGCACGCGCATCGCGAAAAGTGTCGATGCGCTGATCCGCCAATTGCCAGATGGATGCGGCGGCGGCGAGGACCCGCGCGAGCAAAACGACGATTCCAATGGTGATCGCCATGGAAACCAAAAGCTCGACCAGCGTGAAACCGCGAATCGATAAGGAAGGGCGTCGCATGCTCATCCTTTGTTTCTTGCCAGGTAAAAGAATTCGGTCGCTCCTTCGGTCTTGGAATTACCGAAGATGCGGATTTGGATGAGGTTGAGCTTTCCGGCCCCGAGAGTAGGCGGGGGATTATTGTCGAACCGAAGTTCGATGGAATAGATCGCACCAGCGGAAGAAGTGCTGATCGAAGGTTGCGCCGGGCTTGCATATGTCGCGTAAAGCATCACTGGAGTGAGCGGGGAATTCGTGGTGAGGCTGGTAAGATCAAGCGCAGGTGATCCAAATATCGTCACGTTGTTGAACGTGCCGCATTGCGCGTCAATCGTCGAGGTAATCGCCCGGACAAGTTGGGCGGCGCGACCTTCGTTGTTCGCCGATCGATTCGTAGCCAGCGCGGTCGGGAAGACGGCAAGGATCGCTACGATCGCTATACTCACGACGCCGAGTGCGAGCACGACCTCGATCAAAGTGAAAGAGCGACGAGCGAGGCGTGCGCGCTTCATGGCATGTAGATCGCGCGTCCCGTTACCCGGGCGATACTGATCGTTTCGTCTTTGTTGGCTTTCGTCGTCGGGTGCTCATAAGTGCCCGTTACGTTGCCTTCAAAAAGTCGAAGGTAGAGAGGATTAGTGCCAGTTGGGGAGGGCGCTGCCAGCGTACCGCTTCCATCGAATTTCATGAACGGGAATTGCTGCGCCTGAGTTCCGGCGGGAGTAAACGCGAAGTCGCTCGAGGACCATTTCCAGCCTTGGCCGGTTTGAGCCGAAAACGATATTTCAGTGCGAAGACTGATGCCTGTCGGGAAAACCTTCCAATTGGTTACCTGTGTCTTGCTCGCGAAGTCGGCGGAATCCTCGAAAATTGCCACCGCGTGATAAAAATAGCGGTCTACAAGCGTGGCGTCAGCAATGCCCGTCGTGCCGTCGGTTGGTTGCGCAGCGAACGCGACGTAGGTCGCGCGGCCATCCTTAATGGCTAAAGCGCGAGCCTGTTCGATCACCCCGAGAAGCAAACTGACGGTGGCTTTGCGACCGCCGGATTTGGAGAGCGAGCCGATAGTGGGGACCAGCAAGCCGATTAAAATCGCGATGATCGCGATCACGACCATCACTTCCAGCAGGGTGAAGGCGCGGCGCGGCGGGGCGGGGGACAACGGGTGGCGGATCACGGTGGCGGCAGGAGCGCGATGGCTGTCATTCTCATAACGCATCCGCCGCGGGAACGGGAGATTTTTCTCGCGCGCGCACGGGAGTGTGCGCGAATGACAGAGTGGGTTGGGCGGGACTCGAACCCGCAACCAACGCCTTAAAAGGGCGCTGCTCTACCATTGAGCTACCAACCCGCGCTTGCGGAGACATTTCTTAACCGACTTCGCGGGACGACGCAAGGCGACGGAGCGCCGCCGGCAGATCGCGCAGGCTGATGCGCGGGCGGTCGAGTTGGAAAACGTGCAGGCCGACGCCGGCGGCGGCGCGGCAGTCGCGTTCGGGATCGTCGCCGATGTGGCAGACTTCGTTCACAGACAGCCCGCTCTGCCGCAGAGCGCGCTGGTAAATTTCCGGGTGCGGTTTATCGGCGCCGAGTTCGCTCGACAAAAAGATCTGCTCGAAGAAATCGGCGATGCCGAGATCGGCGAGAATGGCGCGCAAGCGATGATCGAAGTTGGAAACGACGAAGAGGCGATAGCGCGGCTGCAATTCCGTGAGCGTGTCGCGCACATCGGGAAAGAGCAACCAGACGCCGGGCTCGGCGAAGTGCGCGTAGGCGGCGTCGAAAAACTGCGCGCGATCAAAATTAGCCGGCACGTTCGGCACGCGAGCGAGCACGTCGTCGACGAGGTCGCGCCACCACGGTTTGTCGTCGTCGGGCCGCGGCCCGTCGATCGGCGGACGCAGGGGCATTTTTTTCCACGTCTCATGAAACGCGCGGTCGAGATCACGCGCGTCGAGATTCGCGCCGAAGCGGCGCGCGATCTCCGCGTAATTTTCACCGACGCTGCGAGTGAGATGCAGCAGCGTGCCGGCGGCATCGAAGAATAGCGCGCGGAGCATGCGCGGAATATGCACGCGCGGCAACGAAGCGGCGCGCGTTCGTTCGACAAAACGCGCGCGTTGCCGGATTAAAGGTGATGCAACCGGTCGAGCACAACGATCCGACGAACGAGAAAATTCTCGCGGTGTCGGAGGACAAGATCGAAGGCTTCGTGCGCGAACCGTTCGCGGAAATCGCGCGGCGCAGCGGCGTCGCGCTCGACCTCGTGCTGGCGCGCATCGAGGCGATGTTGCGCGCAGGCACGATCCGGCGCGTGCGGCAGACGTTGCTCGCGACCAATCTCGCCGACGGCGCGCTGGTCGCGTGGAAAATGCCGGAGGAGAAGATCGACGCCGCGTTCGATTTCATGTTTCAACGCGATCCGTTCTCGGGTCACGTGGTGCTGCGTTCCACCGACACGGCAACGGCGGGCTCGGAATACAAACTGTGGACGACGGTGAAAGTGCCGCACGGATTTTCGCTGGAGGAACACTGCCGGATGTTAGCCGACGCGATCGGCGCCGAGCGTTTCCGCATCATGCCCGCGAAAGGAATTTTCACGCTCGGCGTCGGGCACGTGCGCCGGAAAACGATCGAGCCCGGCAGCCGCGCGGAAACGCCGGCGACGATGATCGAAACGCGTGCGGTGGAATTAAGCGAGCGCGAGTGGGAGGTGCTCATCGCGTTGAAGCGCGAATTCGCGCCGGAAGAAATTCGCGAGACGCCGTGGCGCGCGCGCGCGGAGGAAGCAGGCGTGTCGCTGGAGGAATTTTATCGCGTGGCGGAAAGCTTGAACGCGCGCCAAGTCATCGGGCGTTTCTCGACCTTCCTCGAACACGTGAAGCCGAGCGCGGGCGGCGTGCGGGTGACGCGCTTCAATGCGCTCTTTCATTGGGCGGTGCCGGCGGGGCGCGAGATCGAGGCGGGCGGCGAAGTGGGCAGGCATCATGTGCTGACCCATTGTTACTGGCGCGAAGGCGGCCCGGAATTTCGCAACGTCAACATCATGGCCGTGGCGCACGGCACCGACAAAGCGCGCCTGCTCGAACACAAGGCCGCGATCGACGCGCATCTCACAGCTAGCGCGATCCCGGTTTCCTACACCAACGTTTTCTGGGGCGGCCGCAGCGAGATCAAGCCGTCGGAAATTTCGCCGGCGCTCTATCGTGAATGGCACAGCTCGGCGCGCACGCCATGAGCGTGAGACCGTTCGCGCATTTGAGCGACAAGGTGCGATCGGGTTTCGATCTCACACCGGGCGAAGTGCAGGAAGCGGTCGCGCTGCTGCTGGCGGAGCCGGTGGCGGCGGAAGCGAAAGCCGATTTTCTTGCCGCGCTGCATGGCAAAGGCGAAAGCGCGCACGAGATCGCATCGTTTGCGCGTTTCCTGCTCGAGCGCGCGGTCGACTTGGAAATCGAAAGCGAGACGGTAATCGATGTCTGCGGCACCGGCGGCGACGGCGTCGATCTGTTCAACGTCTCGACCGCGGTGATGTTCATCCTCGCGGCTGCCGGCGCCACGGTGGTGAAGCATGGCAATCGCGCGGTGACGTCGCGCAGCGGCAGCGCCGATGTGCTCGAAGCGCTCGGCATCGCGACTACGCTGGAGCCGGACGCGCTGCGGGATTGCATCGCGCAACACCATTGCGGGTTCGTTTACGCGCGGCTGTATCACCCGGCGTTCCGCGCGCTGGCGGAAATGCGCGAGCAACTGGTACGGAAAAACCAGCGCACCGTTTTTAACATTCTCGGCCCGCTCCTGAATCCGGCGCGACCGGCGCGGCAGTTGATCGGTGTTTACGCGCCGGCGTTGACGATGATGTTCGCGGAAGTGTTGCGCGAGCTCGGCCGTGAACGCGCCTGGGTCGTCAACGGGATGATAGACAACACGATGTCGATCGATGATG
The DNA here is from genome assembly GCA_030854105.1 of Verrucomicrobiota bacterium. Classification (GTDB taxonomy): domain Bacteria; phylum Verrucomicrobiota; class Verrucomicrobiia; order Chthoniobacterales; family UBA10450; genus AV69. Next base: position 441 of record JALYTV010000039.1, on the reverse strand, counting down.
TCTCGACGCTCGGGCCGACGCAGGTGGGGGAATTGGAAAACGGGCGCGTGAGTTCCGCCGTGCTCGATACGCAATGGCTGGGACTGGCGCGGCCGACGCTGGCGGAAATCACCGGCGGCAATGCGAAGGAAAACGCGGAGACGATCGTGCGCATTCTCGACGGTTCGGATAAGGGCGCGAAGCGCGCGCTGCTGGTGGCGAACGCGGCGGCGGCGTTCGTCGTTTCTGGGTTGGCGAACGAAATGAATTCCGGAATTGCGCGGGCGCAGGAAGAAATCGATTCGGGCCGCGCGCTGGCGAAATTGCGCGCGCTGCAGGATTACGGCGCGGAATAATCTTCGCGCGCGGCGCAAGGTGGTGCGTGCTCTCCGAGCTAGCTGATCGCGCTGTAGCGGCGCTCTATGAGCGCCGTCCGGATCAAGAATTTCAGCGGTCGCAGAC
>JALYTV010000103.1 GCA_030854105.1 Verrucomicrobiota bacterium | reverse complement strand
GCGCCGCTACAGCCCGAACCTGCGCGCGCGCCTTGGGCGACCGCGCGCAATTTGTCATTCCGACCGGAGCGAAGCGAAGTGGAGGAATCTTCCGCGCGCTGTGCTCCGGCGCGTTGCGTTGCATGACAAGCCGCGGAAGGTGATTGATGCAACGGTGGCTGCTCTACGTGATCCGGCGTTTCGGTCTCGAGACGCGGCCGCGCCTGCGCAAGCTGCTGGTCGGGATCATCGGCTTCACCGTGTTGCTGATCGGGCTGGTTATGATCGTGCTGCCTGGCCCGGCGGTGATCGTGGTGCCAATCGGCGTCGCCATTTTGGCGACGGAATTCGCTTGGGCGCGCAGAGTCTGGCGTCGCGGCAAAATCTTCGTCGCGAAAGTGCGCAAGCGAAGAAGAAATGCGGTCGCCGCTCGCTGATTATTTATGACGAAGAAAGAACGCGTCCGCGAGCTGGCGAAAAAGTTGCGCGCGGTTTATCCCGACGCGCATTGCGAGCTCGATTTCAAAAATCCCTTTCAGCTTTTGATCGCGACCATCCTGAGCGCGCAATGCACCGACCAGCGCGTGAACATGGTGACGCCGTCTTTGTTTCGTAAATATCCGGATGCGAAGAAAATGGCGGCGGCTTCGCCCGCGGCGCTGGAGCGGGAGATTCGCTCGACCGGTTTTTTCCGTAGCAAAGCGAGGAGCATTCGCGGCGCGTGTCGCGAGATCGTGTCGTCTCACGCCGGGAAAGTGCCTGCGACGATGGAAGAACTGAACGCGCTGCCCGGCGTCGGGCGCAAGACGGCGAACGTCGTGCTCGGTAATGCGTTTGCGAAAAACGAAGGCGTCGTGGTCGACACGCACGTCCTCCGTTTATCCAATCGACTCGGGCTCACGCGGGAATCCGATCCGGAAAAAATCGAGCGCGACCTGATGAAGATCGTGCCGCGCGCGGACTGGGCGATCTGGAGTCATTGGTTGATCTGGCATGGGCGCCGGCGCTGTTTTGCGCGCAAGCCGGATTGCGGCAACTGCGAGGTTTTCGCGCTCTGTCCCAGCGGAAGAAAATTCCTGCGCAGCGGTGAAGCGCGTGAAACTACTTCGTTCGCGCCACCGATTTCTCCGCCAGCTTCGAGGCGCGCTCCGATTTCTGGCGCAAGGAGGTGAACTGGTCTTCGATCTCTTTGAGTTTGTCGTCGGAGAGATTCTCGAGATTCACCAGCTTGTTGCGCGCGCCTTTGAGGGCGTGAATCAGCTCATCGAGCTTCAGGTGCACCGCCTTCGCGTCGCGGTTCTGTGTGTTTTGAATCACAAACACCATGAGGAAAGTCACGATCGTCGTGCCGGTATTAATGATCAGTTGCCAGGTATCGGAGTAATGGAAAGCAGGGCCGGTCACAGCCCAGACAACGATGATGGAAATGGCGATAATGAAGGCCCACGGGCTTCCGAAGACACGCGAAGAGCCGCGCGCGAAGACGGCAAACGCGTCGCGCACCTGGCAAAGAAAATCCTGTTCGGCTGGTGTTTGATCTTTCTCAGGCGGGCAATCCATACTCAACATTCGAAAAGGCCGCCGTCCGTGCGCGTGAACAAATTGCTTTCCCGCTCTTCTGGAAAATACTTCGCCTGATGCTACTCGACCTCGACGGCGCCTGGGACGGGCTCGATCTGCCCCGCGTCGATGCGCGGGCGTGGGGTCCTCGTTTGCGCTTTTCGGCGCCCGTGCGGGAGGCCGAGCGTTTTTACCGCGAGGTCGTGAGCGCGCTGCCTGATTTTGTCCTCTACGGCTCGGGCGATTTTCATCACGTGAGCGCGCTGCTGAGCCGACGCGTGCGCGAACCCGTGACGCTGGTTTCGTTCGACAACCATCCCGATTGGGATGTGCGTCCGCCGCGCTGGTGTTGCGGCGGTTGGGTGAATCGCGCGCTGGAGAACGCGCAGGTGAAACGAGTGTGCGTGTGGGGCTGCGGAAATTTCGAGTGCTGGTGGCTGGGGCAATTGTTTGGCAATCGTCGTGCGGAACGCGCGGGCGTTCTCGAAGTGCATCCGTGGAGTGATGACAAGAGCAGGAAGCAGCAGCAACGCCGTGGCGCGATCACGCGAGAGAATTGGCGGGAGCAATTCGCCACCTTCGCGCGCGCGCTGAACGGATCGGCGGTGTATGCGACCATCGATATGGATTGCCTCGCACCGGATCTGGCGTGGACCAATTGGGAGAACGGGAAGTTTACCTGCGACGATTTGCGCTGGGCGCTGCGGACGTTGCGGGAGCACGCGCGCATCACGGCCGGCGATATCTGCGGTGCGTATTCCACGCCGAGTTATGCACGACGCAAACAGCGTTTCGTCTCCGCGATGGATCATCCGAAACTGAAACTGCCGTCAGCCGACACGATCACGGCCGTAAATCGAGACGCGTTCGAGCAGCTTTGGCCCGCGCTAACTCAGTGACACGAGCACGACACCGGCGCTGATCAGCAGCGCGCCGAGAAATAAACGCGCGGTTAATTTCTCGCGCAAGATGAGGGCAGCCAGCACGCTGATGATGACGACGCTCAATCCCTGGAACGGGTAGAGGTAGCTCAGCTCGAAGCGTTGCAACAGGCCGAGGGTGACGAAAAAGGAGAACGCCATGCTGCCGAGTCCCATCGTGAAAAAGCGGAGGAAGCGCGCGCTCCAGAGTGTGCTCTCCATCGCGTGCTTGAGCAGTAGTTGCCCGGCGATGAAGGCGACCAGCGAAGCGAAAATGAGCAGCGCGGAAATCGGCGTCACAATTTTTCCTCCAGTTGCGCGACCTGTTTCGCCACGATCAAAATCCCGATCATCACCAGCGCGATCCCGCACCAGCGCTGCAGCGTGACCATTTCATTCAGGAAATAGTGCGACGCGAGCGGCACGAGAACGTGCACCGAACTCGAAAGCGGAAACGCGATGGTGAGCGGAATGTAACGCAGCACGTAGAGCCAGCTGATGAAGCTCGCGATGACGAAAACGATGCCGATCCAGACGTGGAGCGAGGCGAGACCGGAGACGCCGGTCCAATTCAAACTTGGCGAAAGATGCGGCGCTTCGAGCGCGCCGCGTTTCAGGAAAACTTCCGATGCCGCCACGCAAAGCACGCTCAGGGCAAGCTGCACCCACGGGTTCAGGAAAAATCCGCGTGGGGGAGCGGCCGTCATTTACTTCAACTCTGCCGCATTCGGAAATTTATGCAGCACCGGATCATGTCGTGTCGGCTCGAGCAGTTTCACCATTCGTCCGAAAATCGGATTCAAGAGCGGCGCGGTGTGACGCACGTAAAGATCGAGCGGCGCGAGCTCGCAGCCGAGATGCAGCTTCGGATCGTAATTGAGCGGGCTGCTAAAATAAAATTTCAGGCCGTGTGCGATCGCCCAGCTCAGGATGTCGCGGATGGTATAAAAATAGAGCGAGAGATCGAGCGCGACGCGGTAGTCGAGCCCGAGATATTCGTCGTAGATCGCGCCGTGGTGCACGACGCAGGCGCTGAAGGCGATGATGCGGTCATCGAGCCGCCAGATGAAAAATTTTGCGCGCGGTGCGAGTTCGCGACCGAGGCGCGAGAGATATTCCTTCGTTAATTTCTCAAATTTCATCGCCGAGCGATCGTGCACCGCGAGATAGAGCGGGTAGACCTCGTCGACAAAGGGCGTGATGTCGTCGACCACAGACAGCGCGATCTGCGCGGCGCGTTCCGTCTTGCGAAATTTCCGGCGCAAACTCTTGCGCGTGCTGTGGCTGAGCGTGCTTAGATAATCGTCGAAATGGCGAAAGTGCAGCTGCAAGCGCGTAGCCGGCATGCTTGGCACGCGCGTGAAACCGTTGCGCGAAAAACCGGCGAGCACCTCGCGATAACGCGACGAGAAATCTTTCAGCACAATGAGCGACGCTTTGCCGTCGCGCGCGATGGGCGGGAGGCATTCGTGCAAGGCGGTCGCGGTCCAGATCGCGTCGGCTGACGACAGTGCGCCGAGATGACCTTCGCCCGCCGCGCAGCCAACCATGAGCACGCGCATGGTGAGAAACTTCTGAAATTTTTTGCGCACGGCATCGACGGCATGGCGCAGTGCGCCGGGAATTCCTTCCACCAAATTTTGCTGCACGAAAAAAATCGGCTGCACCGCGCGCAAGGCGCCGCTGTCGTCGCGAAGCAGCAGATAGCGATATTCGAAATCGTTTGCGAGCGTGTCCTCGATGATCTCGTAGTAACGCCAGTCTTTGCCCTGTTCGGCGAAGGCGCGATGCCAGCCCGCTTCGCCCGCGAGTTCGCCACGTTCGACGACGACGGCGCTGCCACCCGGAAAAGAATACGATTTCTGCACGAGACGACGCGCTCAGGTGCGCTCATTCTTAGCCGACCCGCTCGCATCGCGCGCCAGCGAAAGCGGCCCGCGGAAGTTCATATCCCGCTGCGGGAACGGAATTTCGATGCCCGTCTCCGCGAATTTTTTCACGATGGCGAAATTCAGATCGCTGCGAAAGCGGCGCGGCCGCGAACTCATATCCTTGCTCCACACCACCAGCTCGACGTCGATCGAGCTGTCGCCAAATTTTTCGAGAAACACCGTCGGCGCGGGTTCTTTCAACACGTGCTCGTTGGCGAGCGCCACCTCCAGCAAGACGTCGCGCACTTTGTCCATGTCGCTGCCGTAAGCGACGCCCACTGGCAGGCGGAAACGCACTTTCGGGTCGCCGTAAGTCCAATTCGTCACCGGTGAATCGATAAACTTCGTGTTCGGCACGATCATGGTGATGTTGTCGTTGGTGCGAATGACGGTGCTGCGCGCGCGAATGGATTGCACCTGACCGGCCACGCCGGCGACTTCGACGCGGTCACCGATCGTGATCGGGCGCTCAGTCAAAATGACGAGACCGCTGATGAAATTGGAGGTGATGTTTTGCAGGCCGAAGCCGACGCCGACGCCGACCGCGCCGGCAAAAACGGTGAGCGCGCCGAGGTGAATGCCGGCGTTATCCAACACCATGAAGATGCCGACGATGAGCACGATGTTGCTGACAATCTGAGCGATGGCGTACTGCAGCGAGCGATCGAGGCCGCTTTCGCGCAGCAAGCGATTGAAGAGAAAACTCTTCGTGCGCGAGGAAAACCAGAAGACCGCCAGCAGCAGCCCGACGAGCAGGAAAAGCTGCACGAGTGAAAGCGAAGTGCCGGGGAGCGGCGTACTCCAGGAAAGCGGAATGCCGGCGGCGTTGATGCCGAGAATGGCGAAGAAGGCGATCGTCGCGATGCTGAGCACGGTGGAGATGGCGGCGACGAGGCCCGCGTTGAGCTTCAGCCGCGTGAGCAGACGCCGAAACTTCTGCGAGTTAAAGACTTTCGCGGCGACCAGGCCGTTCACGAAAATGCCGACGAAGGCGGCCACGCCCGCGGCGGTGATATGCCGCCCCGCGACGTGAAAAAGCGGTTGCCAGAAAAAGTTCATCTCTCTTTGTATTCGTCTCTCGCGGCGCTGCCGAAAAACAAAAAACACGGCCGGAGCCGTGTTTTTCGCAAAGTAAACTAAGCGGGTCGGCTATGCCTGCTTCGCGCGCTCTTCGATGTATTTGTTGACATCGCCCACGGTCTGCAATTTCTCGGCATCTTCATCCGGCACTTCCACGGAAAATTCCTCTTCGAACGCCATCACCAGCTCGACGATGTCGAGGGAATCGGCGCCCAAATCCTCGATGAAGGAAGCCGTCGGCGTAACTTGCTCGGGGTTAACGCCGAGCTGTTCGACGATGATATCCTTTACCTTATCTTCGATTGATTTGTCTGACATAAAATCGGGTTTGTCGACCGCGTTAATACAACCGGCGCGCTCGTTGGCAAGTAAAACAATTCCATACCTTGTCAATGAATTTAACGTTCGCGCCGCGTCTTTTGCCTCGTGCGGTTGTTTTACTTCGCGAGATCGATGCAGTACAAGAAGACGGTGGCGACTGAGAACGAATCCGCGGTCGATTTGCTCGACCTGAAAATGCTGCCCGCGTGGGTAAAGGAAGATGCGGGCGGATCGCGCTATGCCAATTACGAAGGCGGTGGCGAGGACGACGGCGCGCGTGGCCGCCGGCCACGGGAGCGGGGTGAATTTCGTAGCCCGCGCCCGCCGCGAGGCGATCGTCGCGATGATCCCAAACGCAGCGGACCGCCGCACGGCCGGGATGATAAACGACGCGATGGTAGACGACGCGATGACAGGCAGCGCGCTCCCGGCGCGAGTCCGGCCGGACCGCCGCGCGCCCGCGAAGAGCAGCGGCCGTTGCCCGAGCTGGAGATTCGCTTTTTGCCGCGCGCGGCGGCGTTCGAAAACGTCGCGGCGCAGATCAAATCCGGCGCGGCGGCTTACTCGGTCTATGCCCTGGCCCGTTTGTTTTTGGAAAAACCGGAGCGCTACGACGTGCGCGTGACTGCGAAAAACGACGGCGTGCTTCTCCGCGCGGGCGAGAACGGCCCGATCTCGACGCATCGGCCGTCGCTGGAAAGCGGCGCCTTCCGTTCC
>JALYTV010000102.1:1084-6512 GCA_030854105.1 Verrucomicrobiota bacterium | reverse complement strand
ATGCTTCACTTTTCGCGCACTGCACTTGGTTTCAATGCGGCGGACCGCGGACGCGAGGATAATCCTAGATCCTTCGTGTCCTTGGTGGACTTCGTGCGAGGAATCTTACTCGATGAACAGTTTGCCGGCGCGGCGGCGGAGGTGGCGATTGCGCGCGAGATTGATTTTCGCGGTCGGCGCTTGCGGGGCGAGGAGCGCGCGAATTTTCTCGATGAGATCGAAGCTGACTTCGCCGATTTCGTGCTCGCGCAGCCAGCGATGCAATTGGCGACGCTGCAACGCGACCGGCAGCGCGCGCAAGGAAGCGATGCGTAATTCGCGTTCAATTTCTTCCTCCAACAGCGAATCGAGGAGCAGCTCTTCTTCCAGCCAGATTTGCGCGGCGCGCCAGATGGATGTGCGCACATCGCGGCCGAGCTGTTTCTCGATGTAGGGCAGGATGCGATGGCGGATGCGATTGCGACGCGAACCGACCCGCGCGTTGGTCGCGTCCTCGCGAAATTTCAGATCGTGCTGTTTAACATACGCGTCGATTTCGCGCCGCCAGATGCCAAGCAGCGGACGGACGACGGTGAGTTCGGTTTTGCCGATGCGATGCGACGTGACCGGCCGCAACGAGGCGAGGCCGCCGGGGCTGGCGCCGCGGAATAAATTCAGCAGCGCGGTTTCGGCAAGATCATCGGCGTGGTGCGCGAGGAAAATGGTGCGGCAACGCCGTTGGCGCGCGACGCCGATGAAGAATGCGTAACGCGCCACGCGCGCCGCCGTCTCAAGCGAGAGCTTTGCTTTTTGCGCCAGCGCACGGACGTCAGACGTCCCGATCTCGGCCGGCAGACGCAGCGTCTTGGCCAAATTTTCGACAAAGTGCGCGTCGGCGCGCGAATGGCGGCCGCGCAATTCGTGATCAAGATGACAGACGACGAGATTGTGGTAACCGGCAGCGCGCAGGGCGTGCAGCAGCGCAATCGAATCGCGTCCGCCGGAGAGCCCGATGAGGTAGCGTGCGCCGGGCGGGAATTGCTGGAGGATCGCGTCGTCTAATTTTAAAACGCGCGCTTTTGGCATGAAGGCAGCAACGTCTTTTGAGTGTCTCGACGTCAAGAAAATGTGCGTGCTACGAAGGCGATTTGACAATTGAATGAACGTTCATTCATTAGGCGATTCATGACGCAAATGCGCACTGATGTTCCAGTTGATCGCCGCGAGCAGATTCTCGACGCGGCCCTGAGCTGTTTTGCCAAGCGCGGCTTTCATCAGACGAGCATGCACGACATCAGCGAGGAAGCGGGGATCAGCGTGGGGCTGATTTATCGCTATTTCGCCAACAAGGAGGCTGTTATTGCCGGCATCGCGGACGAGCACAAAAAGCGCGTGCAGGATTTGCTGGTGCGCGCGCGGCAGGCGCCGACGCTGATGGATGCGCTGGAGATTTTGTTTACCGCGCATTGCTGCGAGAATTCGCCGCAAGTGGTCTCGGCGTTCGTGGTCGATTTGTTCGCCGAAGCCGGGCGCAACCCGGCGCTGGCAGAATTGGTGCGCGATGTGGCGCAAACCGCGCTCGACGGTGTGACCGATCTGATTGCGCAAGCGCCCGAAGCGCAGAACGGGATGGCTAATTTGACGCCGCGACAACTGGCGGAACTTATTTTTGCGCTCAACGACGGCATGCTTATGCGCGACGCCGTCGAAACGAACAAGGACGAGCAACGCATCCGGGAGCGTCAGATCACAGTGGCGCGCACGCTCTGGCAATTACTTTTCTCCCCGCAGCCGGCGCTTTCCTGAAAAAATTTATGCAAGCTACGACTACTCATGCAACTTCCGCTCCACCGCCGGTTCCGGAAAAAAAGCGCGCGCGGGCCGCGATCTTCAAAGTCGTCGCCGGCTTGATTATTGTGTTTCTCGTCATCGCCGGAATCAAAGGCTTCCAGTTTGCAAGCATGATCAAGGCGGGCAAAGCCATGGTGCCGCCGGCGACGACGGTGACGAGCGCAAAAGTGCAGAACGGAAACTGGGTGCCGATGTTGACCGCGGTCGGCTCCATCTCGCCCGTGCAAGGCGCCATGATCGGCGCGGAACTCGCTGGCACGGTGAGCGCCGTCGATTTCCAATCCGGCACGCCCGTGCAAAATGGCGAAGTGTTGATCAAACTCGATGCCTCCGCCGAGCTGGCGCAGTTGCGCTCCGCGCAGGCGGACGCGGATCTGGCGAAGAACGATTACGACCGCGCGAAAGATCTGGCCGCGCGCAAGGTTATCTCGAAGGCCGAACTCGATGCCGCGGAGTCCAAATACGCGCAGAAAAAAGCGGCCGTCGATAACATCCAGTCGATCATCGACAAGAAACAGATTCACGCGCCCTTTGCCGGGACGGCAGGCATTCGCCAGGTCAATGTGGGCCAGCAAGTGAAAGCCGGCGATCCGCTCGTCTCGCTGCAAACGCTCGATAAGGTCTTCGTCGATTTTTCGTTGCCGCAACAGCAGCTCAGCGAAGTGAAAGTGGGTTTGCCGGTCAAGGTAACGACGGATGCGATCAAGGGCCGCGAGTTCGACGGCAAAGTGACCGCGATCAATTCCGCGATCGACACCGCGACGCGCAGTGTTTCGATGCAGGCCACGCTCGACAATGACGATCACGTCTTGCGCGCCGGCATGTTCGCGCACGTGAGCGTGGTCCTGCCGGAGACCAACCCGACCCTCTTCATTCCCTTAACCTCCGTGCTCTACGCGCCTTTCGGAAATTCCGTTTACCTGATCGAGAAGAAAAAGGACGAAAAGACGGGAAAAGAAGAACTCGTCCTGCGGCAGCAATTCATCCGCACGGGCGAGACGCGTGGCGATTTCGTCGCGGTCACGGATGGCTTGAAAGAAGGCGAGACGATCGCGAGCACGGGCGTCTTCAAGTTGCGCAACGGCTCCGACGTGGTGATCGATAACAAGCTCGCGCCGGACGCGCAGATCTCTCCCACTCCGCCGAATAGCTAACGCCTTCGGCGAATGACGAAATCCGAAATCCGAAACAATGACCAATAACGAAGTTCCCATACGGCCGGCGCGCAGGCTTCGTCATTAATTCGGGCTTCGGATTTCGTCATTGTTTGAAATGAAATCGTTCACCGATCTCTTCATCCGCCGGCCCGTTCTCGCGCTGGTCGTCAGCTTCGTCATCGTCATTGCCGGCGTGCAGGCGATCTCGTCGTTGAATGTGCGGCAGTATCCGCGCAGCGATATCGCTTCGGTCACGGTCACGACCGTTTATGTGGGCGCGAGCGCGGAACTCGTCAGGGGATTCATCACCACCCCGCTCGAGCGCGCCATCGCGGCCGCTGACGGAATCGATTATCTGCAATCGCAAAGCTCGCAAGGCGTGTCCGTCATCACCGCGCGCTTGCGGCTGAATTACGACTCCAACAAGGCGCTCTCGGAAATCAGCTCGAAGGTCAATCAAGTCCGCGGCGATCTGCCGCCGGAGGCGGAAATCCCGGTCATCAATATCGCTTCCGCCGACTCGCAGTTCGCCTCTTGTTATCTCAGTTTTACCTCGAAAATTCTCCAGTCGAACGAGATCACCGATTACCTCAACCGCATCGTCCAGCCTCGCTTGACCGCGATCCCGGGCGTGCAAAAAGCCGACATCCTCGGCGGGCGTACGTTTGCCATGCGCATCTGGTTGAAACCGGACCGCATGGCCGCGCTCAACGTCAGCCCCACGCAGGTCCGTCAGGCACTCGGCAATAACAATTACCTCGCCGCGCTCGGCTCCACCAAGGGCGCGCTCGTGCAGGTGGACCTTACCGCCAATACCGATCTGCATACGGTCGACGATTTCAAGAAACTGGTCGTACGACAGGAAAACGGAGTCCTCGTTAGGCTGGGCGATATCGCCGACGTGGTTCTGGGCGCGGAAGATTACAACTCCGAGGTCCGCTTCTCGGGCCAACGCGCCGTCTTCATGGGCGTATTCGTCCTGCCCAATGCCAACTCGATCGACGTCGTGAAAAGTGTCCGTACCGAGATGGAGCAGATTGAAAAGGAACTGCCCACCGGCATGGAAGGCCGGATCGCCTACGACGGCACCGCCTACATCAACACCGCGATCAAAGACGTCTTCCACACCTTGCTCGAGACGCTGCTCATCGTCGTCCTCGTCATCTTCCTTTTCCTCGGCAACCTCCGTTCCGTCATCATCCCGGTGGTGGCGATTCCGATTTCACTCATCGGCGCGGTTTTTCTCATGCAGGTCTTCGGGTTCACCGTGAACCTGCTCACGCTTCTCGCCATCGTCCTTTCCGTCGGTCTGGTCGTCGATGACGCCATCGTTGTAGTCGAAAACGTGGAGCGCCACTTGCGTGATGGATTGACGCCGTTAAACGCGGCGCTCCTTGGCGCGCGAGAATTGATCGGGCCCATCATCGCGATGACGATTACGCTCGCCGCGGTTTACATTCCGATCGGTATCCAAGGCGGTTTAACCGGCACCTTGTTCCGCGAGTTTGCCTTCACTCTTGCTGGCGCCGTCACGATTTCCGGCATTGTGGCGCTCACGCTTTCTCCTGTGATGGCGGCGAAGTTTTTGCGCGCGGGCGATACCGAGCGCGGTTTCGCGGGCAAAGTCAACCACACCTTCGACCGGGTTCGGGAATGGTACGGACGCCATCTCGACGCCACGCTCGCGGTCCGGCCCGCGGTTTATACGGCCTGGATCGGACTCACCATCATCGCCGGGATCATGTTCGTGCTCCTGCCGAAGTTCGCGGCCAAGGAACTCGCGCCCACCGAGGACCAAGGAATCATCTTCGGCATCATGACCGCTCCCGCGGATGCCACGATCGAACAGACAGCCGGCTTCGCGGACGCCGCAGGCAAGGTTTTCACGAGCTTCCCACAGACCGATTTCACCTTTCAACTTACGTTCCCGAGCAACGGCTTTGGCGGCATGGTGCTCAAGCCTTGGGATCAGCGGAAGGAGACGGCCTTCGAGTTGCTCCCGCAGGTGCAGGCCAAGCTCGGCACCGTTCCGGGAATCCAGATGTTCCCCGCGATGCCGCCCGCGCTTCCCGGTGGTGGCACTTTCCCGGTGGAAATGGTTTTGCTCTCCACCGAAGAGCCCGAACGGATGCTCGAATTCGCGAATGAAATCCAAAAACGCGCCATCGCCAGCCATGCCTTCTTTTTTCCGCCCATCATCGATACGAAGATCGACCAGCCGCAGGCCGAAGTGATCATCGATCACGACAAAGTCGGCGCGCTCGGGCTCAATCTGACTCAGATCGGCGCGGATCTGTCGGCCATGTTTGGCGGCAACTTCGTCAACCGTTTCAACATCGCTGGCCGCAGCTACAAGGTCATCCCGCAGATCGAACGCAGCCGGCGCCTCACGCCCGATCAGCTCAAGAGCATTTACGTCACCGGGCCTAACGACAAGTTGG
>JALYTV010000102.1:0-1074 GCA_030854105.1 Verrucomicrobiota bacterium | reverse complement strand
CTTGAGCACGGTCGCGCATGTGGTCGAGAAAACCGTCCCGCGTTCCCTTAATCGCTTGCAGCAGCTCAACGCAGTCACCATCAGCGGCGCTTCCTTCCTTCCGCTCGATCAAGCGCTAAAATTGCTCGAAGGCGAAGCACACAAAATTTTGCCTAAAGGCTATTCCATCGATTACACCGGCGAATCGCGCCAGTTGCGCGTCGAGGGCGACAAGTTTCTTCCCGCCTTCGGCCTGGCCGTTGTCCTTATCTTTCTCGTCCTCGCGGCGCAGTTCAACAGCTTCCGCGATCCGCTTATCATCCTCGCCGGCTCCGTTCCGCTCGCGCTCTTCGGCGCGATGATTTTCATGTTCGAGAAATCGCCCAACCCGAATTTGAAATTCTGGACCAACGCCTGGACGACCAGTTTTAACATCTACTCCCAGGTTGGCCTCGTCACCCTCGTGGGTTTGATCTCGAAAAACGCCATCCTCATCGTCGAATTCGCGAACCACCTGCAGCAGCAAGGCCGGGATAAAGTGCAAGCCGTGGCCGAAGCCGCGCGCATTCGTTTGCGGCCCGTGCTCATGACCACGATCGCGACCGTGGCCGGTCACATGCCGCTCGTTTTCGTCACCGGCGCCGGCGCAAAAGCGCGTAACTCGATCGGTCTCGTGCTCGTCGGCGGCATGACCATCGGCACCATCTTCACTCTCTTCATCGTGCCCTCGCTTTACGTCCTGATCGCGAAGACGCACCATGAGAAATTGGACGCGCCGGTGGAGGACGAGCCCGAAACGGAAGCGGAGTTGGAACCCGCTTACGCGAGAGCGGGAAACGGCAACGGCTGGAAGAGTGCGTAGGCTAACAGTCGTCTTTCGTTAAGGCCGAACTCCACTCAACGCGCGAAGCGAAGGTGCCCATGAGCGCACGACCCCAGAGCGAAATCACCATTCGACCCGCTCGCAACAATGCCAGCAGCGCGCTGGTGGGAATATGGGCGATCCTGCTGGTCGCTTTTGTCATCGCCGGTCTCTACGTCGGCAAAGATATCCTCGTGCCGATCGCGCTGGCAGCGTTGATCTCGTTCCTGCTC
>JALYTV010000101.1 GCA_030854105.1 Verrucomicrobiota bacterium | reverse complement strand
CCTCTACATATTAGCGGGCAACGCGATCCGAAATCCTGTTAACCCTGTCTGCTTTTTCCAGCGACGACGCTTTCGCAGCGATCGCACAATTCCGGAAACACAGCGCTCTTGCCGACGGCTTCGCGGTGCCGCCAGCAACGACTGCATTTGGCGTACGGCGTTTTCTCGATGCGCGCGGCGGGCTCGGCGCCGTGTTCGAGGACGAGATCGCTAAGGATGAAAAATTCTTCGAGTTCCTCCTTCGCGATCGCGTCGGCCCGATCGCAGGTGAGAAACACGCGCGCTTCCAGCGCATTGCCGATGAGTTTTTCCTGGCGCGCTTTTTCCAGCGCCTGACCGATGACCGCGCGCACTTTGAGCAGGCGCTCGACCTGTTCGTCGACGGACGCATCGCGCGCGTCCGCTTCGGGAAATATTTGCAGATGGACCGAGCCTTTGCCGCCGGAATAGCCCCACGCTTCTTCCGCCGTGAACGCGAGGATCGGCGCGAGCAGACGGCAGAGCGATTCGAAGATGCGATGCATCGCTGCCTGCGTGGCGCGACGGCGCGGCGCATCGGGCGCGTCGCAATACATGCGGTCTTTGGTGATGTCGACGTAAAGGCTGCTGAGATCGACCGCGCAAAATTGGTTGAGCGTGTGATAGACGGTGTGGAATTCGAACGCCGCGTAGGCCGCGCGACACGTCTCGATCACTTCATCGAGTCGGCTGAGAACCCAGCGATCAACAGTCGTGAGCGCGTCGGCTGACGACGAACTGTCGAAATCAAAAAGGTTGCCGTGCAGGATGCGCAGCGTGTTGCGGATGCGGCGATAGGTGTCGCCGAGGCGGGTAAAAATTTCCTCCGAGAACGGGACGTCGTCGGTGTAATTCACGCTGCTCACCCATAGCCGCACGAGATCGGCGCCGTGCTTGTTCACGAAATGCGCGGCGTCCATCGGCTTGCTGTAGCTGCTCGATTTCGAGATTTTTTTGCCGTCGACGTCGACGACGAATCCGTGCGTGACGCACGTCTGGTAAGGCGCGCGATCGTTCAGCGCCACGCTCGTCATGAGCGACGATTGGAACCAGCCGCGATGCTGGTCCGTCGCTTCGAGATACATGTCGGCGGGATCGCGCAATTCCGGACGCGCGGCACAGACCGCACGATGGGAAACGCCGGAATCGATCCAAACGTCGATGGTGTCCCCGCGTTTCGTGGTTCCATCGGGCAAGCCGAGTTCGCGCGCCATCGCGGCGTCGTCGAGCTCGAACCAAACGTTGGAGCCGCGTTGCGCGACGAGATCGGCGAGCTTGCGAATCCATTCCGCATTCAAGATCGGGTCGCCTGACGACGAATAGAAAACGGGCAGAGGCACGCCCCAGCTGCGCTGGCGCGAAATGACCCAGTCCGGCCGCGAGGCGACGGTGCCGGCGATGCGGTTTTCGCCCCAGGCGGGAATCCATTTCACTCTCGTGATGGCGTCGAGAGCGCGCTGTCTAAGATCGTCGATGCGGATGAAAAATTGTTCGACCGCGCGGAAGATGATCGGCGTTTTCGAGCGCCAGCAATACGGATAACTGTGATGATATTTCTGCTCGGCGATGAGCATGCCGCGCTCGCGCAGAATACGAACGATGGCGGCGTTGGCGTCGAAAACATATTTGCCGATGAGTTCCGGCACGCCCACCTCGTCGGTGTAACGCCCGTGCTCGTCGACGGGCGAAAACGCCAGGAAACCGTTCTTCGCGCCGAGCGCGTAGTCGTCCTGGCCGTGGCCGGGCGCGATGTGCACCGCGCCGGTGCCGGTGTCCATGGTGACGAAGTCCGCTGTCAAAATCATGGCGGTGCGATCGAGGAACGGATGTTGGGCGCCGAAGCCTTCGAGCTTGGCGCCGGGAAATTTCTCGCGCGGTTCGCCGACGCGGGTGAGACCGGTCGCAGCCGAGAACGCGTCGGCTAATTTTTCGGCGACGACAAAAACTTCGCGCGCGCCGTCGCGTTCGAATTCCTGCACGACGTACGTTTCCTTCGGCGACACAGCGATGAGCAGGTTCGCCGGCAAAGTCCACGGCGTGGTCGTCCAGATCGGGATGTTGGCTTTGCCCGCGAGCGCGCCGGTAACGATCGGAAATTTTACGAAGACGGCGGTGTCGTCGCGCTCTTGATATTCGACTTCCGCTTCGGCCAGCGCAGTCTGCGCACCGGTACTCCAGAAAACCGGTTTCTTCGATTCGTAAACGAGACCGCGCTCGACGAAGACGGCGAAGGCGCGCAAAATTTCCGCTTCGTACGCGGGCGACATGGTGAGGTAAGGATGTTCCCAATCGCCGAAAACGCCGAGGCGCTTGAACTGAACGCGCTGTTTGTCGATCCAGCCGCGAGCGAATTCCGCGCAGCGCTGGCGCACTTCGACCGGCGAGAGCGCGTCGGATTCGCGCACGACTTTGTATTCAATCGGCAAGCCGTGGCAGTCCCAGCCGGGAATATACGGCGCGCGCCGGCCGAGCATGCTCTGCGATTTCACGACGAGATCCTTGAGAATTTTGTTGAGCGCGGTGCCCATGTGCACGTCGCCGTTGGCGAAGGGCGGGCCGTCGTGCAGCACGAACAACTCGCCATCGGCCCGCGCGTGCTGAATTTGCTCGTAGATGCCTTCTTCCTGCCAGCGGCGCAGCAGCTCCGGCTCGCGCGTGGCGAGGTTGGCCTTCATCGGAAAATCCGTGCGTGGCAGGTTGAGCGTATCTTTATAATTCTGCGCCATGAAAGAAGCGGCTGGTAATTACCATCGCGTTCTTACAAATCAACGCAGGGGCACGGCGCGTGCGTTGTGCCCGCGAGTGGAGAGATTGCGTCAACCGATGAGCACACGATCCCGCAAGACGATGCACATCCTGCTGCTAGAGGATGAAAAAAAGACGGCCGCCTTTTTGACCAAGGGACTGACCGAAGCCGGCTACGCAGTGGACGCCGCGCGCGACGGCGAGAGCGGCCTCGCGCTGGCGCAGAAGACCCGGCACGATCTCGTCATCGTGGACGTCATGTTGCCGGGACGCGATGGCTGGGAAGTGGTGGAAACGCTGCGCCGCCAGGGCCGTCGCCTGCCGATTCTCTTTCTCACCGCGCGCGACAGCGTAAAAGATCGAGTGAAAGGTCTCGAGCTCGGCGCCGATGATTATCTGGTGAAGCCGTTCGCATTTCCGGAATTGCTGGCGCGCCTCCGTTCGCTGCTGCGGCGCTCGCCGCGACATGGCGGGAACACGGTACGCATGGGCGATCTCGTGCTCGAGTTGCAAGAGCACCGCGCCGTCCGCGGCGGACACGATTTACATCTCACGCCGAAGGAATTCCGCCTGCTCACGCAGCTCGTCGGCGCCAATGGCCACCCGGTTTCCCGCGGCGAAATCGCGAAACACGTCTGGGGCATGAAAGTGGATACGGGCACGAACGTGGTCGACGTGCTGGTGCGGCGGTTGCGGGTGAAATTAGACGACCCGTTCACGCACACGTTCATCGTTACCCAGCGCGGTCTCGGCTATGCCATCAAGGCGCCCTAGGTCGATCCGCTGGCAGCTGATTGTATATTTCACAGCCGCCTCGACGCTGCTGCTGCTGATCGGGCTAGCTATTTTTTATTCCTTCGTCGTGACCCACGGCTACGAGGAGGACAATCGCTATTTCGCCGACAAAGTCTCGGTGCTGCGCGACCGGCTGCGCAATCCCGACGCGATGGAGTGGACGGAGCCGCAAGGCGGCGACACTTATTGGTTGCGCCTGCTGCGCGCCGATGGATCGATCGTCGTGGAATCGCCTGCGATGAACGCGTTACTCCCGTCGTCTCTTTTTCCGCCACCAGCGACAGGCGACGCGATCGCCAAAGCCAGGATGCGGCGCGTGGGTGATCGCGAATTCTCGCTGCTCAGCAACAACATCCGCTCGAGCGCCGACACCTACATCCTGCAGATCGCGCAGGACCGCTCCGAGGACGAAAATTTTGCGATCGAATTCGGTGTCGTTTTTGCTGCGGTCGCCGCGGCGGGCTTTCTTCTTTGCGCGGGAACGGCCGTGATCGTGACGCGGAAAGCGTTGCGGCCGTTGGAAGAAATGACCGCGTCGCTGCAACGCGTCGACCAGAGGCGCCTAAACGAGCAGGTGCCTTATACGCATTGGCCGCGCGAATTGCAGCCGCTCGCGCTGGCCTTCGAGCAAATGCTGCGGCGGTTGTCGGATTCATTCGCGCGCCTCTCACAATTCTCGGCCGATCTTGCTCACGAATTGCGCACACCGGTGGCGAATCTGCTTGGTGAAGCGCAGGTCGCGCTCACGCGTGGTCGAACCGCTGACGAATATCGCGAAGTGCTCGAATCGAGCGCGACCGAATGCGAGCGGCTCGCGCGCATCATCGACCACCTGCTCTTTCTCGCGCGCGCGGAAGCCGCCGAGCGCAAGGTCGAGCCGGTGCGCTTCGATGGTCGTGCGACGCTGGCGCGACTCGTGAGTTTCTACGGCACGCTCGCGGACGAAAAGAACATCGCGCTGCATTGCGAAGGCGACGGAGAGATCATAGCCGACCCGATCTTGTTCGATCGCGCCATCGGCAATTTGCTGGAGAACGCGCTGCGCCATACGCCGGAGCACGGCGCGATCACTTTGCGCCTGACACAACAGCGCGATCAAACATTGGTCGAAGTGACCGATACCGGCAGCGGCATCGCCGCCGCCGATTTGCCGCGCGTCTTCGATCGCTTCTATCGCGCGGACTCGTCGCGAAGCTCGGAAGGGATGGGGCTCGGTTTGTCGCTGGTAAAATCGATCGCGCAACTCCACGGCGGGAGCGTCGAGCTTCAGAGCGAAGTGGGCCGGGGCACGACGGTGACGTTCTCGTTCCCGTTCGACGCGAAAGCCGCTGTCTAAACGTCGTTTCATTGCATCTTTGTCATAAATTGCACTTGTGTAATTTTGGCGACGCAGGCAGCATCCGCGCACTACGAGTAACTCCTCTCGCCGTTTTCTCAGCCAGGTCCTCATCGTCGGTGCAATATCTCTCGCACCGTGCTCCAGCGTTTGGTCGCAATCACCAACCGCGCCCGGCGTTGTCGTTACCGGCGCGCAAGATGACAGCGGCTATAGCGCTTATGGCGCGCCGGCCTCGCTTTCACGCAGTCGCGTCTCGCCCACCGTCACCGCTTATGTCCTGCCGCCGTGGACGGTCTACAGCGGCCTGATTTACCAGGGCGACGCGCAGCGTTACAACCGACCCGATCACACGCTTACGCAGGAAGTCGAATTGGGATTGCCTTATCGCTTCGGCGTCGCGATGGAAAATTCCGTCGAAGAATATCGCGATACGGTGCAAGAACGCAGCTTCAGCATCGAAGGTCGCTACGCCT
Source organism: Verrucomicrobiota bacterium (assembly GCA_030854105.1). Taxonomy (GTDB): domain Bacteria; phylum Verrucomicrobiota; class Verrucomicrobiia; order Chthoniobacterales; family UBA10450; genus AV69. Next base: position 1,212 of record JALYTV010000101.1, on the reverse strand, counting down.
TCGCCGATTGGGACAAGATTCCGCTCAATCCGACCATCTTCGCAGAATACAAATTCGGCCTCGGCAACATCCTGCACGACGAGGGGCCGCCAGCGCCGTTCGGACCAGGCGAGGCCGAGGCTTTTGTGCGCGAGCGCAATCCGCTGCCGGACGCCGTGGAAGTTCGCCTTCTTCTCTCCGAGGAATTTTTTGGGCGCGTCGATTGGGCGTTGAACGGCTTTTGCGAGCAGGAAGTCACCGGCGACCGCGGTCGCGAATATGGTTTCGCCCAGAGCGCGACCACCGCGATTTTATTGCCGCAGGAACGACTGAAAGTGGGCGTCGAGATGCTCTTCACCACGTTCACCGACAAGGGCATCCGCGACGATCCTTCCTATCGCTTCGTCATCGGCCCGACGATTTCGTTTAAGCCAACGAAGAACACTCGCTTCGACGTTTCGCCCTTGTTCGGCGCCACTGCCGATTCCCCGCGCGCCAGCGTCTTCGCCGTCTTCTCTGTCCTCTTCGGCCACGAAAGCGGGGAAGGCGAAGCACCCGCCTCCACACGCAATCGGTAGCTTACTCGCAGGACTTGGCCTGCGAACAGGTCGTGCGTTTTTTACTTAACGCCCTTTAGGAATGACAAAAATGTAAGGTAATAAATTCTTGCCTTCTTCTGTCGCGTTGTTAAAAAAGGCAACTCGCCGCTCAGGCTTCTCCACCGGAAAAGAAAGTCGTGCGCATACGCGCCGCGCGTTTTCAGGAGGTTGTGCCCACTCGGCATTGAAACCTCACGATAGCCGCCAACTCTTCTCCGACTAACGCCAAGCATCCATGAAAAAACATCAATCTCACGAAGCCGGTTCGCTTAACCCGCGCGTTTTCTTCGCCTTTATCCTCTGTTCCATCGCCCTGGGTATCGCGATGTTCAGTCTCGCAACCCCGGCCCCCACCTCTGGCATACTAAGTACAGCAAACCGATCGATTTCGTATACCGATAGCACCGGTGCACCGCCGAACCTGACGCCCGTGGCCACTGGCACGCCAAACTGCGGTCCCACCGGCGCTCTGTGCAGTACCTTCGCGCTCACCATCGATCCTTCCGTCGCCACCGCCGCCTCTGGCTACGATCCGACGCAATACCAGATCACGATGCAATGGTCCTGGACTACTTCGGCGGTCGACTACGACATCTTTGTCGAAGATCACACCGGCGCTGTCGTGGCTAAGAAT
>JALYTV010000038.1 GCA_030854105.1 Verrucomicrobiota bacterium | reverse complement strand
CGCGCCCTCGCGTGTTGGTTTAGGCGCCTCGCCGAAACCCTCGAGCAGAGAACGAATTTCGCGACGGCGAGGGCACCGTCGCCAGCACGCGAGGCGCGTGCGCTCCCCAGACCGCGGTCATGCCGAGCAAGGCCGAGAGATCGCGTAGAAGTTACCTTAAAGCTTTCGCGACGGCATCTCTCGGCGTTGCTCGGGATGGCGGGATGGAATTGAATATTCACCAGTTCACTGCGCTCACCATCACGGCGGCGGCGGCGTTCATTGCGCAGATCGCGCTGTCTGCGCAGCAAGAGCAAATCGCACACGAAGTCGTGCGCGAGATTCGTTCGCGCCTCGATTTTCTGCTCGAAGTCGGGCTCGGTTACCTCACGCTCGATCGCGAGAGCGGCACCCTCAGCGGGGGCGAAGCGCAACGCATTCGCCTCGCCACGCAGATCGGCTCCGGCCTCGCCGGCGTGCTCTACGTGCTCGACGAGCCGAGCATCGGTCTGCATCAACGCGACAACGCGCGATTGCTGAGCACGCTCCGCCGGCTGCGGGATCTCGGCAATTCCGTCATCGTTGTCGAGCACGACGAGGAAACGATTCGCGCGGCGGACCACATCATCGACATCGGGCCCGGGGCCGGTCCGCGCGGCGGCGAAATCGTCGCGCAAGGCACGCTCGAGGAACTTTTGCGCGCGAAGAATTCGCCGACTGCCGATTATCTTTCCGGTCGCGCGAAAATCGCCATCCCGCGCCAACGTGTGGTGCCCGAAACAATCGCAAATCGCAAATCGCAAATCGCAAATCTCGATGGCTGGCTGACGATCGTAGGCGCGCGTGAAAACAATCTCAAGAACGTGACCGCGTCGTTTCCGCTCGGCTGTTTCACCTGCGTCACCGGCGTTTCCGGCAGCGGCAAATCGACGCTCGTCGACGACATTTTGCGACGCGCGCTCTTCCGTCATTTCTACAATTCGAAAGAGAAACCCGGCGCGTATCGCGAGCTGCGCGGCATCGACCAGATCGACAAAGCGATCGTCATCGACCAGAGCGCGATCGGTCGCACGCCGCGCTCGAATCCGATCACTTACACCGGCGCGTTCACGCCGATTCGCGAGTTATTTGCGCATCTGCCGGCGGCGCGCATTCGCGGCTACGACGCGGGGCGTTTCAGTTTCAACGTCAAAGGCGGCCGCTGCGAAAATTGCGAAGGCGGCGGGCTCATCAAAATCGAGATGCACTTTTTGCCGGACGTTTACGTGGAGTGCGAAGTCTGCCACGGGCAGCGTTACAATCGCGAGACGCTCGAGATTACTTATAAGGGCAAAAACATTGCCGATGTGCTCGACCTCACCGTCGACGAAGCGGCGCGATTCTTCCGCAGCGTGCCGAGCGTGGCGGATAAGTTGAACGCGCTGCTTGACGTTGGGCTCGGCTATTTGCGACTCGGGCAGGCGGCCACGACGTTGAGCGGCGGCGAAGCGCAGCGGGTGAAACTGGCGACGGAATTGGCGAAGCGCGCGACCGGCCGCACCTTTTACATTCTGGACGAACCGACCACGGGATTGCATTTTGCCGACATCGAAAATCTGTTGCGAGTGGTGATGAAATTGCGCGACGCCGGCAACACGCTCGTCGTCATCGAGCACAACCTGGAAATGATTAAATGCGCGGACTGGGTCATCGACCTCGGGCCGGACGGCGGGGAAAATGGCGGCACTATTCTCGGCGCGGGCCCGCCGGAAAAAATCGCCGCGCTCGCCGGCAGTTACACCGGCCAATATCTGCGGCCGCTCCTGTCGTGAAAGTTTGCGCTCCGATCATAGCCAGCGCGTTCTTCTTTTTCGCGGTGACAAATTTTCGCGCCGACGCAATCGCGGACGCAGCGAAGCCGATGGAACAAGGCGTGCCCGAAGCCGCCGTCGCGCCTTTGGAAAAATTAGCCAGCACGCTCACCGGCGATGAAGCGCGGGCGGCGAACAAAAAATTGGCGCAAGCGTTGATCGCTTCCGCGCAATACGAGAAGGCGTGGCGCGTGCTCGAGCCGCTGGGGAACGACGCCGATCTTTCTTTTCTGCGCGGCCAAGCCCTCGCTGGCATGGGCGAATATCAGCGCGCGCTCGAAGCCTATCGGCAAAGCGCGTCGGCTGGCGACTGTGCGTTTGGCGTTGCTGAAATGTTGCGCGCGCTCGGAAATGACAGCGACGCGGCGCGCGCCTACGAAGCGTTGCGACGCGATCCGGTTTTCTCCACGCCAGCCAGCTTGCGCGCGATGGAACTGGCGCTGAATCGCGGCGATGCCCCGCGCGCGCGCGAAATTTTGTCGTCGATCTCGCCGAAAACGACGGACGAAAAACGCGAGCGACGTTTTTTGTTCGGTCGTCTGCAATTGCTGGAGAAGCGGCCCGATAAAGCGAGCGAGACAGTCGAGAAACTCGCCGAGGCGAGCGAGAAAACGCCGCGCGCGACGGCGCTGGCTTCTCTCTTCGCGACTGCGGATGCGCATCTGCAATTGGGCACGCCGGACATTGGCGACGATTTCCTCGAGGACTTCATCAATCGTCACGGCACCGATCCCGATCTGGGCGACGTTTTCGCAAAGCTCTACCAGCTTTACCTCGCGGAACGGAAGCCGAGTCGCAGCGACCTCGATCTTTGGGCACGCGATTCGGTGCAGCCGCGCCGCAGCCTCGCGCACTGGTATTTGGCGGAACTCGATGTGCGCAATAACCGACCCGATCTGGCCGAGCGACATTTGGCCGCCATTCGCGAGGCCAAGCCCATGCCGCCGGCGATGGCGCCGCATCTTTTGCAATGGGCGCGGCGCGATCTGGCGGCGAACAAACCGGAGGAAGCGCTCGCCGTTTTGCAGGAAGCGAAGAGCGTGGCGTCCTCGAGGCAGGCCGAGATCGATTTTGAAATTGGCCGCGCGCTTTACGCCGCGCAGAAATTCCGGAGCGCGAGCGAACAGTTCGAGCAGTTGACCTCGACCGATCTCGCGGCGCCCGCGCTCTATAATGCAACGCTCGGCTGGCTGCGGGTGAGCGACGCGCAGCACGCCGCCGCCGACGCGCAGAAGGGCGATCACGCCGCGGCCGGGGATCTCATGCTCGAGAAGGCGCTGCTGGCCGCGGCGGCGCAACCCAAGGAAGCCGTCGCGCAGTTGCAGGATTTCATCCGCCAGTTTCCGGCGTCGCCGCGGATCAGCGAAGCCTATTTGGCGCTCGCCGAGCTGGCATATCACGCCATGCCGCCGCGTCTCGACGCCGCCGCGCGCCATTTGGCGGCAGCGCGCCAGGCCACGCCATCGCCCGCGGTGCAGGAAGCGATCGACTATCTCGCGCTTTGGCTGGCGGATGCGCGGAACGTCGGGGACGAAAAGCTGATCGCGTCGGCTAACGATTTTTTGCGCGCCTATCCCGCTTCCACGCACAGCGAGGAAGTGCGCATGAAACTCGCCGAGATTCATTTTCGCCGGCAGGATTTCGCCAGCGCGCAGACGCAGTTTGAGCTCGTCGCGCAACGCGATCCGAAATCCGCGCTCGCCGAAAAGGCGCTGTTTTTTGCCGCGCAATCGGCCGCGCGCGGCATGACGCCCAACGCGGTGGATCGCGCATTGAGTTTGCTGGCGGAGGTGGTGAAACGAGAAGGCGAATTTCGCTGGACTGCGCGCCTGGAGCAGGCCGTGATCGAGCGGCAGCTCGGGAAAACAGCGGAAGCGCTTCTGCTCTACGACGACGTCCTCAAGGGCGATGCGAGTCCGGCGGAGAAGCGCGAGGCGTTGTGCGGCAAGGGCGACGTTTATCTTGAGCTGGCGGCGGCGGACGCGACCAATTTGCCAAAGGCGTTGGCCGCCTACGATTCGCTGGCCGCGACCAAGGAACCGCATTGGCGCAACCAGGCGCTTTTCAAGAAAGGCGTTTGTCTCGAAAAAGAGGCTGATCCCGACGGCGCGCTGGCGACATTTTACCAGGTGCTCGAACCGCAGCCGCCGACGCCGAAGACGCCGCCGGAATATTTCTGGTATTACAAAGCGGGCTTCAACGCGGCGCGCCTGCTCGAGGAAAAAGCGCGCTGGCAATCAGCCATCGCGATCTACCAAAAGCTGGTTGACGCGAATGGGCCGCGCAGCGACGAAGCGAAAGCGCGGCTCGATCAATTGCGCCTCGAACATTTTCTCTGGGACTAACGCTTTTTTCGCCACGCCATCAGCGCGCGCAGGCGGCGGCCGGTCACTTCCAATTGCGAACGCTCCAGTTCCGTCGTCGCCCGCTTCAGTTTCTTTCCGCCGCGCGCAATTTCAGCGATGAACTCGCTGGCAAATTTTCCGCTGCGAATCCGTTGCAGCGCCGCTTCCATATTTTTGCCGACACGATCATCGACAATGCGCGGCCCGGCGGTGAGCTCGCCCCACTGCGCGGTGTCGGAAATCAGTTTCGTCATACCGGCGACACCGGTTTCATGCATCAGGTCGACGACGAATTTCAATTCGTGCAGGCATTCGAAATACGCCAGCTCCGGCGCGTAGCCAGCGCGCACCAGCGTATCGAATCCGCGCCGCACCAACTGCGTCACGCCGCCACACAGCACCGCCTGTTCGCCAAAGAGATCGGTCTCCGTTTCCTCACGAAACGTGGTCTCGATGATTCCCGCGCGCCCGCCACCGATCGCTTTCGCCCAGCTCAAGGCGAGGGCGCGCGCGTCGCCGGTCACATCGCGTTCGACGGCAATCAACGCGGGCACGCCGCGGCCGGCGACGTATTCGCGGCGCACCATCGGACCGAGGCCTTTGGGCGCGACGAGAATGACGTTCACATTTCTCGGCGGAACGAGCGTGCGATAAACGATGGAGAAACCGTGCGCGAAGAGAAGCGTCTGCCCCGCGCGCAGGTGAGGCGCGATGAGCGCGGCGAAAACCGCCGGCATTTTCGTATCCGGCAAAGCGAGGAAGATGACGTCCGCGGCGCGCACCGCTGCCGGAATTTCCAGCGTGCGCAACTTGTGAGCACGCGTTAGCCGACGCGATCTGCTCGCGCGCCGGAGACCGACAATCACCTGGTGTCGGCTATCGCGCAGGTTCAGCGCATGCGCGTGGCCTTGCGCGCCGAAGCCGATGACGGCGCAAACTTTGCCGCGTAAGGCGTCGCGTCGAATTTGCGCGTCGCGGAAAATTTTCGTCGCCATGCGCGCTCAAAGTGCGCGCTGCGCGCCGAAACTCAATTCGCCGCGACCGCCGGCACCGTTTGCGCGAGCGTTTGAAGGCGGGACACCTGCTCGCGCGCGGCAGTCGCGTCTTTACCGCGCCCCGATTTTTCCAGCATCTCTGCGAGGAGAATATATTGCCGCGGTTCGTACGGGTCGCGCGCGACGGCGCGCTTTTGCGTAGCGACGGCGTCGGCAAATTGATGTCGCCTCGCGTAAAGTTCCGTCAGGACGTCCAGCGCCTCCACGTCGTGCACATCGAGCAGAGCTGCGTAACGCAGCGCCTCGACCGCGTGCGGATAATCGTTGGCGGCCGCATAAAGTTTTCCCTGCGCCAGGCGCGCGGCGTGATGCCACCAGTTGCGCTGCACGAAATCGTCGACCAGGCGCAGACCATCTTGAGGGCGGTTGTCGCGTCGCATCAGTTCTGCTTCGAGGCTGATCAGTTCCCAAACCTGCGGATAGTCTGCGCGCGCCCGATCAAGGATAGCGATCGCGTCTTTCGACTGATTCGTTTTAGAACGGGCGGCTGCCAGGTTGTAAATGGCGATCCACGTCCGCGGATAGTTTTTGCGGTTTTCCGCAGCTTGTTCGGTTAGTCGTGCGAATAAAACTTCCGCTTCTTTCGTTTTCCCCTCGCGCGTGAGGATGTCGGCGAGGTTGTTGCGAGCAACGGGGTAGTCCGGGCTGATGGCAACAATGCGGCGGAGGGTTTGCTCCGCCTTGGCTAGGTCGCCTTTGATGCCGTAGGCGCGAGCCAGATTAACGGCGACCCGCGCGCTGATGCCGCCGGCGGCACACGTGCGACGATAAAAGGTGGTGTCATCCTGCCAGTCGGTACTGCGAATCCAGCTTCGAACCGAGAGGCCCACGACTGCGAGCATGACAGCGACGGCGAAAGATTGTTGCACCCGGCGCGGCATCGCCACGACACAACCGGCGGCAAAAAGTAGAAGGCCAACGCTCGGTAGATAAAGCCAATGTTCCGCACAAGTGGCGTTGAGCTTCACGATGTTCGAGATCGGGAGATAGCCGACGGCAAACCAAATCGTGCCCGCAACGCGCAGACGCTGACCGTCGCCAGGTTTGAGGCAGCCGAAGAGGAGCACGGCAGCCACTAGGGTGCCCAAGAGTGACAGGTACTCCGAGGAACCCGAGTAACGCCAATCGTCGCGCGCGGTAAAATTCTCGGAATAAAATACCGTTCGTTCCATATGCAGATTGGATGGGAAAACCATAAGTCGACCGTAGTCGCCGAGAGAGCGCAACATCATGACGGCGCGCAGGGAGACGGGCCAGGGCTCGGGCCCGGCGTTCGAGCGATGCTCGGCGAGATTGCGCACGGTCGCGTAGGAGAAGAGCAATAGTGCGCAGGCAGCGACCGTCGCGGCCTTCGTCCTCCAGTTGGACGGTCGCAAAAGAAGCGAATCGACCAGGAAGAGGACAATCCAGATGAGGGCGATTTCGCGAGAGCAAATGGCGAGAAAGCCACTGAGTAAAGCCGCCGCAATCGCAGCGAATCTTAGCCAGCGCGCTCTCACTGTGCGGCTCTTGATGACCAGGAGCCAACTGGCGCAAGCGAAGAGAAAGGCCAGGCTATCCGCGCGACCGGAGATGTAGTCGACCGCAGCCGAATGAACGGGATGAACCATCCAAAGGAGCGCGACCACAAATGGAACGATGCGTTTCGTGAACGATGCTGTCGCCGTGGTTTTGAGCCACCCGTTCGCGCTGAGTAACAAGCATCGCAAAAGCTGGTAGAGGAGAAGCCCGCTGGCGACGTGGAGTAGAATGTTAGTGAGGTGGTATCCAGCGGGATCTGTGTTCCAAAAGAAATAATCGACCATGAACGAAATGTTTTGGACCGGTCGATAGTGGGGCGAGAGCGAGTCGAGGAAGAGGTGATGCCGGAACGCCTCGAGCGCGAGCAGCGGGCTCTTGATGAAGGGATTTCCACTGATGAGGTAGGTATCATCCCAAATGAATTGCCCGCTCAGTGCAGGAAGTCGCACCAGAAGGCCGATTGCGGCCAGGAGAAGAAAGCGCGGCCATTCTCTTTGGAGAACGGCCATCAAGCGATCGCGCTGGTTATGCGGCGCTGGTGTCGGTTCGAGCATCGAGCGGGAGAAGCTAAGAGGCAGAGCGTCCTCTTACAGGGAAGAGAGGACGCTCAGCGTTTTCAGATTTGCGACTGACTAGGGGCCGTAGGGTGACCAGTATCCGGTGCCAGCGACATCGGACAAGACGGCGTAGTCCGAGTTCGGAACAACCGGGATGGTATCGACGGTTTGGCTCCCATACGAGGTGCCAAACACGCTTGTCCCGGTGTTGTAGAGGGCGGTTCCCTTCTTGAGATAGGGCATCCAGTCACTGGGAGTAACTCGATTGCCTATCACGCGGTTGGTTTCGAGTGCATACTGATCGACTGCTCCGTCGATTTGTCTGAGGTCATTCAGGATCCTGGAGGCTTGGGAACGCTTTCGCGCGCGCATAAAGCCGGGAACGGCGATGGCGGCGAGTAAAGCGATGATTGCCACCACGATCATGATTTCCACCAGCGTAAAGCCGGCGTAATTGGTCTGCTTCGTGTGAGACATGAACTTTGAATGCGATTGTTTTTATGATTATTATTCTATTCGGAGCTGCGGAAGAGGCGTCTCCGTAGATCGCATTCTCACAACTCATTCCCTGCCACCCCCGAAAGCGTTCGAGGATGACAGGAGAATGAATCGTCAGATTCCCGGCTAAGGCCCGTAGGGCGACCAGAAGCCGGTGCCGGCGACGTCCGACAGCGCGTTCAGGTCCGACGTTGGGACCTGCGGGATGGAGTCGACAGTCTGGGAATTGTATTGAGAACCCAGAATGCTCGCGCCCGTATTGTAGAGCGAGCTGCCTTTTTTCACGTATTTGACCCACTCCGTCGATGGCACGACGAACCCGGTGGCACGGTTGGATTCAATCGCGTATTGGTCGACGGCGGCGTCGATCATGCGAAGATCATTGAGGATACGGCTAGCCTGGGAGCGCTTACGGGCACGGAGGAATCCGGGCACCGCGATCGCGGCCAGCAGGGCGATGATCGCAACAACGATCATGATTTCCACGAGGGTGAAGCCCCCGCGGCGGTTATTGAGTTTGTTCAACATGCTATGCTTTCTGTTTTGTAGGTTTGGTTTGATTGCGTTCCGCGGGCGGTAAGCCCATCGGATTTGATGAGTAATAGAGCAGCCGCGATGCCACGCAGGGCTGAATGTTAGAATTACTATAATCGGAGCCTCCGCGATCGGAGGCACAGCGCGGGAGGAGTTTCCCTCCGTCAGGCGGCGCGATTCTGGCTTGTAATGGCCACGCCGAAGGTTTTTGCATCCCAGTGTCTCCTCTGCCTACGACGAAATCGAAATTTCAACTGCGCGCGGCGTACGGCATTTTCGCCGCGACGCTGCTGCTTCGTCTTTTTGTCCTCTTTCGCTTCAGTGATTCGCCGCTGCTGCTGCCCACTTCCGGCGACATGCATTTCTACGACGACTGGGCCCGGCGCATTTTAGCGGGCCAGGGGAATGGCCACCTCGCCTTCTACGGCTTGCCGGGCTACGCCTATCTGCTCGCCGCGATTTACCGCGTCTTTGGCTTCAGCCCGTTTTTGCCAGCAATGTTCCAATCTTTGCTGGATGCGGGGACGGCGGTGTTGATCTACAAAATCAGCGTTCATCTTTTTCGCTCTTTCGATGTGCGCTTGCGTCAGACGACGGGAATTCTCGCAGCGGCCGGATGGGCGTTTTTTGTGCCCGCGGAAACGTACGCCGTCATCCTCATGCCAACGGCGCTCGCCGTCTTTGTATTTTGGTTTTTGATCTGGCAACTCGTCCGCCAAGCGACGGCGCCCCGATTTTTGTGGTCCCTCCTGGCGGGCCTGCTCACAGGCGTTACCGCGACCGTGGTGGCGACGATGTTGTTTTTGGTGCCGCTGTTAGCCGGCGCGATCCTGTTGAAGCCGCTCGCAGAACGGGCGAGTGCCTGGCGCAATCGCCTGGCAGTTCTGTGCGCCCTTGTCCTCGGTCTCTGCGCGGGCACGGCTCCTTGCTGGACCTACAACGCTTTCGTCGCTCGCGATCCCGTCTTCCTATCCGCCCACAGCGGCATCAACCTCTGGATTGGGAATAATCCGGAAGCAACTGGCTACCCCAAGTTCCCACCGGGCCTGCACGCCAGTCAGTCGGCGATGCTACAGGATTCGATCGACGTGGCGGAGGCGGCCGCTGGCCATCCGCTCAAGCGGGGAGAAGTATCCCAATTCTGGTCGAGTAAGGCGCACACGTTCGTTCGCGAGAATTTCATCGCCTGGCTGAAGTTGCTCGGCGTAAAGGTGCGGAACTTCTGGAGCGCGTTTCAGTACGACGACCTCAGCATCGTGACTACCCTGCGGGACCAGCACGTTACGCTCCCGGGAATTTATTTCGGGTTCGCTTCCGCTCTGGCCATTCCGGGCCTGATCCTTTCGTGGCTCTACGCCCCGGCGTCGCGCTGGGTGGCAGTCGGCATTCTACTACAGATGGCCTCTCTCCTTAGTGTATTTGTCACGGAGAGATACCGATTGGCGGCCGCTCCGGGACTTTTAATTTTCGCTGCGCTTGGCCTGGCGTATTTCTGGCGAAGCATTGTTGATCGCCACTATTGGGGCGCTTCGACATACGGGGGACTTCTCGTTGGAAGCATCTTCTTTATTTCCATGCCACTGAACGACCCCACTCTCTGGGCTCTCGATTACTACAACTCCGGCTTGCAGGCGTTGGATAATAACCAGCTCGATCTCGCCCGTAGGAAGCTCAATGCGGCATACGCATATTCACCCGAAAACGCGGAAGTGAATTTCGCACAAGGCAATTTGCATTTCACGGAAGGCGATAATGAGACGGCAAAGCATTTCTACCGGGTGACCCTAAGCTTGGATCCCCACCATGGAGGAGCGTCTAACAACCTCGGAGTGATTGCGCTCGAGGAGCGGCAATGGCGAGCCGCGGAAACATTGTTTCGTCGTGCTTTGCAGCAATCTTCTGTCGATCCCAAAGCGCATTACCTATTGGCCAGGGCGTGTCTTGGTGCGGGTGATTTTTCCGCTGCGACCGCGGAGATCGAGGAAGCGACTCGATTAGATCCCACCCGGTCGGAATTCCTGCAACTGCGAGACCAGTTACTTCGTCGATAACCCGACTCTTCTCACATGAACATAGTTGAAGTAGATTCGTCTCTCTCGGGTTCGCCTGCGGTCTCACGCGAGCGCGTTTTGTGTGACAAACTCTTCGTCACCGGGCTGATCCTCGTCCTTCTCTTCGGAACGTACTGGCGGCTTCCGGCTTCGCTGTTTGTCGCTCGCCAAGCCCCGTTGCAAGCCTTGGGAGCGTTGCGAGGAGAGCCGGGTTTTACCGCGATTGGTTTCGATGAAGAACTGTATCGTACGTACGTCCAAGGTTTGATTCAGGGCGGACTTGGAGCGTATCCATCAATTGCGCAAGATTACGTAGAGGCCCAGACGGGAATAAAGATGGCTCTCCTTCCGCCGACGCGCTTCCTTTACATCTTTTCGGCTTACGCGTGGCATTCCGTGTCTGGCGCTGATGCCATCACCTCGTTACTTGCAATTTCGAGCCTGTTTAGCGTGCTCCTGCTATTTCTCGCGACGGTCTTTTCCTGGCGGTTAGGCGGCGGGAATGTTGCCCTTGGCGTCGCTGCCTTGATGGCGTGCTCCCCGATGCAAATTCACATGGGGCAGCACGCGTTGATCGACGGATTCTTCGCTTTCTGGGCCACCTGTTGCCTGTGGCTTCTCTGGGAGAATTTGCGACGGCCGGGAAACCGGCGTCTTCTTGTGCTCTACGTTCTAGCGCTAGCTTCTATCGTCGTCACGAAAGAAAACGCCATGTTCACCTATATCGGCCTGTTAGTGGTATTGGCACTAAATTACTGGGTCGGTTTCGGGAAAGTTACCCGTGAGCTTGTTGGCTGCACCGTGCTCGGTCCCTTGCTTGGCTTGGTCATCCTGATTTTTCTCTGCGGAGGCGTCGACACCTTCGTGCAAACCTACCGGCTGCTCGTGACGAAGGCTTCCGCGCTTCCTTTCGCGATCGCCACCGGCGACGGCCCTTGGTACCGCTACTTGACTGACCTTCTCTTACTGAGTCCGTTTGTCCTGCTTCTCGCGGTGGGAAAAGTCTTCCGCTTACAGTGGACGAACAAGCCGGAGCTCTTCCTCGTTATTTTCGTGTGCGCGACCTACGCTGTGATGTGCAACGTGCGATATGGCATGAATCTTCGCTACGCAGATATTTGGGATATGCCGTTGCGTTATCTTGCCGTGGTAGCAATTGGCGATCTCGCCTCCCAGTTTCGTCGGCACCGATCCGCTGTCGCCGCCGGATTAGTTACGGGCCTATCTCTGCTGGATCTCCGGCAATACAATATTCTATTCGTCAAAGGCGGCCTTTACGAGCTAGTCCCTGCAGGCCTTCTCCACGCTTTGCATATTGTAAAATAGCTCGCTAGGCGACGAGCTCCAAGGCGGCCTCGCGGTGCCTGTTGCTCAGACTGATGGTTTCACCGAGAAGGTTATGCACAGTTGGCTTGGCCTCAGCGCGAACGAAGATCTGGTAGGAAAACAAGCCTTTGCTGATCTGAATAAGCATTTGGTTGCAACGCAGCAGCAACCGCGAAATCCAGTTCGATCCAATCGCCTTGGGGAAGGGCGCCGGAATTCCGCGCGTCTCAAGAATTTTGTAGCCTGATTGATCGAGCAATTCCTGTAGCGAGCGAAACGTGAAGAGTCGCGTGTGGGTGGCGTCGAGAATTCCCTTTTTGCCGTAATTAAACTGTCCGAAAAGGAGCATCAGTCGATTGATCACGAAGGCGATATTGGCCGTCGTCATGATGATCTCGGGTCGCTTGCAGGCGGTGGCAAAGCGAAGTTCGTCCATGAAGTGCTCGGGCTCCTTTAGGTGTTCGATTATGTCGAGCAACAAGATTTGATCGAAGCGGGAAACGTTCACCGGAAATTCTGCACGATCGAGATTCCAGCGGATGAAATCGATGGCACTCGTTCCGATTGGAGTCGGCGGTGCGTATTGATCCATGCCCGTGACGCGACATCCCTTTCGCGCGAGTTCTTGGGCGACATAGCCTTGACCGCAGCCGATGTCGAGCACGTGGCTGCCGTTGGGTACGGCATCGATTGCCGCAGTGTGAGAGGACGGAAAACCTAGTTTGAGATCGTAATTTTCCTCGGCTGGCTGCAGGTCGAACTTGCGATCAAATAGGAGGTTGGCCCGATGAAATTGTGCGCGAAACATGGTGCGCGCGACATTGAGCGCGTACTTCATGCCGTTAACATGGCAAATTTCGTCGCCGTAATAGGTCGGAATCGGGAGCTCGAGGATGCGCAAATTCTTGAGCACAAGCTGCACGATGATCTCGGTGTCGAAATGAAAGTCGTTCGTATTTTTCTCGAACGGAATTTGTGCCAGCGCCTTGGTAGTGTAGAGCCGGTAGCCGGAGTGAAACTCGGAGAGCTTCGTGCCGAGCATCCGATTTTGGAAGGTGGTCAGAATTTGATTGCCCACCCATTTGTAGAGCGGCATGCCACCGGCACGCGCGGCCTGCTTATCAATCATGCGCGAGCCGAAAACGGCCGCCGCTTCATGGCTTAGCAGCGGCCGCAGAAGATGAGGAAGTTCTTCGGGAGCGTATTGCCCGTCGCCGTGAACGAGCGCCACGATGTCGAAGCCGTGGTCGATGGCATAGCGGTAACCGAGTTTCTGATTTCCGCCGTAGCCTTGATTTTCCGGCGTGCGCAGGACCGTGATCTTGAAATTCGAGTGCGTTTGCTCGTAGCGAAGGCCGTGGGCGAACGTTTCGTCCCGCGAGGAGTCATCGATAATGAGGACCTCGACTTCGTTACGGTGAAGGGCGGCGGGGATGCGCGACAGGACTTTGGCGATCGTCTTTTCGGCGTTATACGCGACGATGAAAATGAGGACGCGCTTGCCGCTAAGATCCAGGGGCTCCGGAGCGGGCGGCTCGAGTTTCGCGGTCTTCGCCATAGCGCCTTTTGGAGCTAGAACTGCGCCAACGAACCCGTCACGATTGCGGGGGTGCGTAATCGCTGGACCCACTCCTGTACGAGCTGCCGCGACGTTGGCTCATAGCCAGCCCGATCATTAGCCAGGCCAACGGCGTTACTTGAAGCAAAAGGCGCGGGAGCGAAGACTGAAGGTGATTAAGATAAACTGGCCATCCGCTGAAGAGATACAGCGACGAATAAATCGTGATCGGGACGGTGACAGTGAGTAGCAAAAGGATTGCCCGGAGACGGTGCCGGTTAATGATCCCGTAGCAAAGGGCCAAGCCAACGAGCAGCCAAAAAATTCCCCAGCGGCTGGTGTTGATCATTTCCCGGGCGACGCTGTGGAAAATCGGGGCGATGCGGTCGGCGTGAACGATGAGTTCGTGAAAATTGACGGAGCCGAAATCCGCAGGCGCGGCTACGCGATGCACCAGCAGGAATAAGTTCCAGCCGCAGATCAGCGCGAAGCCGGGCAAGAGCGCGAGCCACCACCGCCACGAGCGACGTTGTTTGATGAGGACAAGAGCGCCAGCCAGTGCCGCGATGGCCCAAAGAATGGTGCCTTCCTTTTTGACCCAGGGCAGGAGCGCGAGGCAGAGCGCGTAGATCGGGAATGACTGCTGATCGCTCTCCGATACCGCGCACAGCAGGTAGCCAATTGTCGCGAGATAGAAAGCGGCGAGCGGGAAATCGGCGTAACCGGTGAGGGCGCCACCGGCCGCGATGGTCACCTGCGGAATGAAAAAAAGCAGCAGCGCGAGCAGGTAGCCAATCGTTCGTTTGCCCGTGAGGCGAGTGCCGAAGAGAGCGAGCAGCGTTGCGCCGACAACATAGAAAACCGGGAAGATCGCTTTTGCCCAAAATTGATTGGCTTCGCCGAGGCAAAGATAAATCCATAGCTGGGTGAACGGGATGGCTAATGGATATTCGGGGTGACTGAAGGCGCGCCCTGGCTCACTAAAATACTGCGCTGGCAGATGACCGCCGCTCAGAAAGGCGAAGCGAGCCTTGATTTCCCAGACCAGAAGGCCATCCCAGCCGAGAGTCTGCCGAGCGGAGCCGTAGAACACGATGGCTATTTGCGCGAGCAGGAGCAGGAGCAGCAGCCACTCGAGTTTCCCGTCCGGCAGCGCGCAGGAAAAACTTGCGCCGTGTCTTTGCATCGATCTCCAACTGAGCCAGGCCAGCAATACGGCGCACGTAATGACTGCGACCGGCAGCGAAATGCCAGTGACGAAGTTCGAGCAGATCCAAAGGGACAGGGAAATGAACCCAACTCCGAAAAGCCATGAGAGGCAGCAAAATTCCGCCAAGGGCAGGCGCTGATTCCGCGCCATCGCCAGAGCAGCGATGCCGCCGCCGCTGAGGAGAAGGATGAATATGGCCGCGAGCACCCCCATTTTATTTCGCTGCCTGCTGGCCGCGCCTCATGAAAATGGTGGAGTTGCGCCCGAGCGGGACGCCCGGCCCGAGTGACGCAGGGGGATCCACGTCGCAAAAAACAAGACCGGAGACAATTGACGGTTGGATCTGCGCGAGTTCGAACGCGCTCTTGGGCTTATCCAGTTTAAGGGTTTGCACCGGATGCGGCCAGCTCAGGTAAGCCATGAGCATGCCTAGAAAGACGCTGCTCGTCTGCGAGCCCTTGGTGATGACAACGAGCGGATGTTGGGGAGCCGTCCCATCAAAAGCAGTAGTGAGCACCTGGGAAGCGCCCAGCGACCCAGTGTAGAATCGCAGGTAATAATCGGTCGTGTGATAAGAATCTCGTGTGCCGATGCCGGCGGCAGAAGCGTTGGGCACAACGGTATCGCATCCCGTTAGCATCCGTTTGGGGATGGTCCGGGTCGACCAAAGGAAGCCTGCGCTCAGGCCCAACCACAGAAGCAAATGGCAATGCGTCACGAGCGTTTTGCGATCGATCTTCACCGGCAGGCTATAAGCAGGAACCTGGCCGTCCTGCCTCGAGCGCTCGGTCTTGCGTGCGGTTGTCTACTGGTCGTGCGCTAGCGCAACTTTCGCTGCCGCGAGTAATGCTTTGTCGTCGTTGTCGCTAAGGCCAGCGAGAAATGCCCGCGTCTTGCGCAACGACTGGCGCAGGAACAAATGCGCCGCGGCATGATCCTGGCCGTTCGCGGAAGTGCCGTTGTGCGGTCCGCTCTGCAATTCGCTGTCCCAACGACTGAGCGTGCAGGTGGCGGCGAATAATTCCATGGCCGCGCCGGCGACGCGCTCTTGAATGAGCTGCATGTCGAGCACTGGCTCGCGATGAACGACGAGCGCGCGATTAACCGCGAAATTGAAACTGCGAATCAAACTGCCCAGTTGGCTGGCGTATTTGCGCAATTCCGCGCTGCGCACCGGTACCGCCGGCGTGCGCACGGTGGCGCTGAGCCGGCTCAGGCCGGCATTCCACGCTTTGCCAGCGCGATTGAACTGGCCGCCGACAGTAGCGTCGTAAATTTCTTTGAACTCCATGCCCGGCCCGCGCATGCCGACGAGCGCGATGAATGACGTGAGCACTTCGTTCGAGCCTTCGCCGATTTGATTGATGCGCGCGTCGCGCAGCATGCGACCCAGCGGATTGTCGCTGAAGTAGGCCGCGCCGCCGTGAATTTGAAACGCGTCGTTGACCGCGTCCCACAGGCGTTCGGTAGTAAAAACTTTCAGCATCGCCGTCTCGATCATGTAATCCTCGAGGCCGCGGTCGATGAGCGCCGCCGTCACCTGCGTCATCGCTTCCATCGCGTAAATATCCGCCGCCATGCGCGCGATTTTTTTCTTCACCAGATCGAAATCGCCCAGCGTTTTGTTGAATTGCCGGCGCGAGTTCGCGTGCGCGATCGCCATGCGCAAACACGTTTTCGCCGCACCTGTGCAACAGGCACCGAAAGTGGTGCGACCGAAATCGAGCACGGTCAGCGCGACGCGCAGACCTTTCCCGAGCGGTCCGATCACGTTCTCTTTCGGCACGCGCACATCGCGTAGTCTAAATTGCGCGGTCGCGGTGCCGCGGATGCCGAGCTTCTCGAGCCGCGCATTCACCATCTCCACGCCCGGCATATCGGGCGTAACGAGAAACGCAGTGATCGCATCCTTGCCCGGCTTGCCGGGAACCGGCGTGCGCGCCATCACCGTCCACACCTGCGCGATGCCGGCGTTGGTAATGTAGCGTTTTTCGCCATTGAGAATAAACGCGCTGCCATCTTCCGTCGGCGTCGCCGTCATTTGTACATTCGCCGCATCCGAGCCGGCGTTTTCTTCCGTAAGGGCGAAGGCTCCGAGCTGCTGCCCGGAAACGAGCCCGGGCAACCACTTCGCCTTTTGCTCCTTCGTGCCGAAAAGCAAAAGCGCACGTACGCCGATGGAGTGATGCGCATTCGTGAAAACCGAAACGGACGCGTCGCGGCTGCCGATCTCTTCGAGAATTTTGCAGTACGCCATCTGCGTGAAACCGCGGCCGCCGAATTCCGTCGGCGCCGTCATGCCGAGCACGCCGGTTTGCGCGAGACCGGTAATGACGTTGCGCGGGATATCGGCCATGCGATCGATCGCATCGGAATCCAGCTCGCGATCGAGCATCGCACGGACGTCAGCCAGCGCGCTCTGGAGTTCTTCCTGCTGCGGCGGCGAGAGCCGCGGATACGGCATCGCCCAATCCGCCACGAATTGCCCGAGGAAAAGTCCCTTCGCGAAACCGAGTTCCTGTTTCCCGCTGAAGAGCAGCTCTTCCGCCTGCTGCATTTCTTTTTGCCGCTGAATTTCCGCTTCGGTCATTGCCATAAGAAAATAGTGCCCCTTCGCCGAATGCGAAGGAGCTCACAGTTTATGCGACCACGCGCGAGTGTCTAATTCAACGCGCCCAATTTGATTTATGCGATTTTGAATTGACGCGAGGCATCAATCAATGTGACATCACGTCAGAAACGAATTTGAACCCGGGGAGAATCGGACTCCCATCTCGAGCTTAGCACGCCTGTGTTTTGTCCGGTTAAACTACGGGTTCAAAGTCTGACGGCGGTCGTGCGAACGACCGCCGTTCGTTTTTAAATCAGCTGCAGCCCTGGCTCGTGCCGCAATCGGTGCAGACGCCGCAGGCGCCGGCGCGGATCACTTTCTCGCTGCCGCAATGCGAGCACGTCACGTCCATGAACATGTTGCCGAGCGCTTCCTGCACGCGTTCGGCGTGGGTGAGGGTGGCGCCATTGGTCGCCCCGTCGTTCGACGTGTGATTGGTGATGACGTCGAGCACTTCCTTCTCGCCGCTGCGCGCGAGATCGCGCACGGGACGGTTGATCGCTTTCTTGTCGATCTCGGCGAGATCCTTCATCGGCAATTCCGCTTGCCCGCGATTGGGCGACGTCGCTTCCTTGTAACCTTTGATGAATTGGCAACCGAGCCAGCGGAAAACGTAGTCGGCGATGCTGGTGGCGTTCCGAATATCGGGATTCTTGGTGAACCCGCTCGGCTCGAAACGTTGGTATGCGAATTTTTTGACGAGGCTTTCTAGCGGTACGCCGTATTGAAGCGCGATGGAAGTGAGCGTGCCGACCGTGTCCATGAGGCCGCCAATCGTGCTGCCTTCCTTCGACATGGTGACGAACAATTCTCCCGGCATGCCGTCTTCGAAAAGACCGACGGTAATGTAACCTTCGTGGCCGGCGATATCGAAGCGATGCGTGAGCGACATGCGCGTGTCGGGCATGCGATGCCGCGCGGGTTTGCCCTGCGCGACCGCGAGTTCTTTCTCCAATTCCAGAATGCGCGCTTCCAATTCGGGACGCTCCACCATCGCGATGTCGCCAACGATATTGCCGCCCATGTCTTTCGTCTTTTTCACGTTCAACGGTGCGGAGCGTTTCGAGTTGTCGCGATAAATGGCGATCGCTTTCAAACCGAGGCGCCAGCCTTCGACATACGTGTTCATGATGTCGTCGACCGTGGCTGTTTCCGGCAGATTCACCGTCTTCGAGATCGCGCCGCTTAAGAACGGCTGCGCCGCCGCCATCATGCGCAGGTGACCGAGATAATGCAGCGAACGTTCGCCGCGCGCGGCCTTGAAGGCGCAATCGAACACCGGCAAATGTTCCGGCTTCAGTCCTGACGTAATCGCTGAGCCGTCGGTATCGAGCACGTCTTCGATGGTGTCGAACAAATCGATGTGCGCGATGATGCGCTCGATGTCGTCGCCGGAATATTGCAGCTTCTCCAGCGCCTGCCGCACGGTGCGGTTGACGATTTTCAACATGCCGCCGCCGGCGAGCAGCTTGTATTTTACCAACGCGATGTCGGGCTCGATGCCGGTGGTGTCGCAATCCATGAGGAAACTGATCGTGCCGGTTGGTGCGAGGACGGTGACCTGCGCATTGCGATAACCGTGAAGGCGTCCGATCTGCGCGGCGCTTTCCCAGGTCTTCGCCGCTTCTTCTTTCAGAAACGCGAACTCTTCGACGTCGGCGATTTCCTCGACCGCAGCGCGATGCAACTCGATGACCTCGAGCATCGAGGCGACATTATCTTTCGCGACCGGTTTGCTGATGCCGCTGCAACGCGCATCGCGATAGCCAGGGAACGGTCCCATCGCGCGCGCCAGCAACGCGCTTTGCTCATACGCTTCGCCGGTCATGATCGACGTGATCGCGCCGCCTAGCGCACGGCCTTCCGCGCTGTCGTAACCGTAGCCGTAGCTCATAATGAGCGAGCCGAGATTCGCGTAGCCGAGCCCGAGCGTGCGGAAAATGTGCGAGTTCTCCGCGATCTCCTTGATCGGGTAGCTTGCGTTATCGACGAGAATTTCCTGCGCGGTAATATAGATGCGCACCGCCGATTTGAAACGCTCCACGTCGAATGCGCCCTCCGCGTCCTTGAACTTCATCAGGTTCAGCGACGCGAGATTGCACGCCGTGTTATCAAGGAAGAGATACTCGCTGCACGGATTGGTGGAATTCTGCCGGTCGGTCCCTTTGCAGGTGTGCCACTTGTGGATCGTGGTGTCGAACTGCATCCCGGGATCGCCGCAGATATGCGTGCCCTCGGCGATTTTGCGCAATAGCGTGCGCGCATCTTTGCGGTCGCAGGGCGAACCGTCGCGCACGCGGCGTGTCCACCATTCCTCGCCTTTCACCGCCGAATGCATGAAGTCGTCGCTCACGCGCACGCTCAGATTTTCGTTCTGATACATGACCGAGCCGTAAGCGTCGCCATTGTAGCTGCCGTCGTAGCCGGCCTCGATCAACGCCCACGCCTTTTTCTCTTCGCGCTGCTTGGCGTCGATGAATTCTTCGATGTCGGGATGCCAATCCTTCAGCGTATTCATCTTGGCCGCGCGCCGCGTTTTGCCGCCGCTCTTCACCACGTTCGCGACCTGATCGTACACTTTCAGGAACGACAATGGGCCGCTCGGTTTGCCGCCGCCGCTCAATTTCTCGCGCGTGCTGCGCAACGACGAAAGATCGCTGCCGGTGCCGCTCCCGTATTTGAACAGCATCGCTTCACTCATCGCCAGGCGCATGATGTCCTCCATCGTGTCGTCTACCGATTGGATGAAGCAGGCGCTGCCTTGCGGATATTCGTATTGCGACTTCGCTCGCTCCGCCTGTCCGCTCTCGCGCTGGTAGAAATAATTGCCTGCGCCCGCGCCTTTGCCGATGCCGTATTGATGATAGAGCCCGACGTTGAACCAGACCGGCGAATTGAACGCGCCGTATTGATTGAGGCAAAGCCAGGTCAGTTCGTCGTAAAATAATTCCGCCGTCGCCGCGTCCGCGAAATAGCCGTCCGCGCTGCCCCAATCCGTGATCGTGCGCGTGACGCGATGAATCAATTGCCGCACCGACGTTTCACGGCCGCCTTTGTGCGGATCGGTGCCGTTGGCGATGTCGCCGTAGAAATATTTCGAGACCGCGATCTTCGTCGCGAGTTCGCTCCAGCTCGACGGCATTTCGATGTCTTTTTGCTCGAAAATAATTTTGCCGGCGTCGTCCGTGATCTTCGCCGTGCGGCGATCCCATTCGATCTGGTCGAAGGGCTTCACCTTCGAGTCGCTGAAGCAACGCTTGAAACGCAAGCCGCCCGATTTTTTCGCTTTTGTACGGGCGCGATGGCGTTCGGCGGATTTGCGATCTTTGTTTAAGTGAGAGGCGGAAACGCCGGATTTAAGTTGGATCATAGGGCTGCGGCGGGCTGGTTTTGTGAATAACTGGCGAAAAATCGTGAGCAGAACACCGAATAACCTGTGAACGCGCTGTCCATGCGCGAACAACAAGTAATAGCGGCAGCCGCCCAACCGATCTACAAGATGGGGTATCGGGCTCACACCGCTCAAGAATAAATTTGTAACATTTTTTAATTTTCATTAGCCCGTCAGCGAGCGGACGTTAGACAGCGCGATCTGTCACGAAGAAGCCGAGAAAATCGGGTCGGCTAACGGCAAACCCAATCCGCCGCGGCGCGACCCGCGCGAGTGCCGGTGGAGAAGCAGCCTTGCAGCAAATAACCGCCCGTTGGCGCCTCCCAATCGATCATTTCGCCCGCGACGAAAATCCCCGGCGCTTTGCGCAGCATGAGATTTTCGTCGAACTCGCTCCAGCGCACGCCGCCCGCGGAGGAAATGGCCTCGGCAATCGGCCGCGGGCCGCGCAATGCGAGCCGGAAATTTTTAACCAGCGCAATCAGGTGATCGCGCTGGCTGACGTCCGCTTGCGTCTCCAGCAACGCGACGGCTGCCGGATGCAGTTTCCACGCGCGCAACCAGTCGGTCCTGTTCGCCAAACTCGCGGCGCGTTCGCTCAGAATCTCCGCGCTGAGCTGCGGTTTGAAATCGATGGTCAGCGCCGGTTTTTCCATCGCGCGTAAGGCGCGACCGAGCCGATAAATCGCGCCGCCTTCGAGCCCATATTTGGTTACCAGCAATTCGCCGGAAACGCTTTCGTCGCCTGCGCGTACGGTCAGATTTTTCAAAGGCTTGCCTTCGGCTTTCGTCAAAAATTCCGCCGGCCAATCGACTTCCCAGCCGCAATTCGCTGGCGTCCACGGCGTGATCGCGATGCCTAATTTTTCCAGCAGCACCGGCCATTGTCCGTCCGAGCCCGTCTCCGGCCACGACGCGCCACCCAGCGCGAGGATGATCGCGTCGGCTATGATCTCGCGGCCGGCAAAATGCGCGCGCCATTGTTGGCCGACGCGATCCAGCGCGCTCAGTCGCGCGCCGAATTCGAATTGCACTCCCTGCCCGCGCAAACGCTCCAGCCACGCGCGCAAAAGCCCCGCCGCTTTTTGGCCTTCGGGAAAAACACGACCGCTCGAGCCGACGTAAGTCTCGATCCCGAGCGAGCGCGACCATTCCTGCAATTCCGCCGGGCCGAACTCGCTCAGCAAACCGCGCCAGCGTTCCGCTTCGCCGCCGTAGCGCGCGGGAAAATTTTCCACCGGCTCGCTGTGCGTCAGGTTCAATCCGCCGCGGCCGGCGATAAGAAATTTCCGGCCGCACGAACTTTGCGCGTCACACAAAATCGTTTTTGCGCCGCCCGCGCTCGCCACTTCCGCGGCGCGCATTCCCGCCGGTCCTCCGCCGATGATAAGCAGCGCGCTCATGTTGCGCCGACTTTACAGTCTTCGCTGGTCACGCGCGCATCGCTTTCGCTAATCTCGCCGCACGCATGACCGCCGTTGCCGAACCCGAAGATGCCGCGCCGCTGGTCGGCGAAGATCACGTCCCTGGTTTTCTCGGGCATCCGCGCGGGCTCTGGTATCTCGCCTTCACCGAGGCGTGGGAACGTTTTTCCTACTACGGCATGCAGGCGCTGCTGGTCCTTTACATGGTCAAGTATCTCCTGCAGCCGGGGCGCATCGAGCACGTGCTGTTCTTCGAGCAATTCCGCCAGCTCTATGCCGGGCGCGAAGGCCAGGCGCTTGCTTCCGCCATCTTCGGCACCTACGCCGCGACCGTTTATCTCACGCCGATCTTCGGTGGTTTCCTGGCCGATCGCCTGCTGGGGCGTCGTCTCACCGTGCTACTCGGCGCGCTCACCATGGCGCTCGGGCATTTTCTCATGGCGTGCGAACCGGCCTTTTTATTCGCGCTGCTTTGTTTGGTTCTCGGATGCGGAATGTTCAAAGGCAACATCGCGAGCCAGGTCGGC
>JALYTV010000149.1 GCA_030854105.1 Verrucomicrobiota bacterium | reverse complement strand
AATCCGCTCCGACGATTTCGGCCTGCGGAAGTTTGCGTTGGATCGCTAGCGCGAGATCCCCGCTGCCCGTCGCCAAATCCAGCACGCGCGCCGGTTGCCAACTGGCCACGAGATTAGCCGCGCGATATCGCCACCAAAAATCGATTCCGCCGCTGAGCAAATGATTCGCGCAATCGTAGCGCGGAGCGATGCGATCAAACATCGAACGCACGGCGGTTGGTTCACGCGACACCTCCATGCCGCGCACTTTAGCATAGCCGTTGGCAACCATCGGATTATCCATGAATCCTTCAAAGACTGAGAAGCTAACAAGTCTTGCAATTCCCCTTCGTTTTGCTTTTTACGCTTGTTTTAGAAAGACTGCCTAACGAGCATACGCGTCGTGAACCCAGGGGCAGATCAAGACGCAGGTCAACCGTGCGCTTTTTCCACCACGCGGTGGAGCCTGATTCTCCTCGGCGCCACGATGGAAAGCGACGAAGAGAAGGCTCGTCGCGCGCTCACCCAACTTTGCCGCACTTATTGGCGACCGATTTTTCTCTATATCTGCCGGCGCGGTTTTTCGGTCGAAGATGCGCAGGATCTGACGCAGGAATTTTTCCTCAAGATCATCGAACCAGAGTGGTTGCACCGGGCTGATCGGAAGCGGGGCCGTTTTCGTTCACTCCTGCTGACGTCGCTCAAGAATTTTCTGAACGATGCCCTGAACAAACGCAACGCGCATAAGCGTGGCGGACGAGTGCAATTTGTTTCCTGGGACGATTGGATAGCGGAAGCGCCCTCGCAATTATCCATCTCCTCGCGTGCGCTGGAATCGCTCGAACCTGAGCGGCTCTTCGATTTGCGCTGGGCGGCGACCGTGGTGGAACAAGCACTGCGGCGGCTGGGGGAAGAGTGTGAGCACAAAGGTCGATTGCGTTTGTTCGATGCGCTGAGCGGATATCTGGCGGCGGAACGCGGCGACATTTCCTATTCTGCGCTCTCGACCGTTCTTGGTTTGTCCGAGGTCGCGATCAAACGCCAGCTGCATAATTTGCGGCGGCGTTATCGGTGGCTCTTGCGCGATGAAATTTCGCGAACCGTGGCGGATCCGGCTGATGTCGCGGATGAAATTCGTCATCTTTGCGCAGCCCTCGCCGCGGCGGAGCAATGATCCAGGCGTTTCCTCCGATTTCCGATTCCCCGGCGGGCGTGCTCGATAATCCGACGGCGTGCAAACAATGCGGCGCCACTATCCGCGCGGCGCGCGGCACCTGTGTGAATTGCCTGCTCCTGGGCGCGACGGAGGATGAAGGCGAATCTTCCAGCGAAGAATTCGAGCGAGTCTTGAGCGAAGCGGATGTGTCCGACACGCATTGGCACCTCGGCAATTATCAAATTCTCGGCGAGATCGGGCGCGGCGGAATGGGCGTAATTTACCGCGCACGCCAACGACATTCCCGCCGCATCGTCGCGCTGAAGCGGGTGCTCGGTTATCACGCCGATTCGCACGAACGCCTGCATCGATTCCGGCGCGAGGTCGAAGCCGCGGCCAGTCTGGATCATCCGAACATCCTGCCGGTTTATGAAGTTGGGCAGGAAGATGGTTCGCCGTTTTTCAGCATGAAATGGGCGACCGGCGGAAGCTTGCGCGATGTGGCACCTTCGCTGCGCAATAATCCGCACGCCTGTGTGCAGCTGATGGCGAAAGTCGCGCGCGCGATCGACTACGCGCATGGAAAAGGAATTCTGCACCGCGATCTGCAACCGGGAAATATTTTGCTCGATAGCCGCGGCGAACCGCAGGTGAGCGATTTCGGTCTCGCGAAAATGGTCGGCGAAGAGAGCGATCTCACCCGAACCGTGACAACGTTTGGCACGCCCGGTTTCATTGCCCCCGAACAAGCCGAAGGCCGCGCGGCCGATCTCACACCGGCGGCCGACATCTACAGTCTTGGCGCCATTTTCTTTCACCTGCTGAGTGGGCGGCCGCCATTTCTCGGAACGAATCCACTTTCGGTTTTGCGCCAGGCCGCCGACGAACCTGCGCCGCGTCTGCGCTCAATCGTCCACTCG